>NZ_NRDO01000004.1 GCF_010231475.1 Citrobacter sp. NCU1 | reverse complement strand
TGAGAGACGCAAGAAGTAGGCTTGATAACAGATTAAACCGGCGTGCATGAACGGAAGTGAATGTGTGCTGGAAACAGAATTTGCCTGGCGGCTGTAGCGCGGTGGTCCCACCTGACCCCATGCCGAACTCAGAAGTGAAACGCCGTAGCGCCGATGGTAGTGTGGGGTCTCCCCATGCGAGAGTAGGGAACTGCCAGGCATTAAATAAGTGAAGAAGCCCATCCTGACGGATGGGCTTTTTTGCGTCTGTGGTCCGGGGAAATGCCGGATTGAGCAGATTTTATCAGTCCATATCCGACGTGCAGGCCTGATAAGCGCAGCGCCATCAGGCAATCCAAATGTACCGGAGGGGGACTTTTACACACTTTATCCGGGTTACAGAGAACCACAGACACAGCGATCTCCGGCAATAAAAACCGTACTGGATCTCTTATTTTCCGGTATACGCCAGATTCAATAATGGATACGGTTTTCCAAGATCATCAACCTCTGAACGTCCCGTCACATTTATCCTGACGGATGGGCTTTTTTGCGTCTGCGGACTGCGGAAAATGCCGGATGGCGTAGTGCTTTTCAGATCATATCCGCTCCAAGGGTAGTAGAGTCTGCTCTGGTTTATACCCCTAAATCGTTGGCCTGCTAATTAAAAGCTAGATTCCTGTCACATATTTATATATAACAACTATATAACATTTTGTTCACTTTATAAGACAGTGATAAGCGCCGATATTCTCGGTTGGATCCTTGGCAGGAGTACAATTCTAATGACTGAAAGCAGTGTAACTGCGAGCGGGTCGCTGACAAGCAGCGATACCCGTCGCCGCGTATGGGCTATTGTAGGGGCATCATCCGGGAATCTGGTCGAATGGTTTGATTTCTATGTGTACTCGTTCTGCTCTCTCTACTTTGCCCACATTTTCTTCCCATCAGGAAACACGACGACTCAGCTTTTGCAAACAGCCGGCGTTTTTGCCGCAGGGTTTCTGATGCGCCCTATCGGTGGTTGGTTATTTGGTCGAATTGCCGATAAACACGGCCGTAAAAAATCGATGCTGTTGTCGGTTTGTATGATGTGCATGGGATCGCTTGTGATCGCCTGCTTACCCGGCTATGAGACAATTGGCACCTGGGCTCCGGCGCTTTTGTTACTGGCTCGTTTGTTTCAGGGCTTATCTGTTGGTGGGGAGTACGGAACCAGTGCAACCTATATGAGTGAAGTGGCTGTAGAAGGTCGTAAAGGGTTTTACGCCTCATTCCAGTACGTCACGTTGATCGGTGGACAGCTTCTGGCATTGTTGGTTGTTGTGGTTCTCCAGCAAACGCTGGATGATGCCGATCTTAGATCATGGGGCTGGCGTATACCATTTGCATTAGGTGCGGCATTGGCAATTGTCGCGTTGTGGTTACGTCGGCAACTGGATGAAACTTCTCAGCAAGAAACGCGCGCGCTAAAAGAAGCGGGTTCTTTGAAGGGATTATGGCGTAACCGTAAAGCGTTCATGATGGTGCTGGGTTTTACGGCTGCAGGTTCGCTCTGTTTCTACACCTTCACAACGTATATGCAGAAGTACCTGGTCAATACAGCCGGAATGCATGCCAATGTAGCAAGCGGAATTATGACGGCGGCATTGTTCGTATTCATGCTTATTCAGCCTTTAATTGGTGCACTATCGGATAAAATCGGGCGACGGACATCGATGTTATGTTTCGGCTCGCTGGCTGCTATTTTTACAGTGCCGATTCTCTCCGCTTTACAGAATGTCACTTCACCTTATGCCGCGTTTGGACTGGTAATGTGCGCGTTACTCATCGTGAGCTTCTACACGTCAATTAGCGGGATCCTGAAAGCTGAGATGTTTCCGGCACAGGTTCGTGCGTTAGGGGTTGGTCTTTCTTATGCCGTGGCGAACGCGTTGTTCGGGGGATCTGCTGAATATGTTGCGTTGTCGTTGAAGTCCATTGGTCTGGAGACGTCATTCTTCTGGTACGTTACGGCGATGGCTGTCGTGGCATTTTTTGTTTCATTGATGCTACACCGTAAAGGTAAAGGTCTGCGCCTTTAGTCGTGAGCCATTTGCCAGACGGCGTAACCTGTGGTTGCTCCTGCAACATCCCAGGCAAAATCTTTCCAGCTCCAGCCGCTCCCTGCGGGGCGGCTGTCCCACAATTCTTTTGATGCACCGAGGCTGATGGAAAACATCAGACCGAATGCAGCACTGCGATCGTGGCTCATTCCCTGGTGTTGAGCGTATTCATTTCCTGCCGCTGAGAGCATGGCAGAAGCGATAAAATGTTGCGCTTTATCCTGTCCGCTCCAGCGATCGTTCGCCATATGGCTACAACCGGTAAGAAGCAGAACAGCAATAAGGATAAAGGAGCGCACCGACACCTCCACAGGAAAAACCCCGTCACTGGACGGGGTTTTGTTTACAGAATCCGACTAATTAGTTTGTCAATTCGAATGCGGCGTAGTCGGCGGATCAGTTTGCGGACTTTAACGGGGTAGTCGGCAATACTCTGCAGGTCGCGATAATGTTTAACAATCGTAGTATGCGTGCGGATAAGATCGAGCTCTTTCTCACGCTGAGGTGCTAATTCCTGTTTGGGATCGTGGATCAAAATTGCGTTCTCAAGATCCAGACGCCAGGCCCGAGGGTTAAGGTTGTTACCGGTGATGAGCATCCATTTATCATCGACCCACATCCCTTTCAGATGATAGGTATTGTCGTCATCCTTCCACAGGCGCACAATAAGTTGATCGGTATTCACGTAATACTGCAGACGACTCAGGAAACGACGCAGGTTAATTTCGTAAAGATAAGGAAGCGCACCGATGATTTTGAACGGTTCATTCTCGGGGATGAAGAAGTCGTTCGCCGTTTTATCACCAACGATGATCTCAACCTTTTTGCCATCACGCAGTAACTGAATGATACTACGCACCAGGACTGCAGGCAGGTTGAAATAAGGCGTACAGATAGTGAGCTTGTGCTCCGTACACGGCATAAGATGGAAAATCGTCTTGTTCAGCAGACTGGATTTCCCTAATCCGACCAGCGGTGTCACGGACAGTTGTTCGTTATCGGCATCCCCCTGAAAATGGTATGACGCATCGCGTAGCTCCTGGCGGAACAACCGGATGTCATTTTTAATCTCAGGGCTTTTCGGACGGTGTATATCATCCAGACGGTTCACGCCACGGCCGTTCATCAAATTCTGAGTGACCCACTCATACATGATGTCCGCCATTTGCGTATTGCGAATGAGATGATAACGGTCGTAACGGTATTTATCATGTTGATGCAGATAAACATCGTTCAGGCTTGCGCCGCTATAGATGACGCTGTCATCGATGATAAAGCCTTTAAAATGCAGGACGCCAAGTGCTTCCCGCGTGTTAACCGGTACGCCGTAGACGGGAATGTCGATACCTGGATTTTCTTGCGCCATTCGGCAATACCAGTCAGCGTTGGTGTTAGACGCTGCTGCGCCAATACGCCCACGCTGCGCACGATGCCAGTCGACAAGCACCCGGACATCCAGCTCAGGACGCTGCCGTTTAGCCGCATAAAGCGCGTCGAGTATGCCTTTGCCGCCATCATCCTGTTCAAGATACAGGGCAATAATGCAAATACGTCGTGTCGCGCTGGCTATTTTCTCCAGCAGTGTCTCCCTGAAATTAGCGGGAGTATAAAAGAAATCTACATCATCAACTGACTGAGAAATCTTAGGTAGTTGGGCAAGGTGTTGTTGATGTTTATTACGCTTAAATTTTGACAACATCACAGTGCATTTCTTCTCTGTTCATTGAAGGGTCCTCTGTACTATGCAGACGACATAAGCGGGCAATGATAACATCAGTACCCATTAAAGTGGTCAACATTTCCAGTACCTTACTCACGATTCCTCATATTGGGCAAGATTAAGCGTTAGCCCAACAATGCCGTCTTCGAGCTGGATATCAACCTCAAACCCGAGCTTTCGGGCCAGTGCCACCATGCCGCGATTGTTTGGCATCGTAATACCATTAAGGCGTCTCAGTCCGTGATCCCGAGTATAAGCAATCAATTTTTCCATTAACCGACGCCCTAAACCGAATCCTTTGAGATCAGAGCGCACCAGTACAGCAAACTCTGCGTCGATATTATCCGGGTCGGAGATCGCGCGCGTGACGCCGAGGATCTCCTCGGTGCGATCATGACGACGTACGGCAACAAACGCCATTTCCCGATCGTAGTCGATCTGCGTCATGTTGGCTAAATCTTCATGAGTGAATTCGTTGATCTCGCTAAAATAACGATAATAAAGATCTTCTTTCGTGACCTGGGAAATGAACTGCTGAAGTTGCGGTTCATCTTCTGGGAGAATAGGGCGGAACAGACAACGTTCGCCATTTTTCATCTCCACCCATTCTTCGAGATGTTGCGGATAAGGACGTACCGCCAGTCGGCTTTCGTTATCGCCCTCGAAAGGGGCGATATCCAGCGTCACATCCAGCGCAGTGAATTCGTCAGCAGATGCGAGCAGCGGATGGATATCCAGACGCTGAATCTCCGGGCAATCGACGATCAGGTTCGAAACCTGCACCAGCAACCGGCTTAAACCCGCGACATCCAGTGGACGTAGCGCGCTGCGACCGCGGATTTTTTTATTCTTTATTCCCTGAATCACTAAATAGCGCGCCAGGTTCATGTTTAGCGGTGGCAGTGCAACGACGGCCTGCTCTTCAGGGCGCCACTCCATACCGCCTTCGCCAAGCATAATCAGAGGGCCAAATACCGGATCGTGTTCCACCACCACACGCAACTCTTGCGCACCTGCACGGTTGGCCATGCTTTGTACTAACAGGCCGTGGATTCGCGCCTGGGGCCAGGCCATTTTTACGCGATCAAAAATGGCATTGGCCGCCTGCTGAACTTCATTTGCCGTACGCAGGTACAGCATGACCCCCTGAACTTCAGACTTATGCGGAATATCCGGAGAGCGCAGTTTTAACGCAACCGGATAGCCAATTTGTTCGGCGATATGCACAGCTTCTGCACTGTCACTGGCAATCCAGGTCGGCAACGTCTGCAAGCCGTAGGCCTGCAGAATCGGCTGCACTTCATGAGTATCCAGTGATGTCGCACCTTCATCAATGGCCTGCTGCAATAGCTTATGCGCTTCTGTGGTATTTGACGTCAGGTTTGTCGGCAGTGCTGGCGTTTCTCGCAGTTGCTTCTGGTTACGGCGGTATTCCACCATGTGCATAAAGGCTGTAATAGTGCCTTCCGGTGTACGATAGGTGGGCAGTCCCGCTTCGCTGAACAATTTTCGGGCTTCCTGAGAAGAGTATTCACCACACCAGTTAGTCAGCAACGAGACATATTTCCCTCTGGGATGATGCTTCACCGCTTCAATCAGCGCCTGGGCGTTTTCGGTCCCTGGGGCAACAGCGCTGGGGGAGTGGATCACCATCAAAGCATCGAAATCCTGGCTGGCCAGCAAAATGTCCACCGTTTTGACAAAGTGATCGCTGCTGGCGTCGTCACGCAGATCCAAGGGGTTGGCGATGTTGACGTGTTCAGGCAGCGCTTCTCTCAGTTTGCTGCATGTCTCTTCGCTTAACGTCGCTAATTTGCCATTGCGTGACCAGAGTTCATCCAGCGCCAGGGCGGCAGGGGCTGCGCCATTACTGATGATCATCAGTCTGTCACCGCGCAGTGGGCGCATGTGGCTTAGGGTTTCAACGGCAGAGAAAAGTTCGTGGGTATCCTGGACGCGCAGTAAGCCTGCACGCTGAATAGCGGCATCCCACGCGGGATCCATTCCCGCGCTGGTGTTGAGTAAACGCTGGGCTGCCGGACTACGGCCACTTTTAATGACCAGAATCGGTTTGTTACGCGACGCGCTACGGGCGGCAGAGACAAAGCGCCGGGCATCGCTTAAATGTTCAAGGTAAAGCAGGATCGCGCTGGTCTTGCTGTCTCGCGCAAGGTAGTCCAGCAATTCATCGACATCAATATCCAGACTGTCGCCTAACGCAATAAAGTAAGAGAAGCCCATTTCCCGCTGCTGCGCCCAGTCCAGAATAGTATTGGAGACAGCCGCTGACTGCGAAATAAATGCGAGCTTGCCACGCTTAATGGGAACAGGCGAGAAACTGGCGTTCAGGCCCTGCCAGGGCGCCAGTAATCCCAGACTATTCGGGCCAAGAAGCCGCATTTTGAAACGTCGTGCGCAGGACTGAAGCTCTGCATGTTGAGACGCGGGTGACGACAAAATAATGCAGGTTTTGCACCCTTTCTCTCCCAGAGCCTCCAGTAGAGCAAGATTACGGCTGGCATTGGTACAAAGGACCGCGAGATCGGGCGTAAAGGGCAGACTGGCAATATCTGGCCAGGCAAGGACGCCTAACACCGCCTTCCAGGTGGGTGTCACCGGCAGAACGGGACCGTTGAACCCTCCGGCCAGCAGGTTGCGCATCATCAGATAACCAGCACGATGGGGCTTCATTGACGCGCCAATCACCGCAATAGATTTTGGTCGCAGTAGTGCTTCCAGACCACGCTGACTCATATCGGCTTCCTTATGGCATCAGTGACCGAATGATTTTAAACGTTTTCTGATAAGTCTGCTGTGACGCTCCCTTGATGTTGCGTTTTTCCAGCCAGGTAACGCGTTTTAAAACGGGAGAAGTGCTCGCCCAGACTGCATGCGGCTTTGGCGTCGCCAGCCAGATCCAGCAGAGCAATGGCCACTTCGGCGGTGCAGTATTGTCCCTGAGCATGGACTTCGCGCAGGTGATAAGCGGAAAGTCGTGACAGATCGACTGAAATCACCGGCAGGTTGTCGAGATAAGGGCTCTTGCGAAACATTTTACGCGCTTCCGGCCAGGTTCCGTCGAGCATAATAAACAGCGGCGGTTTGTCCGTTGGTGGCGTGAAAATCACTTCGCGCTCTTCACCCGCGTAGGAGGCTGGGAACACCACCATCGGTTGATAATCCGGGTTTTTCACCAGATCGAGTAGCGCCTGCGGTGGTTCTGTGCGCGACCATTGAAATGCGGTGGTATCGGGTAAAATATCCGCAATTAAACGCCCCGTATTGCTGGGCTTCATCGGTTCGGTATCAAACATCACCAGACAAAAGCGGCTGTTCGCTTGCGAAGTCGTTAGCGTATCGCACAGACACTGTTTCAATGGCAGCAAGCATCGTTGACAGCGACGAATGCGGTTGCCTCTGGCAAGAAAAGGACGCGTGGCGCGCGCGAGGCGTTCGGCGCGTAACTGGAGTACTGCGTTATCAGTCATGGGAGAATGCGTTGAAAAACGCTATTGTCGCAGAGGTGAAAACGGGGCACAAGATGCGCCCCGGTGAGATTACAGTGATTCGTTAAGCCAGCTATCAAAAGGCGCTTTTGGCACCGCGCCATTCAGCATGTCGACAACTTCGCCTTTCTTGAAAATCATGATGGTTGGGATACTACGAATGCCAAAACGGGCGCTAAGTTCACGTTCTGCTTCCGTATTCACTTTGACAAAGCGAACTTTGCCGCTGCGCTCTTCGGCGACATCTTCAAATATCGGGGCAAAATTACGGCATGGGCCGCACCACGGCGCCCAGAAATCGACCACCACAGGAAGATCGTCCTTCAGCAATTTATCCAGCGTTTCACCGGTCGCATTAATCACTTCTCCATCAAACAGGTCGTGACCACAGCGTCCGCATTTTGCCGCTTCCTCAATACGATCATCGGGAATGCGGTTAATAGCCTGGCAGCGGGTACAAACGGTATTCATAACTAACCTCTGAAAGAGTAGGGTAGACTTTTCGACAGTGACGTCGGTATGTTTCTATTATGTTACATATTATCGGGGAGACTGTTTTAAACAACAATGTGTTTTATTCGATGAGTACAATAGTCATTAGCTTTTAAATGAAATAATGGCTAACCGATGACACATCAGGTAATCTGCGCGCTTCGCGCAGCGCAGGTGGAGAAAAGAAATGAGCGACGAACTGAAGAACAAAAACGGCAAGGTCAAAGTGATGTACGTCCGCAGTGATGATGACTCGGACAAACGCACTCAAAATCCACGTACTGGTAAAGGCGGCGGTCGCCCCGGTACTTCCCGAGCCGAAGGCGGTCGTCGCCCTGCCCGTGATGACAGAAGGGGCCCGAACAGCGAACGCGGTCGTGAACGTGGTCGTGACCGCGATGTTGAACGCGACCGTAAACGTGAAGATTCACCGTGGCGTACTGTTTCCCGTGCTCCGGGCGATGAGACGACGGAAAAGGCCGATCACGGCGGAATCAGCGGCAAAAGTTTTATCGATCCTGAAGTATTGCGTCGCCAACGTGCGGAAGAGACCCGTGTTTACGGCGAGAATGCCTGTCAGGCACTGTTCCAGAGCCGACCGGATGCGATTGTACGTGCCTGGTTTATTCAGAGTGTGACCCCGCGTTTTAAAGAAGCGCTACGCTGGATGGCGGCAAACCGTAAGGCCTATCACGTGGTTGACGAAGCGGAACTGGCGAAAGCCTCCGGTACTGAACACCACGGCGGCGTCTGTTTCCTGATCAAAAAACGCAATGGTACGACAGTTAAGCAGTGGGTAAACCAGGCAGGGGCACAGGATTGTGTGCTGGCGCTGGAAGATATTGCTAACCCGCATAACCTTGGCGGGATGATGCGTAGCTGTGCGCACTTTGGCGTGAAAGGCGTCGTGGTGCAGGATGCCGCGCTGCTGGAATCCGGGGCGGCGATCCGTACTGCTGAAGGTGGCGCAGAGCACGTGCAGCCGATCACGGGTGACAGCCTGGTTGACGTGCTGGATGATTTCCGTCAGGCGGGTTATACCGTGGTCACAACCTCCAGTTCGCAGGGTAAACCGCTGTTTGCTACTACACTGCCAGAGAAAATGGTGCTGGTGTTAGGTCGTGAACGTGACGCCTTGCCGGAAGCCGCACTTTCTGCAGACGACCTGTGCGTTGCGATTGACGGTACGGGTAATGTTGACACGCTCAACGTTTCGGTGGCGACAGGTGTGTTGCTTGCTGAGTGGTGGCGTCAAAACAAAGCGTAATAACGCTTTGTGTGTTGGCCGGATAAAGCGCTTGCGCTGCCATCCGGCCATATGCCCGGTGGTGCGACGCTTACCGGGCTTACAACCTGCACTATGTTATTCACCCTTCTCCGGTAAAACGGGCATCCAGTCAATGGGCTTTTCGCCACGCTGTTCCAGCCACTGATTTGCCAGAACAAAATGATTGCTGCCAAAGAAGCCGCGATGTGCAGACAGCGGCGACGGATGAGGCGCTTTCAACACGTGATGACGTTGGGTGTCAATAATGGCGCCTTTCTTCTGCGCGTGCGAACCCCAGAGCAAAAAGACCACGCCTTCCCGATGCTCATTAATCAGACTGATGACTTTATCGGTGAACGTTTCCCAGCCGAGGCTGGCGTGTGAATGCGCCTGACCTGCCCGTACGGTTAGTACGGTATTCAGCAGTAACACTCCCTGGCGCGCCCAACTTTCCAGATAACCATGCGTGGGGCGGGTAAATCCTGGTATTGAGGCCTCCAGCTCCTTATACATATTTAACAGTGACGGAGGCGTGGCGATCCCGGGTAGCACTGAGAAGGCAAGACCATGCGCCTGGCCGGGTCCATGATAGGGGTCTTGTCCCAGAATCACGACCTTAACATCACTCAGTTCAGTGAAGCGAAACGCATTGAAGACATCCTTTTGCGGCGGGTAAATCGTCATTCCCGACTGACGTTCTCCAGCGACGGTATGTAGCGTGTTAACAAAGTAAGGCTGCTGCTTTTCATCAGCCAGTACGTCATGCCAGGTTAATTCGGTGGCCATCTCGCTCTCCTGCGAATTTTTCAATGTGCCTAGCTTAACTGCTTCTTTCTACGGCGCAAAATTCTGCATGTCGCAATGCCGGACTTCTCCTAAAGAATGTTGAAAATTTATGTAAAAAGTTTATCAGTGCGCGAAGCGTAAGTTGATGTAAAACAATAAAATCCACCCATCACCCTTTTTACTGTGTGGTTTTTATTGATTTAAATCAATGAATCGAGGGTGTGTGAGGGGTATATATACACTCAAGCAACAATGGTTTTACCAATTGGCCGCGATGGGCCAACCGAAATCAAATAATTTTGCCGGGGAGGCATCACATGATTACAGGTATCCAGATTACTAAAGCTGCTAACGACGACCTGCTGAACTCTTTCTGGCTGCTGGACAGCGAAAAAGGCGAAGCGCGCTGCATCGTTGCGAAAGCAGGTTTCTCTGCAGATGAAGTCGTTGCCGTTAGCAAACTGGGCGAAATCGAATACCGTGAAGTTCCGGTAGATGTACAGCCGGAAGTTCGCGTGGAAGGTGGTCAGCACCTGAACGTTAACGTTCTGCGTCGCGAAACACTGGAAGATGCGGTTAAGCATCCGGAAAAATATCCGCAACTGACTATCCGTGTTTCTGGCTATGCTGTGCGTTTTAACTCTCTGACGCCAGAACAGCAGCGCGACGTTATCGCTCGTACCTTTACTGAGAGCCTGTAAGGCTCACGGGGATATTCCCCGGTAATCCGATACTCAAAAGCGGAGGATGCAAGCGCATCTTCCGCTTTTTGCATTCCATCAGTAAAAAATCCGCACTGCGCAGTAGACTAACAACAACGCCAGAACACCATTCAACTGACGGCCATAGCGGCGGAAAACCGTCTGAAAAATATGCCCGGCCAGCGCCCAGCACACATTGCCAAAAGTCCCGATGATCGCCAGTAACAGGCTGACACCGATCACCCAATTCAACTCTTTTGTATGCGGCAGTACAAAAGTGGAGAGTGCGGTAATACCGTACAAAATGATTTTGACGTTGACGAACTGCAAACCAAAACTCGCCCAAAAACCGATCGGTTTTGACGTTGCGTTCCCCCCGGAAGTCGGGCTGGTGGCAATTTTATACGCCAGCCACAGAATATAGGCCGCGCCTGCCCAGCTCAGTAAATGGACGATGGCGGGATCGATAATAGCGAGCGAAAACGAGATCCCGGCGCACAGCAACATGATGATTAAAAATCCCAGACTCATTCCCGCCAGCACGCGAGTGCTCTGGCGAAAACCATGCTGGGTAACGGAACTGAGCGCAAGGATATTGTTGGGTCCAGGGGTCAGGGCTGTAATCAATGTATAGGTCCAAAATGCACTTAAAAGGGTCGGTGTCACTTGTCATCTCCTCTGTTTTAGCCGACAGTACCCGATATGAAACATTTAAAAAAATGAATGTTTTTAAACTCTGAATTCGATAACTTCGATAGGTTGGTGATTATGGATCTGCGGCGATTCATTACGTTGAAAACGGTCGTGGAAGAAGGCTCGTTTTTACGCGCTTCGCAAAAGCTTTGCTGTACACAATCGACCGTGACTTTTCATATTCAACAGCTGGAGCGGGAATTCTCTCTGCAACTGTTTGAGAAGATAGGGCGGCGAATGTGCCTTACCACGGAAGGAAAGAAACTGATGCCGCACATCCACGATCTGACCCGCGTCATGGAGTCGATTCGGGAAGCGGCAAGGCAGGATTCGGAACCTGGCGGGGAGCTTCGTATTGCGACAGGAGAAACACTGCTGGCCTATAAAATGCCGCAGGTTTTGCAACGTTTTAAGCAACGCTCGCCCAATGTTCAGTTGTCGTTGCAGTCGCTCAACTGCTACGTGATCCGCGACGCATTACTTAATGACGATGTTGATCTGGGGATTTTTTATCGGGTCGGTAATGATGATGCGCTTGAGATGAAGCCGCTGGGGGAACAATCCCTGGTGCTGGTGGCATCTCCGTTACTCCAGAATGTCGATTTTACCCAAGAAGGTCGACACATAGCCTGTAGCTTTATCATCAATGAGCCACAGTGCATTTTCCGCCAGCTGTTTGAAGGAATACTGCGTCAGCGGCGGGTAACGATGCAAAATACCATCGAATTGTGGAGTATTGAGAGTATCAAACAGTGTGTAGCGGCAAATCTGGGGGTGAGCTTTTTACCCCGATTCGCCGTTGAACGAGAGTTGCGTTCAGGGGAATTGAAAGAGCTGCCATTCGATACGACCCCACCGTCAATCATGGCGCTGTGCGCGCACCATGCGGGGAAAGCCATCAGTCCGGCAATGCAGATTTTTATGGAGTGCGTTGAGACCTGTTTTTCAGCAGGGGATAAAAAAATGCCGGGCTAAATTACCCGGCGATTTTTTTACTCTTCGTTCTTCTGCGGTGGTGTACCCGCGTTGGCAGGCTTGCGACGCTTACCGATATTTTTCGCATCACGGTGACGTATCTTCACGCGTGGCTTCTCTTTGTCTTTCTCTTTTTTCTTCTCAGCGCGTTTAGCCAGCACTTTTTTAGACGGTTTGCCGGTCAGTTTCTCACTCGGCGCACGCGTTTTCGGGCGAAGTTCATCAATGACACGCGCTTTCAGCGGTTCTTCAATGTAGCGACCGATTTTTAACAGCAGCAGGTGATCGTGGGTTTCGACCAGAGAAATGGCGGTACCTTTGCGACCAGCGCGGCCTGTACGGCCGATACGGTGCAGATAGGTATCCCCACTGCGCGGCATATCAAAGTTAATGACGTGACTAACGTCAGGAATATCGATACCGCGCGCGGCAACGTCGGTGGCAACCAGTACGTTTACGCGACCGTCGGTGAGTCGCTTAATGCCTTCGTTGCGTTTGATCTGCGGCATCTCGCCTTCGAGATAGCAGTTGTTGATCCCTGCTGCACGTAGCATCTCGGCAAGTTCGTGTACGCGCTCGCGCTTACGCACAAACACGATAGTACGTGTGGCATCATCTTGTTTTAGCAGGTGCTTTAACAGTTCTACCTTGTGCTCTAAATTATCGGCACGGTAGTACCATTGATGGATCTTTTTACGCTCGCGTGTGGACGGCGTGGCAGAGACTTCAACCGGTTCTTCCAGCAGGCGCTCAGCAAAATCTTTAATGGCATCGCCTTCAAGCGTCGCGGAGAACAGCATTGTCTGGTTACGCCAGCGCGTTTCCCCAGCGATATGTTCAATGTCCTGAGCAAAACCCATGTCCAGCATACGATCGGCTTCGTCGAGGATCAGGGTTTCGACGGCGCGGCAGTCGAAGTTTTCTTCTTTAATATACTGCAGAAGGCGACCGGTGGTGGCGACCACGATGTCCTGGTTTTCGCTAAACACTTCCGCGTGGTTCATGTATGCCACGCCTCCGGTGATGGTGGCGATATCCAGATGAGTGTGTTTCGCCAGTTCACGGGCGTGATCGGCAACCTGCATCGCCAGTTCGCGGGTTGGCGTCAGAATTAAAATTCGCGGTGGACCGGATTTTTTACGCGGGAAGTCGAGCAAGTGCTGCAACGCTGGCAGCAGATATGCCGCCGTTTTACCGGTGCCTGTTGGCGCAGAACCGAGTACATCACGGCCATCGAGCGCAGGCGGAATGGCGGCAGCCTGAATGGCGGTCGGGCGAGTGAAACCTTTATCCTGGAGAGCTTCCAGCAGGCTTTCATCGAGTTCAAGTTCGGAAAAAGTCGTTACAGTCATGTTCTACCTCTGTGTGGGGCGCTGATTATAGACGTTACGGCTGCAATCTTCATCTGTTTGTATGGATATCGCTTCTCAGGTATTGTTTTCACCCGGTGCTATTGCCGTTTTTCCTGCAAGGTTGTGTTTTCATGCCCCAGTCTACATCCGTCGTTCGTCGTAATGGATTTACTTTTAAGCAGTTTTTTGTGGCGCACGACCGTTGCGCGATGAAAGTGGGAACTGACGGCATTCTCTTAGGTGCCTGGGCGCCTGTCGCGGGCGTAAAGCGAGTCCTTGATATTGGTACGGGGAGTGGGCTGCTGGCGCTAATGTTAGCGCAGCGTACGGACGAAAACGTCATCATTGATGCTGTAGAACTGGACGCCGCTGCCGCCGAACAAGCGCAGGAGAATATTTTGCAGTCGCCGTGGGCGCATCGCGTGACGGTACACACTGAAGACGTTCAGCAGTGGGTTCCTCGTCAGACCGTTCGTTTTGATTTGATCATCAGTAATCCTCCTTATTATGAGCAGGGTGTGGAGTGCGCGACGCCACAACGTGAACAGGCGCGTTATACCACGACGCTGGATCACCAGACGTTGTTAGCTAATGCTACGGAGTGCATTACGGAAGAGGGATTCTTTTGCGTTGTGTTGCCGGAACAGATTGGCAACACCTTCACGCAGCAGGCGTTAAGCATGGGCTGGCATTTGCGGTTGCGAACAGATGTTGCGGAAACGGAAGCTCGCTTGCCGCATCGGGTACTGTTGGCGTTTTCCCCACAGGCCGGAGAGTGTTTTAGCGATCGGATGGTGATCCGTGGGCCAGACCAGCGTTACTCTGAAAGTTACACGGCGCTGACCCAGGCGTTTTATCTGTTTATGTGATTGCTTAATGGAGAGAGCACCGATGGGCCGGATTCAGGCAACAACGCGGGATAATCCAGCGTGTAATGCAATCCCCGGCTCTCTTTACGCTGCATCGCACAGCGAACGATAAGTTCGGCCACCTGCACCAGATTACGCAGTTCCAGTAAATTGTTCGACACACGGAAATTGGCGTAATACTCGTCGATCTCCTGCTGCAGCATGGTGATACGGCGCAGGGCGCGCTCCAGACGTTTTGTGGTGCGGACAATACCGACATAGTCCCACATAAACAGGCGCAGTTCGTGCCAGTTATGCTGAATGACCACCAGTTCATCCGGATTCTCAACGCGGCTTTCATCCCAGGCTGGGAGTTGGTTAACGCCACGGGCATACGGCATGCGGCGGTCAATATCTTCAGCCGCTGACCAGCCGTATACCAGACATTCCAGCAGTGAATTAGAGGCCATGCGGTTTGCGCCGTGCAGACCGGTGTAGCTCACTTCACCGATCGCATACAGACCATCGACATCGGTTCGGCCAAAGTCGTCCACCATGACGCCGCCGCAGGTATAGTGCGCGGCAGGAACGATGGGCACTGGCTCTTTGGTGAGATCAATCCCCAGACCTAACAGCTTTTCATAAATCATCGGGAAGTGCTGACGGACAAACTCAGCGGGTTTATGACTGATGTCGATGAACATACAATCTGCGCCAAGACGCTTCATTTCATGATCGATGGCCCGGGCGACAATATCGCGCGGCGCCAGTTCGCCACGTTCATCAAAGTCCGGCATAAATCGTGTGCCGTCAGGACGTTTAAGGTGCGCCCCTTCGCCGCGCAGTGCTTCGGTGAGCAGGAAATTTCTCGCCTGTGGGTGATACAGCGCCGTGGGGTGAAACTGATTAAACTCGAGGTTAGCGACGCGGCATCCGGCGCGCCAGGCCATAGCAATACCATCGCCTGAAGAGATATCCGGGTTGGTGGTGTATTGATACACCTTTGATGCCCCGCCCGTTGCCAGTACCACCGATTTAGCATGGCAGGTTTCGACGGTTTCTTTATTACGATTCCAGATCCATGCGCCTACCACCCGGCGGGTTCCTGGCAAACCAATTTTGTCGGAGATAATTAAATCAACGGCGTTGCTGCGTTCCAGAACACGGATATTAGGATGGTGTTGCGCTTTGCTGACCAGCGTGGTCTCGACTTCTTTGCCGGTAGCATCGGCAGCATGCAGAATGCGGCGATGGCTATGTCCACCCTCGCGGGTCAGGTGGTAGCTTTCTTCCCCATTAGCCTGAACGTGGGTGTCAAACAGGACGCCTTGATCAATCAGCCATTGAACACATGAACGGGCATTGCTGGCGACGAACTCCACTGCATGACGATCGCAGATACCGGCGCCTGCAACCAACGTATCTTCGACGTGGGAGTCAATGCTGTCGGTCTCATCGAAAACCGCGGCAATACCGCCCTGCGCATAAAATGTCGAACCTTCGCTGACAGGTCCTTTACTCAGAACAATGACCTGATGCTTTTCAGCCAGGCGCAGCGCCAGAGAGAGTCCGGCAGCACCGCTGCCAATAATCAACACGTCACAGGATAGTTCAGGAATCGTATTCATTGTGTTTGTTTAATTTACTAAACAGTGTTTGGTCAGCATAGCACCACACTGGGTTTTTCAGCACGTTTTATTTTTATATGTGTTGCAACCACTAAACATGAAAGGATAAGACAGTGAGATGCAAAATACGGAAAATATTTTGCGAAGCAGGTCGTTAGCGCCAGATTATGTGATGAAAAAAAGGCGCTGTTGGGTTACTCTGCAAGCGACTAAATGGGCATTTCTAAACAGATAGTGCGTTGTTCAGACTCTGTAGACTTATAATGAGAGATAATGACCTGTCTACAACATGACAAACAAAAACAAATGCGTAACGGAACTTTACGAAACTCTGACACTCTAAGCTATTGCTTGCTCATAGTGCGGCTGATGGAGTGGCGTTTCGAGAACGCGTGGAAATTTGGTTTGGGGAGACTTTACCTCGGATGAGCGAGCAGTTAACGGACCAGGTCCTGGTTGAACGGGTCCAGAAGGGAGATCAGAAAGCCTTTAATTTACTGGTGGTACGCTACCAGCATAAAGTGGCGAGTCTGGTTTCCCGCTATGTGCCGTCGGGCGATGTTCCCGATGTGGTGCAAGAGTCATTTATTAAGGCCTATCGCGCGCTGGATTCTTTCCGGGGAGATAGTGCTTTTTATACCTGGCTATATCGAATTGCAGTCAATACAGCTAAGAATTACCTGGTCGCTCAGGGGCGTCGCCCGCCATCCAGTGATGTGGATGCGATTGAAGCAGAAAACTTCGAAAGTGGCGGTGCGCTGAAAGAAATTTCGAACCCTGAGAACTTAATGTTGTCAGAAGAGCTGAGACAGATAGTTTTCCGAACTATTGAGTCCCTCCCGGAAGATTTACGCATGGCAATTACCTTGCGGGAGCTAGATGGCCTAAGCTATGAAGAGATAGCTGCTATCATGGATTGTCCGGTGGGTACGGTGCGTTCTCGTATCTTCCGAGCGCGGGAAGCTATTGATAATAAAGTTCAACCGCTTATCAGGCGTTGACGATAGCGGGATACTGGAAAAGGTATTAGGCATGCAGAAAGAGAAACTTTCCGCTTTAATGGATGGCGAAACGCTGGATAATGAGCTGCTTAAAGCGCTGACTCATGACCCGGAAATGCAGAAAACATGGGAGAGTTATCACCTAATCCGCGATTCCATGCGCGGAGATACCGCTGATGTTCTCCATTTCGATATTTCCGCGCGCGTTATGGCCGCGATTGAAAGCGAGCCCGTACGCCAGGCGACGCCGTTGATCCCTGAGGCCCAACCCGCACCGCACCAGTGGCAAAAAATGCCTTTCTGGAAGAAAATGCGTCCGTGGGCGGCGCAACTCACCCAAATGGGCGTAGCGGCATGCGTATCGCTTGCAGTTATTGTTGGCGTCCAGCACTATAACGGACAATCTGAAACGTCCCAGCAGCCTGAAACACCGGTATTTAACACCTTGCCAATGATGGGTAAGGCGAGTCCGGTAAGTCTGGGGGTACCTTCCGATGCAACAGCCAGCGGTGGCCAGCAACAGCAGGTACAGGAACAGCGTCGTCGTATCAATGCCATGCTGCAGGATTACGAACTGCAACGTCGACTGCACTCCGAACAGCTTCAGTTTGAGCAGGCGCAAACACAGCAAGCCGCTGTGCAGGTGCCAGGAATTCAAACTTTAGGAACGCAATCGCAGTAATGAAGCAAATTTGGTTTGCCATGTCACTTGTGACAGGTAGCCTGTTCTTCTCTGCTAACGCCTCGGCCAATCCTGCGTCCGGGGCGTTATTGCAGCAGATGAATCTGGCCAGCCAGTCACTCACTTACGAGCTGTCATTCGTCAGCATCAATAAACAAGGCGTTGAGTCTCTGCGTTATCGGCATGCGCGCCTCGATAACCGTCCGCTTGCACAATTGTTGCAACTGGATGGCCCGCGCCGGGAAGTCGTCCAGCGTGGAAACGAAATCAGCTATTTCGAGCCTGGGCTTGAGCCGTTCACCTTAAACGGTGACTACATCGTTGATTCCCTGCCTTCTCTCGTCTATACCGACTTTAAGCGACTCGCTCCCTATTATGATTTTATCTCTGTCGGGAAAACGCGTATTGCTGACCGTTTGTGCGAAGTGATCCGTGTTGTGGCGCGTGATGGTACCCGCTATAGCTACATCGTATGGATGGACGCAGAGACCCGCTTACCGATGAGGGTTGATCTACTGGATCGAGATGGTGAAACACTCGAACAATTCCGAGTGATCGCTTTCAACGTGAACAATGATATCGGGAATACGATGCAGACCCTGGCAAAAGCTAACCTGCCGCCTCTGCTTTCTGTTCCGACTGGAGAAAAGACCAATTTCAACTGGAGCCCCTCCTGGCTTCCGCAAGGATTCAGCGAAATTTCCAGTAGCCGACGTCCGATTCCGACCATGGATATGCCCATTGAATCTCGTCTGTATTCTGATGGTTTGTTCAGTTTCTCGGTGAACGTTAACCGCGCGACGCAAACCAGTACCGATCAACTGCTGCGTACCGGGCGTAGAACGGTAAGCACCAGCGTGCGTGACAACGCAGAAATCACCGTTGTGGGTGAGCTCCCGCCGCAAACCGCCAAACGCATTGCAGACAACATTAAGTTCAGGGCCGCGCAATGATCAAAGAGTGGGCAACGGTTGTCTCCTGGCAGGATGGTCAGGCGAGGGTGAGTTGTGATGTTAAGGCATCATGCAGCAGTTGTGCTTCTCGCGCGGGATGCGGCACTCGAGTGTTGAATAAACTGGGACCCCAAACGACGCATACGATTGTGGTCCCGAGTGCCGAACCGTTGGTGCCGGGGCAAAAAGTCGAACTGGGTATTGCCGAAGGGAGCCTGCTGGGGTCAGCAATGTTGGTTTACCTGTCGCCGCTGGCTGGGCTTTTTCTGTTTGCTTCCCTGTTTCAGCTATTGTTCGGCTCAGACATCGCTTCATTGAGCGGCGCGATATTAGGCGGAGTCGGGGGATTTTTGCTTGCGCGCGGTTTCTCCCGCAAACTGGCAAAACGAGAAGCCTGGCAACCGGTGATTCTGAACGTTGCTCTACCGCCGGGAATGCTCCGCGTCGAGACCCCTTCAACCGAAACGAGCCAGTGATATCACTGGCTTTGTTGTATTTTGCATTGCAAAAGCGATGTTGTTTCCAGTTCCCGCTATCCTTGCTCTATGAACATTTCCTCGCCTCAGCGTTGTAGTGTAGAATGCGGCGTTTCACTTAAACAGACGTTAAGCTCAGAACAGCGACTTCTCAAAGCCTGTCGAACCAGGCGTAAGGCACAATAATTACTCTATATGAAGAACATACGTAACTTTTCAATCATAGCTCACATCGACCACGGTAAATCGACGCTGTCTGACCGTATTATCCAGATCTGCGGTGGCCTGTCTGACCGTGAAATGGAAGCGCAGGTTCTCGACTCGATGGATCTTGAGCGTGAGCGCGGTATTACTATCAAAGCGCAGAGCGTGACGCTCGATTTCAAAGCATCTGATGGTGAAACCTATCAGCTTAACTTTATCGACACCCCAGGCCACGTTGACTTCTCGTATGAAGTTTCCCGTTCACTGGCGGCGTGTGAAGGTGCATTGCTGGTGGTAGACGCCGGACAGGGCGTAGAAGCGCAAACCCTGGCAAACTGCTATACCGCCATGGAAATGGATCTGGAAGTGGTTCCGGTCCTTAACAAAATTGACTTACCTGCCGCCGATCCTGAACGTGTGGCAGAAGAGATTGAAGACATTGTCGGCATCGACGCCACCGATGCTGTGCGCTGCTCCGCGAAAACTGGCGTTGGCGTGACCGACGTCCTGGAACGTCTGGTGCGTGATATTCCACCGCCGGAAGGTGATCCGGAAGGCCCGCTGCAGGCGCTGATCATCGACTCCTGGTTCGATAACTATCTTGGCGTTGTTTCGCTGGTGCGTATTAAAAACGGCACCATGCGTAAAGGCGACAAAATTAAAGTGATGAGCACCGGACAGGTCTACAACGCAGACCGTCTGGGCATCTTTACGCCGAAGCAGGTTGACCGCACTGAGCTGAAATGCGGCGAGGTAGGTTGGCTGGTATGCGCCATTAAAGACATCCTCGGCGCACCGGTTGGCGATACGCTGACGCAGGCGCGTAACCCGGCAGAAAAAGCGCTGCCAGGATTTAAAAAGGTTAAACCGCAGGTTTATGCGGGTCTGTTCCCGGTCAGTTCAGACGATTACGAAAACTTCCGCGACGCGCTCGGTAAACTGAGCCTGAACGACGCCTCTCTGTTCTACGAGCCGGAAAGCTCAACGGCGCTGGGCTTCGGCTTCCGCTGTGGCTTCCTGGGGCTGTTGCACATGGAGATCATTCAGGAGCGTCTGGAGCGTGAATACGATCTGGATCTGATCACCACCGCACCGACGGTAGTGTATGAAGTGGAAACGACGGCGAAAGAGACTATCTATGTCGATAGCCCGTCCAAACTGCCGCCGCTGAATAACATTTATGAGCTGCGCGAACCTATCGCGGAATGTCACATGCTGCTGCCGCAGGCTTACCTGGGCAACGTTATCACGCTGTGTATCGAGAAGCGTGGCGTACAGACCAATATGGTTTACCACGGTAACCAGGTGGCGCTGACTTATGAAATCCCGATGGCGGAAGTGGTGCTCGACTTCTTCGACCGTCTGAAGTCAACGTCTCGTGGTTACGCTTCGCTGGACTATAACTTCAAACGCTTCCAGGCGTCAGACATGGTGCGTGTTGACGTGTTGATTAACAACGAGCGTGTAGATGCGCTGGCGTTGATCACCCACCGTGGCAATTCGCAAAGCCGTGGTCGCGAGTTGGTTGAGAAGATGAAAGAGCTCATCCCGCGCCAGCAGTTTGATATTGCTATCCAGGCCGCGATTGGGACGCACATTATTGCGCGTTCAACGGTGAAGCAGTTGCGTAAGAACGTGTTGGCGAAGTGCTATGGCGGTGATATCAGCCGTAAGAAAAAACTGCTGCAGAAGCAGAAAGAAGGTAAAAAACGAATGAAGCAGATCGGTAACGTAGAGCTGCCTCAGGAAGCGTTTCTCGCCATTCTGCATGTCGGTAAAGACAGCAAATAACCCTAAGGAGTTGGCATGGCGAATATGTTTGCCCTGATTCTGGTGATTGCCACACTGGTGACGGGCATTTTATGGTGTGTGGATAAATTTATCTTCGCGCCAAAACGTCGGGAGCGTCAGGCAGCGGCACAAGCCGCTGTTAATGAGTCACTGGACAAAGCCACGCTAAAAAAAGTGGCGCCTAAGCCCGGCTGGCTGGAAACCGGTGCGTCGGTGTTTCCGGTGCTGGCTATTGTGCTGGTGGTGCGTTCATTTATTTATGAGCCTTTCCAGATCCCGTCAGGTTCGATGATGCCGACACTGTTAATCGGTGACTTTATTCTGGTGGAAAAATTCGCCTATGGAGTTAAAGACCCGATTTATCAGAAAACCTTGATTGAAACCGGTCATCCAAAACGTGGCGATATCGTGGTGTTTAAATACCCGGAAGATCCGCGTCTGGATTACATCAAACGCGCGGTCGGTTTACCGGGGGATAAAGTCACCTACGATCCGGTTTCGAAAGAAGTGACCATTCAACCTGGGTGTAGCTCAGGCCAGGCGTGTGAAAATGCGCTGGCGGTAACCTACTCCAATGTTCAGCCGAGCGATTTTGTTCAGACGTTTGCCCGTCGCAACGCAGGCGAAGCCAGCAGTGGATTCTTTGAAGTGCCGTTGAACGAAACCAAAGATAATGGTATTCGTCTGACTGAGCGCAAAGAAACGCTGGGTGAGGTAACACACCGGATTCTGACCGTGCCCATTGCACAGGATCAGGTCGGGATGTATTACCAGCAGCCGGGTCAGCAACTGGCAACCTGGATTGTGCCGCCGGGACAATACTTCATGATGGGTGATAACCGTGATAACAGCGCGGACAGCCGTTACTGGGGATTTGTACCGGAAGCAAACCTGGTCGGTAAAGCGACGGCGATCTGGATGAGTTTTGATAAACAAGAAGGTGAATGGCCTACCGGCGTGCGTTTAAGCCGTATTGGCGGTATTCATTAATTCCTGATTAATGTACATGTTGTCGTCATAATGGCGACAACATGAATTATTTATCGGATAAATTTCCCCAGACTAACGACATCCCCTGTCGTTGTGTATAGAATATTCCCCCGAAGTTTAAGGTTGGCGCCGTCTGGTCGCCACGGCACACGAAACAGCATTGGTTTCAAATACAGGTCTGTTTCGTGTGCTGGATTGTTGACGCATTCATTTATTGGTATCGCATGAACCCCATCGTAATTAATCGGCTTCAACGGAAGCTGGGCTACACTTTTACTCATCAGGAGCTGTTGCAGCAGGCATTAACCCATCGTAGTGCCAGCAGCAAACATAACGAGCGTTTAGAGTTTTTAGGCGACTCTATTTTAAGCTTTGTCATCGCTAATGCGCTGTATCACCGTTTCCCGCGTGTGGACGAAGGGGATATGAGCCGTATGCGCGCCACGCTGGTGCGTGGTAACACACTGGCGGAATTAGCCCGTGAGTTTGATTTGGGTGAATGCCTGCGTTTGGGACCGGGTGAATTGAAAAGCGGCGGCTTCCGTCGTGAATCTATTCTGGCCGATACCGTAGAAGCGTTAATTGGTGGCGTATTCCTCGACAGCGATATTCAGACCGTCGAGAAACTGATCCTTAACTGGTATCAAAGCCGTCTGGATGAAATTAGCCCGGGCGACAAACAAAAAGATCCGAAAACGCGCTTGCAGGAATATTTGCAAGGCCGTCATCTACCGTTACCGTCTTATCTGGTGGTACAGGTGCGTGGCGAAGCGCATGATCAGGAATTTACTATCCACTGCCAGGTCAGCGGCCTGAGTGAACCGGTGGTTGGCACAGGTTCAAGCCGTCGTAAGGCTGAGCAGGCTGCCGCCGAACAGGCGTTGAAAAAACTGGAGTTGGAATGAGCGAAGATAAAAGCTATTGCGGATTTATTGCCATCGTTGGTCGCCCAAACGTAGGCAAATCTACCCTATTGAATAATCTGCTTGGGCAGAAGATTTCAATTACTTCCCGTAAAGCACAAACCACACGTCACCGCATTGTCGGTATCCATACCGAAGGGGCGTATCAGGCAATTTATGTCGATACCCCGGGTTTGCATATGGAAGAAAAACGCGCCATTAACCGCCTGATGAACAAAGCGGCGAGCAGCTCCATTGGTGACGTTGAACTGGTCATTTTCGTCGTGGAAGGCACCCGCTGGACGCCAGACGATGAGATGGTGCTGAACAAACTGCGCGACGGTAAAGCGCCGGTTATCCTGGCCGTGAATAAAGTGGACAACGTGCAGGAAAAAGCGGATTTACTGCCGCACCTGCAATTCCTGGCAAGCCAGATGAATTTCCTCGATATTGTACCGATGTCTGCGGAAACGGGAATGAACGTGGATACCGTTGCGGGCATCGTGCGTAAACACCTTCCGGAGGCCATTCATCACTTCCCGGAAGATTACATCACCGATCGTTCCCAGCGCTTTATGGCGTCTGAAATCATCCGTGAAAAACTGATGCGTTTCCTGGGGGCTGAACTGCCGTACTCCGTGACCGTTGAGATTGAGCGTTTCATTACTAACGAACGCGGCGGCTACGACATCAACGGGCTTATCCTCGTTGAGCGTGAAGGGCAGAAGAAGATGGTTATTGGCAACAAAGGGGCCAAAATCAAAACCATCGGTATTGAAGCACGTAAAGATATGCAGGAAATGTTTGAAGCGCCAGTACATCTGGAACTGTGGGTGAAAGTGAAATCCGGCTGGGCCGACGACGAACGCGCGCTGCGCAGTCTCGGTTACGTTGACGATCTCTGAGGAACACCCTGATGGAGGGCTGGCAGCGCGCTTTCGTGCTACACAGTCGCCCCTGGAGCGAAACCAGCCTGATGCTGGACGTCTTCACGGAAGAGTCAGGTCGCGTGCGTCTGGTCGCTAAAGGCGCACGTTCCAAACGTTCTAATCTAAAAGGCGCTTTACAGCCTTTCACACCGCTCCTTCTACGCTTTGGCGGTCGCGGTGAGGTGAAAACCTTACGCAGCGCAGAAGCTGTCTCTCTGGCGCTTCCTCTCAGCGGTATCACGCTTTACAGTGGTCTCTACATCAACGAACTGATTTCTCGTGTACTTGAGTATGAGACTCGCTTTTCTGAACTCTTTTTTGATTATCTGAACTGTATACAAACACTGGCTGGCATCACAGGGACTCCTGAGCCCGCTCTGCGTCGCTTTGAGCTCGCATTGCTCGGTCATCTGGGGTATGGCGTGGACTTCACTCATTGCGCTGGCAGCGGTGAGCAGGTGGATGACACCATGACGTATCGCTATCGCGAAGAGAAAGGGTTTATCGCCAGCGTCGTGATTGATAACAATACCTTCACCGGACGACAGCTGAAGGCGCTTGAGGCAAGAGAATTTCCTGATGTTGATACATTGCGCGCCGCGAAACGCTTTACCCGTATGGCGTTAAAGCCGTATCTTGGTGGTAAGCCGTTAAAAAGCCGGGAACTCTTTCGGCAATTTATGCCAAAACGCGCAGTGAAAACGAATAACGATTAACGAGGATTGTCATGGCTGAACTACTGTTAGGCGTCAACATTGACCACATTGCTACTCTGCGTAATGCACGTGGCACCGCGTACCCGGATCCGGTACAGGCTGCATTTATCGCCGAACAGGCGGGGGCCGATGGCATTACTGTGCACCTGCGTGAAGATCGCCGCCACATCACAGACCGTGACGTGCGTATTCTGCGTCAAACGCTGGATACGCGCATGAATCTGGAGATGGCGGTAACGGAAGAGATGCTGGCGATTGCCATTGAGACGAAGCCGCATTTTTGCTGCCTGGTACCGGAAAAACGCCAGGAAGTCACCACAGAGGGTGGCCTGGATGTGGCTGGTCAGCGTGACAAAATGCGCGATGCCTGCAAACGTCTGGCAGAGGCTGGGATCCTCGTGTCATTGTTCATTGATGCCGATGAAGCCCAGATCAACGCTGCCGCAGAGGTAGGGGCGCCCTACATTGAAATTCATACTGGCTGCTATGCCGATGCAAAAACCGATGCTGAGCAGGCGCAGGAGCTGGCACGAATCGCCAAAGCGGCGACTTTTGCGGCAGGTCTGGGGCTGAAAGTGAATGCGGGTCACGGCCTGACGTATCACAACGTGAAAGCCATCGCGGCGTTGCCGGAAATGCACGAGCTGAATATTGGTCATGCCATTATTGGACGCGCGGTGATGAGCGGTCTGAAGGAGGCGGTTGCTGAAATGAAACGTCTGATGCTGGAAGCGCGCGGCTAATGGCGATCCTGGGGCTGGGCACGGATATTGTAGAGATTGCCCGTATTGAAGCGGTAATTTCACGGTCGGGCGATCGTCTTGCAAGAAGAGTGCTCAGCGACCATGAATGGGCCATTTGGGAAACGCACCAACAACCGGTGCGTTTTCTCGCCAAACGTTTCGCGGTAAAAGAGGCGGCGGCAAAAGCCTTTGGCACCGGAATTCGCAACGGTCTGGCGTTTAACCAGTTTGAAGTGTTTAACGATGAACTCGGCAAGCCGCGTTTGCGGTTGTGGGGGGAGGCGTTGAAACTGGCGGAAACCCTCGGTGTGACCAACATACACGTTACGCTGGCAGATGAACGACACTACGCCTGCGCCACGGTGATTATCGAGAGTTAAGCCAGGGCTGTTTTAGAGTTTGTCCGCGTGGTGCATCAGGACAAACTTATCCCACAACTGCTCCTGGGTTTCGACGTGTGCCGGATCTTTCAGAATCGTATTCGGGATCGGGCAGACTTTCTGACAGGTTGGCGTGTCGTAATGGCCGACGCATTCGGTGCATTTGTCGCTGTTAATCTCATAGATAGCATCGCCCATGGAAATGGCTTCGTTCGGGCATTCAGGTTCGCACATATCGCAATTGATGCATTTTTTGGTGATTAACAGCGCCATCAGGATACTCTCAAAACATCACAAATCGGGCGGGCATTATACGCGCATTCTTTGCTCAGACCAGTTTTTTTACCAGCGCCTCACTGTGTCTGATACGTCCCGGAGCGTGTTCTAAATCCTGTTGAATCAGCGCCATAAAAAGCACATCAGTGAGCATCATTTGAGCATGTGTGGATGAAATTGCCGCACTACGTGTGGCCTGCTCTTCTGCAATGGTATACAGGCAATGTGTGGCGCGCTGCTGCAATGCGTTAGGCGTAAACCCGGTGATGGCCAGGATTTTCCCTCCGGCCAGCAATGTTTCATCTGCTGCCAGATTAAGCTCTCTGCGTTCACCCGTGTAGGAGATGGCCAGCAGCAAATCCTCTGAAGAGAGTGCCTGAACCGTTGCCAGCAGGGCGTGCATATCGCGCTCGACGACAGCATTAAAACCTATCTTCATGAGTTTCCAGGCAAAGTTTTGCGCAACAAGGCCAGAAGCGCCCATCCCGGTCAGGACAATACGGCGGGCGCGACGTAGCATCGTCACACTCTCTATCAGCTTTTCTTCACTGTTGACGTCGAGCGTAGCGTGCATCGCCGCCACATTTTCTTTAATCAGCTTTTCGCCCACCAGACGCATGGGGTCATCGCCACGAATCAGATTGTGGACAGGAACAGACTGTGGATGCGAATTACTGACCAGCGCTTCGCTGATCGCCAGTTTGAGTGCCGGAAATCCTTTAAACCCCATTTTTTGCGCAAATTTCACGACGCTGGACTGACTGACCCCCACTTCGGCGGCAAGTTGTTGCGAGCTGAGATGCCGCGCGTTATCCGGCTGCGAAAGAAGATAATCCGCCAGCTTCTTGTCGCTTTGTGCGAGATGGGGATAACGCTGGCGAATACGGATCAAACAGTTCATGGGATCTCCTGGCGAAAACGTGATGGCGGTAGCGACACAAAATTTCACTCGCCCGAATGAATATAATATTCCATTATAGATAATTATTATGAATTAAAAATTCCTGAGGAGAAAAAATGAATCTCGGCGCGTTAGTTTCAGAAACCCGTAATCCACAGACTATGGACCTTGATGCTTTATCCACGCTTGAACTGGTTCATCGTTTTAATCAACAGGATACGCTGGTAGCGCTTGCAGTAAAAGAGACGCTGCCGGACGTTGCGCGTGCGGTCGATGCCGCGACAAATGCATTGAAGGCTGGTGGGCGCATTATTTACATGGGGGCAGGCACCAGTGGACGGCTGGGGGTGCTCGATGCTTCTGAATGCCCGCCAACCTTTGGCGTGCCGCATGGACTGGTCGTAGGATTGATTGCAGGGGGACCCGGCGCGTTGTTGAAGGCGGTTGAAGGTGCTGAAGACAGTCTGCAGTTCGGCGAGGACGATTTAAAGGCGCTCAATCTGACCGCGCAGGATCTGGTGGTTGGACTGGCGGCATCGGGCCGCACGCCCTACGTGATTGGTGGCTTGAAGTATGCCAGGCAGGTCGGATGCGCCACGGTCGCTATTTCCTGTAATCCTGGCTCTCCGATCGCGCGTGAGGCGGACATCGCGATTTCGCCAGTGGTCGGCCCTGAGGCGCTGACGGGGTCAACGCGACTGAAATCAGGTACTGCGCAAAAGCTGGTGCTCAATATGATCTCCACCGGCGCGATGGTGAAATTCGGCAAGGTATATCAAAACCTGATGGTGGATATGAAGGCCACCAACGTCAAACTGATCGACAGAGCGTGTCGCATGGTGGTGGAGGTGACAGGGATTGCGCGAGAAGAAGCGCAGGCGCTACTGAAACAAACCGATTTTGACGTTAAACCCGCCATTCTGATGGCTCTCTCCGGACTTGACGCAGCCGCCGCCAGAGAAAAACTGTCGGTTCATCAGGGATTTTTACGGGCGGCATTAGAAAACTAAAAAACGGAGACGGCGGCAGGAGAGCGAGCCATTTATCATTGATGTGACACGGCTGCGCGCATTTGCGATTGTTGCCGGAAAAGTGATGGTCTATCTGTTAGGCTATTTAATAACAGTTATCGCCGGGTTTTCACTGACCAGGCTTCAGAGTTCAACTTTCCAGAGGTGCAGGGTTTGACCAGCCACGAGCGTCGCGTCGTATTTTTTGATTTGGATGGTACGTTACACCAGCAGGATATGTTTGGCAGTTTCCTGCGTTATCTGTTACGTCGCCAGCCGCTGAATGTGCTGCTCGTACTGCCTTTACTCCCGATCATTGCAATGGCGTTAGTGATAAAAGGGCGTGCTGCTCGTTGGCCAATGAGTCTCCTGTTGTGGGGATGCACGTTTGGTCACAGCGAAGCGCGCCTGCAAGCGCGCCAGGCTGACTTTGTGCGTTGGTTTCGGGATAATGTCACCGCATTTCCGATTGTGCAGGAACGTCTCACAACTTATTTGTTGAGTTCTGATGCTGATATCTGGCTTATCACCGGTTCCCCGCAGTCGCTGGTCGAGCAGGTTTATTTTGATACGCCGTGGTTGCCGCGCGTTAACCTGATTGCCAGTCAGATCCAGCGAGGCTACGGTGGCTGGGTATTGCCCCTGCGTTGTCTGGGGCACGAAAAAGTCGCGCAACTAGAGCGGCAAATTGGCACGCCGCTACGTCTGTACAGTGGATACAGCGACAGCAAGCAGGACAACCCATTACTCTACTTTTGTCAGCATCGTTGGCGCGTCACACCGCGCGGTGAGCTCCAGCAACTGGAATAGTGCAAAGCAGAGCGTCTGTGTATAATGCGCCCGCTTTTATTACTGGAGTCTCCCTTTGTCTGAAGTCGAATTTAGCCACGAATACTGGATGCGTCATGCGTTGACGCTGGCGAAGCGCGCCTGGGACGAACGTGAAGTGCCGGTGGGGGCAGTATTGGTGCACAATAATCGCGTCATAGGAGAAGGATGGAATCGGCCGATCGGTCATCATGATCCCACCGCGCATGCGGAAATTATGGCGTTGCGACAGGGGGGGATGGTGCTGCAAAACTACCGTTTGCTGGACACCACGCTGTACGTCACGCTGGAACCTTGCGTAATGTGTGCGGGGGCGATGGTCCACAGTCGGATTGGTCGGGTTGTTTTTGGCGCGCGTGATGCAAAAACGGGCGCGGCAGGCTCGCTGATGGATGTCTTGCATCACCCAGGTATGAATCACCGGGTGGAAATCACTGAGGGCATCTTGCGTGATGAATGCGCGACGTTGCTGAGCGATTTTTTCCGCATGCGTCGTCAGGAAATTAAAGCCCTGAAAAAGTCATCGGCGACGCCCGAATAAGCGTCGCGTTAGTCTTCCTCTTTTTTCTTCGGCGGCAACAGTAATGTCGGGGAAGGCGTCAGGTAGGCTGAGGACGACTGAGACAAAAACGAGGAGAGGGAGAGACTCTCTTGACCAAACTCCTCCGCAGACACCGCCGGGTAGTCCTGCGCCAGTTTCAGTGTTTCTGCGGCCTGTTTTTCTTTCTCTTGCAGATAACCGACCAGGCTTATCTGATACTTTCGAATATTTTCTACATAGGCGTAAGCCTCATGCCCGCGTGCATAGCCATAGGTCAACTTACTGTAATACGGTTTCTGGCTAAGGAGAGGCAAGCGCTGTTTTACATCGGTCCAACTGTCCGGATTCCCTTTGGTTTTTACCGTTAACGCCCGGGCGTCAAGCATGTGCGCATAGCCCATATTGTAAGCGATGAGCGCAAACCAGATACGCTCTTCCTCGGGGACGGTATCAGGGACTTTGCTCATCATATCTTGCAGATAACGTGCGCCGCCGCTGATGCTCTGTTCGGCGTCAGTCCTGTCGGTCAACCCCAGACTCTGAGCGGTATTCCTGGTGAGCATCATCATGCCGCGCACGCCAGTTGGCGAGGTGGCTTGCGCATCCCAGTGTGATTCCTGATACGCGATAGCCGCCAGTAAACGCCAGTCAATCTCCTGCGCATATTTCTGAAACAGCGGTTTCAGCTCTGGCAGCACGTTATCTACCGCGCGTAAGAAGGTGCGGGTGTCAACATAATCAAAGTCGCCGCCGTGACCCAAATATTTTTCTTCCAGTCGCGCCAGAGAACCATCTTCATTAATGGTGTTAAAAAAATCAAGCAGGGCTGCCGAGAGCGTGTTGTCATCATCCAGTTGGCTGAACCAGGTGACTGGCTGCTCATCGGTGATATCCAGCGCAACTGCCAGCTCCGGATGTACGCGTTGGAACAAGCTGATGGCCACAGAGTCGGCGATGGTGTAATCCAGTTCGCCGCTGATCACCGCTTCCATCAGTTCCGTTGTGCCTTTTTTTTCATCGACTTTCCAGCTGAGCTCAGGGAACTTTGTCTCTTTCAGGGCGCGTAAGTCATTCACGACCACATGACCTGGCGCAACGGTGAGCTGGTTTTCATTCACGTTGGCAAGTGTTCGCGGGCGATACTGTCCAACCCGATAGACCACTTGCTGAGAAACAGAGTAGTACGTTGGACCCGACTGGTAGTTTTTCACGCGTTCGCTGTTATAGACCAGACCTGCGGCCAGAAGATCGGCCTTTCCACTGTCCAGATCGTCAAACAGCTGGCTGATGTTCTGACGTACGGTGATTTTCAGCTTTACACCTAAGTAGTTGGCGAACAGCTGCGCCAGCTCATAATCCAGACCGTACTTTTTTCCATTGAGAGTTGAGTAGGTTAGCGGCGAGTCAATGGTACTAACGTGCAGCTCTCCCCGCGCCTGAATGGCGGCGATACGATTATCGGCTTTACCGAACCAGGGGATTGATGGCCAGAGGGCCGCTGCCAACAGCAGCGTCAGTATGCCGATGAACAGATAATTAATCTTTAATTTTTTCAATTAGTTAATTCTCTGAATCGTGCGTTTTCTCAGCCTGAAAATGTTGTGATTAAAACCAGTGTGAGTCATTGATGTGCGGCATTTTGCGCAACAATACGCCAGTTGGCAACTAATTCAGAATCCGTGTCGCATCAGATGATCAGAAACGGTGGTGATTTTATTTCGACGCAAACGGTTTCGTCAGCGCGCCAGATTCTTTATAATGGCGCCCGTTTCCCCACTTGGGCACACCGAAAGCTTAGAAGACGAGAGACTTATGATGGAAATTCTGCGTGGTTCGCCTGCACTGTCTGCATTCCGTATTAACAAACTGCTGGCGCGTTTTCAGGCTGCCAACCTTCAGGTCAACAATATTTACGCTGAGTATGTCCATTTTGCCTGTTTGAATGCACCGCTGAACGACGATGAGCACGCGCAGCTTGCCCGCCTGCTGAAGTATGGCCCGAGCTTACGTAGCCATACCCCGGAGGGAAAACTGCTCTTAGTTACCCCTCGCCCTGGCACCATCTCCCCCTGGTCTTCCAAAGCAACGGATATTGCGCACAACTGCGGCCTGCAACAGGTGAGCCGTCTGGAACGTGGCATTGCCTGGTATGTTGACGCTGAGCCACTTACCGCTGAGCAATGGCAAAGCGTTGCCGCTGAATTGCACGACCGCATGATGGAGACGATTTTCTCCTCGTTGAACGACGCAGAAAAACTGTTTGTTCACCACCAACCGGCACCGGTTGCCAGCGTTGATGTGCTGGGCGAAGGTCGTCAGGCTCTGATTAACGCCAACCTGCGTCTGGGACTGGCGCTGGCGGATGACGAAATTGATTATCTGCATACTGCCTTCAGCAACCTGGGCCGCAATCCAAACGACATTGAGTTGTATATGTTTGCCCAGGCGAACTCAGAACACTGTCGTCACAAGATTTTCAACGCCGACTGGATCATTGATGGCGAACAACAGCCGAAGTCGCTGTTCAAAATGATTAAAAATACCTTCGAAGCCACACCAGACCACGTGCTTTCTGCCTATAAAGATAACGCGGCGGTAATGGAAGGTTCTGAAGTGGGGCGCTATTTTGCTGACCATCAAACGGGGCGTTACGACTTCCATCAGGAACCAACACACATCCTGATGAAAGTAGAAACCCATAACCACCCGACGGCCATTTCACCGTGGCCAGGTGCTGCGACCGGTTCTGGTGGCGAGATTCGTGACGAAGGCGCAACTGGGCGTGGCGCGAAGCCGAAAGCCGGTCTGGTCGGTTTCTCGGTTTCTAACCTGCGAATTCCGGGCTTTGAACAGCCGTGGGAAGAAGATTTCGGTAAGCCGGAGCGTATTGTAACCGCGCTGGATATCATGACCGAAGGCCCGCTGGGCGGCGCAGCGTTTAACAATGAGTTTGGTCGTCCGGCGCTGAACGGCTACTTCCGTACGTATGAAGAAAAAGTGAACAGCCACAACGGCGAAGAGCTGCGCGGCTACCACAAACCGATCATGCTGGCGGGCGGGATCGGCAACATCCGCGCCGATCACGTACAGAAAGGCGAGATCGTCGTTGGCGCGAAGCTGATCGTACTCGGCGGCCCGGCGATGAACATCGGTCTTGGCGGCGGAGCCGCGTCTTCCATGGCATCCGGCCAGTCAGATGCCGATCTGGATTTCGCCTCCGTACAGCGCGACAACCCGGAAATGGAACGTCGTTGCCAGGAAGTGATCGACCGTTGCTGGCAGTTGGGCGAGGCTAACCCGATCCTGTTTATCCACGACGTGGGTGCAGGCGGTCTCTCTAACGCGATGCCGGAACTGGTGAGCGACGGTGGGCGCGGCGGCAAATTTGAACTGCGTGACATCCTCAGCGACGAGCCGGGTATGAGTCCGCTGGAAATCTGGTGTAACGAATCGCAGGAACGTTATGTTCTGGCGGTTGCTGCTGACCAGTTGCCGCTGTTTGATGCGCTTTGCAAGCGCGAACGCGCGCCGTACGCCGTGATCGGTGAAGCGACCGAAGAACAACATCTCTCGATGAATGACCGTCATTTCGATAATAAACCTATCGATCTGCCGCTGGATGTCCTGTTAGGCAAAACGCCGAAAATGACCCGCGATGTGCAACGGCTGAAAGCAAAAGGCGACGCATTGGATCGCCGCGATATTACCGTTGCCGATGCGGTCAAACGCGTACTGCATTTACCTGCCGTGGCGGAAAAAACGTTCCTCGTTACCATTGGCGATCGCACTGTAACCGGCATGGTGGCGCGCGATCAGATGGTTGGCCCGTGGCAGGTTCCGGTGGCAAACTGTGCGGTCACCACCGCCAGCCTTGACAGTTACTACGGCGAAGCCATGTCGCTTGGCGAGCGTGCGCCTGTCGCGCTGCTGGATTTCTCCGCTTCCGCCCGTCTGGCGGTTGGGGAAGCGCTGACCAACATTGCGGCGACGCAGATTGGCGATATCAAACGTATCAAACTGTCTGCAAACTGGATGGCGGCAGCAGGCCATCCGGGCGAAGATGCCGGCTTGTACGAAGCCGTAAAAGCGGTGGGTGAAGAACTCTGCCCGGCGTTGGGGCTGACCATTCCGGTGGGTAAAGACTCGATGTCGATGAAAACCCGCTGGCAGGAAGGCAATGAGTCACGTGAAATGACCTCTCCATTATCTCTGGTGATCACCGCATTTGCCCGCGTGGAAGACGTCCGTCACACCATCACGCCGCAGCTCTCCACAGAAGATAACGCGCTGCTGCTGATTGACCTTGGCAAGGGGCACAACGCGCTGGGAGCTACTGCGCTGGCGCAGGTTTACCGTCAGCTTGGCGATACACCGGCAGACGTGCGTGACGTCGCGCAACTGAAAGGTTTTTATGATGCGATGCAGGCGCTGGTGGCGCAGCGCAAACTGCTGGCTTATCACGACCGTTCTGATGGTGGTTTGTTGGTTACGCTGGCTGAGATGGCCTTTACCGGTCACTGTGGTCTCCAGGTCAACATCGCGACACTGGGTGAAGATCGTCTGGCGGCGCTGTTTAACGAAGAACTGGGTGCTGTCATTCAGGTTCGCGCGGCGGATCGTGAGGCGGTTGAAGCGCTGCTGGCGCAGCACGGTCTGGCTGACTGCGTACACTATCTCGGTAAAGCGATGCAGGGCGATCGCTTCGTCATTGAAGCCGATGGTCACGCGGTATTCAGCGAAAGCCGTACCACGTTGCGTACCTGGTGGGCTGAAACCACGTGGCAAATGCAGCGTCTGCGTGACAACCCTGAATGTGCCGATCAGGAGCATAACGCGAAAACCAATGATGCCGATCCTGGCCTTAATGTGAAGCTGTCGTTTGATATTAGCGAAGATATCGCCGCGCCATACATCGCGACCGGCGCGCGTCCAAAAGTTGCGGTGCTGCGCGAGCAGGGCGTCAACTCACATGTGGAAATGGCTGCTGCCTTCCACCGTGCGGGCTTTGATGCCATCGATGTGCACATGAGTGACCTGCTGGCGGGGTGCACAGGCCTTGATGACTTCCAGGCGCTGGTGGCGTGTGGGGGGTTCTCTTACGGTGACGTGCTGGGGGCGGGTGAAGGTTGGGCGAAATCGATCCTCTTTAACAACCGCGTACGTGATGCGTTTGAAACCTTCTTCCACCGCCCGCAAACGCTGGCGCTGGGGGTGTGTAATGGCTGCCAGATGATGTCCAACCTGCGTGAGTTGATCCCGGGCAGCGATCTGTGGCCGCGCTTTGTGCGTAACCATTCCGACCGTTTTGAAGCGCGCTTTAGTCTGGTGGAAGTGACCCAAAGCCCATCCCTGTTACTGCAGGGAATGGTGGGCTCGCAGATGCCGATTGCGGTTTCTCATGGTGAAGGGCGTGTGGAAGTGCGTGACGATGCGCATCTGGCTCAGCTTGAGAGCAAAGGTCTGGTGGCGCTGCGCTATGTCGATAACTTCGGTAAGGTGACTGAGACCTATCCGGCGAACCCGAACGGCTCGCCGAACGGGATTACGGCGGTGACGACTGAAAATGGGCGCGTGACCATTATGATGCCGCATCCGGAGCGCGTTTTCCGTACGGTGAGTAACTCCTGGCACCCAGAGAACTGGGGTGAAGATAGCCCCTGGATGCGCATTTTCCGTAACGCGCGTAAGCAGTTAGGTTAATCAACACCAACGAGAGGCCCGGTAGCATGATGCGTACCGGGCCAGCTAAACGACCGACTGGATAAAACGAAATAGTCAACCTTGGACGCTTTTTGTCGGGGATCCGCGACAAATGGCAGATTACAGTGTCTCCAAAAGGAGACGTTTAACTGATTGATTTTTATAAAGTGTGTTAAGTTTGATGTCATGTGTCTCTTTTTGGCGACATGGTGGTGAATTTTTGCGCACATTGGGTTTTTGGCTATTATTTAGAAAAATAAAATAAAATCATCATGTTAATAAAGTTATTTTAATATTGGCATGGTTTCTGCATAATAGTGGGTAGTGGCTCATTCACCTTCTTATGTCAGCCCCTTCGGGACGTGCTACATAAACCTCGAATGACGCACAAAAAGGTGCCTGCCGTCCAACATCTGATAATAGCGCTGCTTTATCAACCATCGGGCGAAACGTTGAGTTAGGCACCGCCTTATTCCATAACAAAGCCGGGTTAAGCCCGGCTTTGTTGTATCTGAGGTTTCCCTCGGTTAGCATCCTTCTATTCGTCTCCGATGAGAGTAACGCTTTGAAGCGCTGGTCTGTATTTCCCCGGTCATTACGCCAATTGGTTATGCTGGCATTCCTGTTGATCCTGCTCCCTTTATTGGTGCTGGCATGGCAGGCATGGCAAAGTCTCAACACCCTGAGTGCCCAGGCGGCGTTGACCAACCGTACAACTCTGATTGATGCCCGTCGCAGCGAGGCGATGACCAATGCTGCGCTGGAGATGGAGCGTAGCTACCGTCAATACTGCGTGCTTGACGACCCCACGCTGGCGAAGGTCTATCACAGCCAACGCAAGCGCTACAGTGAAATGCTGGACGCACATGCCGGCGTTTTACCGGATGACAAGCTTTATCAAACATTGCGTCAGGATCTGAACGCGCTCACCCAACTACAGTGTACAGACAGCGGTCCGGATGCGGCGGCGGCGGCGAGTCTGGAAGCCTTTGCTCATGCCAACACCGAGATGGTGCAGGCCACACGAACCGTTATTTTCTCTCGCGGACAACAGCTTCAGCAGGAAATTGCCGAGCGCGGACAGTTCTTTGGCTGGCAGGCGCTGGTGCTATTTCTGGTTAGCCTGGCAATGGTGCTGCTGTTTACCCGCATGATCATTGGTCCGGTCAAGGGGATTGAGCGGATGATCAATCGACTGGGGGAAGGGCGTTCGCTGGGGAATGCCGTTTCGTTTACCGGCCCCCGCGAACTCCGCTCAGTGGGACAACGTATCATCTGGTTGAGCGAGCGTTTGTCCTGGCTTGAATCACAACGTCACCAATTTTTACGCCATCTCTCACACGAACTGAAAACGCCGTTGGCCAGTATGCGCGAGGGAACAGAGCTGTTGGCCGATCAGGTTGTGGGGCCGCTGACGCCTGAGCAAAAAGAGGTGGTCGGCATTCTCGACAACAGCAGTCGCAACTTACAGAAGTTGATTGAACAACTACTTGATTACAATAGAAAACTGGCAGATGGCGCCATTGAACTGGAAAGCGTCGAGATTGAACCGCTGGTCGATATGGTGGTTTCCGCTCACAGTTTGCCAGCCCGCGCTAAAATGATGCATACCGACGTCAGACTGGATGCGAACACGTGCCTGGCAGAACCGATGCTATTGATGAGCGTACTGGACAATCTTTACTCCAATGCGGTGCACTATGGTGCTGAATCCGGTAACATTTGTATCAGTAGCCGTCTGCAGGGTGCCAGGGTACATATTGATGTTACAAATACCGGCACCCCGATTCCAGAAGCAGAAAGAACCATGATTTTCGAGCCGTTTTTTCAGGGGAGCCATCAGAGAAAAGGGGCTGTGAAGGGCAGCGGGTTGGGATTAAGCATCGCCAGGGACTGTATCCGTCGTATGCAGGGAGAACTGTATCTGGTCGATGAGAATGCGCAAGAAGTGTGTTTTCGCATAGAGCTGCCGCTATCTGCATCGAAAAACCATTAAAAATGAAGCTAAGTTTGGTGAGTATGCCACACGTTTTTGTTCGAGTTTTTAAACGACTTTTTTCCCGACGGATGTTATTCGCGAGCGTACCGTGTCTGGCGCTGATTGGATGCGCCCCGCATATGGATAAACATCTTGTCGACAATCCCTCTCAGGAGAAGATCCCGCCTTATCAACTGGCGGATTACCTTGCTACCGAGTGTGCTGACATCTGGTCGTTACACGGACAGTCCACGGATAGCAATCCGCTTTACTGGCTGCGGACAATTGACTGCGCCGATCGTCTTCTGCCGATTCAGTCGCGTAACGAGGCGCGTGCGCTTGAAGATGACTCCTGGCAGAGTGCCTTTAAGCGCGGGATCTTATTGGCGAACGCCAAAATATCGCCCATTGAGCGACGCGTTTCCGTTACCCAACTGGATGCCCTGAGTGCGCAAATCCCCGCCCAGGTTCGCCCTCTTTATCAGCTGTGGCGCGATGGACAGATGCTGCAATTACAGCTTGCCGAAGAGCGTCAGCGTTACAGCAAGCTTCAGCAAACGACAGATAACGATCTCGATACGTTGCGCCAACAGCACCAGCATTTACAGGCGCAGCTCGATCTCACGATCCGTAAGCTGGAGAATTTAACGGATATCGAACGCCAGCTTTCCACGCGTAAACCGGCCGGTAACTACAATCCTGACGCGACGCGCGGCAACGACAAACCTGACGAAACAACGCCTGCGTCATCACAAGATGAGGTAACGCCATGATGAGCCGCAAACCGGCGCATTTACTGCTGGTGGATGACGATCCGGGCTTGCTAAAACTGCTCGGGATGCGACTGACCAGTGAAGGGTACAGTGTCGTAACGGCTGAAAGCGGCCAGGAAGGGCTACGCGTACTGAATCGCGAAAAAGTGGATTTGGTGATAAGCGACCTGCGCATGGATGAAATGGACGGCATGCAGCTGTTTGTCGAGATTCAGAAACTACAGCCGGGTATGCCGGTCATTATTTTGACCGCTCACGGTTCGATTCCTGATGCGGTTGCCGCAACCCAGCAAGGTGTGTTCAGTTTTCTGACCAAGCCAGTAGACAAAGACGCGCTGTATAAGGCGATTGACGAAGCGCTGGAGCAGTCGGCTCCCGCAACGGATGATCGCTGGCGTGAATCTATCGTCACCCGTAGCCCCTTAATGCTGCGCGTGCTGGAGCAGGCGCGTATGGTGGCGCAGTCGGATGTCAGCGTCCTGATCAACGGACAAAGCGGCACCGGGAAAGAGATCTTCGCGCAGGCTATCCATAACGCCAGTCCGCGCAGCAGCAAACCGTTTATTGCGATTAACTGCGGTGCCTTGCCAGAGCAACTGTTGGAGTCTGAATTGTTCGGTCACGCGCGCGGGGCATTTACCGGTGCGGTAAGCCATCGCGAAGGTCTGTTCCAGGCGGCGGAAGGCGGCACGCTGTTTCTTGATGAGATTGGCGACATGCCAGCGCCGCTTCAGGTCAAACTGCTGCGTGTTCTGCAAGAGCGCAAAGTCAGGCCGTTGGGTAGCAATCGCGATATCGACATTGATGTGCGGATAATTTCTGCCACCCACCGCGATCTGCCCAAAGCGATGACGCGGGGCGAATTCCGTGAAGATTTATATTATCGCCTGAATGTGGTGAGCCTGAAAATTCCCGCGCTGGCCGAGCGCGCGGAGGACATTCCATTACTGGCGAATTATCTGCTGCGTCAGTCGGCAGAGCGGCATAAGCCGTTCGTACGCGCTTTTTCAACGGATGCCATGAAACGGCTAATGACGGCAGGGTGGCCGGGGAACGTCCGCCAACTGGTGAACGTTATCGAACAATGCGTGGCGCTCACCTCTTCGCCAGTGATCAGCGATGCGCTGGTGGAGCAGGCGCTGGAAGGGGAGAATACGGCGCTACCCACCTTCGTTGAAGCGCGTAACCAGTTTGAGCTTAACTATCTGCGAAAACTGCTGCAAATCACCAAAGGTAATGTGACCCATGCAGCGAGAATGGCCGGGCGCAACCGGACTGAATTCTATAAATTACTCTCCCGTCACGAGCTGGATGCAAACGACTTCAAAGAGTAGTTTTCATGCCGTAAAGTAACGCGAATTGTGGTACGTTAACCCGATTAAAAGACAGGCGACCTTTTCAAGGAATAGCATGAAAAAGATTGATGCGATTATTAAACCCTTCAAGCTGGACGATGTCCGTGAGGCGTTGGCAGAGGTGGGTATCACCGGTATGACGGTTACGGAAGTGAAAGGTTTTGGCCGCCAGAAAGGCCATACCGAATTGTACCGTGGCGCGGAATATATGGTGGATTTTCTGCCGAAAGTGAAAATTGAAATTGTAGTGACCGACGACATTGTGGACACCTGTGTCGACACCATTATTCGTACTGCACAGACGGGTAAAATCGGTGACGGTAAGATCTTCGTCTTTGACGTGGCTCGCGTGATCCGTATTCGTACTGGCGAAGAAGACGACGCGGCGATTTAATGCCGCATGAGTTTTGCCGGATGGCGGCGTTGCCTTATCCGGCCTACAGGGAGTGAAACCATGTAGGCCGGATAAGGCGAAGCGCCATCAGGCGATTTACAACTACAGCACCTTATGTGGGCCGAAGCATTCGTAATGAATGTTTTCGTTTTTCACACCAAGATTCACCAGTTGCTTCGCGGCAAATTGCATAAAGCCGATCGGGCCGCAGAGGTAAAACTGCATTGCCGGATCGCTAATTGCGCCTTCCAGTTTGTTTAAATCCATCAGACCCACGCTATCAAACCCGCCTTTGGCGCGATCGTCTGCGGTCGGTTCACGATACCAGGTATGTGCGGTAAAGCGCGGTAGCGTTTTGCCCAGTTCATTCACTTCATCGGCAAAGGCATGAACATCGCCGTTTTCCGCCGCGTGGAACCAGTTCACCTGCGCGGAATGATGCGTTTTCGCCAGCGTATCCAGCATTGCCAGCATCGGTGTTTGCCCGACGCCTGCGGAAATGAGAGAGACTGGCGTGTCGTTGGCGACGGTCATAAAGAAATCACCCGCCGGTGAAGCTAAATGCACGATATCACCCACATTTGCATGGTTGTGTAGCCATGTTGAAACCTGACCCCCGTCTTCGCGCTTAACAGCAATACGATAACCTTTGCCATCTGGCTTGCGAGTCAGTGAATACTGACGAATCTCCTGATGCGCAAAGCCTTCCGGCTTTAGCCATACGCCCAAATATTGCCCAGGATGGTATTCTGCGACGGAGCCACCATCGACAGGCTCGAACTCAAAACTGGTAATCAGGGCGCTACGCGGGGTTTTATTCACGATACGGAACGGGCGCGTTCCTTCCCAGCCGCCGGTTTTACCTGCATTTTCACTGTAGATTTGCGCTTCGCGATTGATAAAGACATTTGCCAGTACGCCGTAGGCTTTTCCCCACGCATCCAGCACTTCCTGACCCGGGCTGAACATCTCATCCAGCGTTGCTAACAGATGCGCCCCCACGATGTTGTATTGCTCTGGTTTGATCTGGAAACTGGTGTGCTTCTGGGCAATTTTCTCGACCGCTGGCAGCAGGGCTGGCAGGTTTTCAATATTGCTGGCATACGCCGCAATCGCATTAAACAACGCTTCGCGCTGATCGCCATTGCGCTGATTACTCATGTTAAAAATTTCTTTGAGCTCAGGGTTATGCGTAAACATGCGATCGTAGAAATGGGCGGTCAGTTTAGGGCCAGTTTCAACCAGCAGGGGAATAGTCGCTTTTACAGTGGCGATGGTTTGGGCGTCAAGCATGCGGGCTTCCTTTTTATTGAAATCTTTAATGATGCATATCAAATACATCTTATAAAAATACCCCTGCATTGTAAATGGTTCTTTGTAATTTTGCGTTTGTAACGTTACAAAATGAAAAGTATGCATCACAAACCTGAAAAGAATTCCGTTGAAATCTGTAAGACCTTAATTCTGCAAAGCCTTGTGCTGCTTGAAGGTAATCGTTTGCGTAAAATCCTTTGTCAAGACCTGTTATCACAGAATGATTCAGTTATACTGTTGGTCGTTGTCCAACAGGACTGCCTTTTAAGGCCAAATTTTATCGTTAGCTGAGTCAGGAGATGCGGATGTTAAAACGTGAAATGAACATTGCCGATTATGATGCCGAACTGTGGCAGGCGATGGAGCAGGAAAAAGTACGTCAGGAAGAGCATATCGAACTGATCGCCTCCGAAAACTACACCAGTCCGCGCGTGATGCAAGCGCAGGGTTCTCAGCTGACCAACAAATATGCTGAAGGATATCCGGGCAAACGCTACTACGGCGGTTGCGAATATGTGGATGTCGTCGAGCAACTGGCGATCGACCGCGCGAAAGAACTGTTTGGCGCTGATTACGCTAACGTCCAGCCGCACTCTGGCTCTCAGGCGAACTTCGCGGTCTACACCGCGCTGCTGCAACCGGGCGATACCGTTCTGGGGATGAACCTGGCGCAAGGCGGTCACCTGACTCACGGTTCTCCGGTTAACTTCTCCGGCAAACTGTATAACATCGTACCTTACGGCATCGATGAGTCCGGTAAAATTGACTACGCCGACATGGCGAAGCAGGCTCAGGAGCACAAACCGAAGATGATTATCGGTGGCTTCTCGGCTTACTCCGGTATCGTTGACTGGGCAAAAATGCGTGAAATCGCAGACAGCGTTGGCGCGTACCTGTTCGTCGACATGGCGCATGTGGCAGGTCTGATTGCCGCCGGCGTTTACCCGAACCCGGTTCCGCACGCTCACGTTGTCACTACCACGACCCACAAAACGCTGGCTGGCCCGCGCGGTGGCCTGATCCTGGCGAAAGATGGCAGTGAAGAGCTGTACAAAAAACTGAACTCCGCCGTCTTCCCAAGCGCTCAGGGCGGCCCGCTGATGCACGTTATCGCGGCGAAAGCCGTGGCGCTGAAAGAGGCGATGGAGCCTGAGTTCAAAACCTACCAGCAGCAGGTCGCGAAAAACGCCAAAGCGATGGTAGAAGTGTTCCTGAACCGTGGCTACAAAGTCGTGTCTGGCGGTACTGAGAACCACCTGTTCCTGCTGGATCTGGTCGACAAAAACCTGACCGGTAAAGAAGCGGATGCAGCGCTGGGCCGTGCCAACATCACCGTCAACAAAAACAGCGTGCCAAACGATCCGAAGAGCCCGTTCGTGACTTCCGGTATCCGTATCGGTTCTCCGGCTGTCACTCGCCGTGGCTTTAAAGAAGCGGAAGTGAAAGAGCTGGCGGGCTGGATGTGTGACGTGCTGGACAACATCAACGACGAAGCGGTTATCCAACGTATTAAGGGTAAAGTGCTGGATATCTGCGCACGCTTCCCGGTTTACGCATAATTCTGCCTTGCAGAGTAAGAAAAGGCCGCGCAAGCGGCCTTTTTTGCATTTGATGTAACACTGTCAGTTTAGACTTCTAGCGTTCCTGACGTAGCGTCAGTCCTACATCACCGCCCGGATGTACCGCCAGCAGGCTCTCTGGCCCCCTGAATCGTCAGTTCTCACAGATCGTTAAGTTGTGATTCAACGTACAAATAACCGATTCCCAAAATTTGCTGGGGGCGACTGAGTTGACCAAAACCGATGTGTGTCGCTTTTGCACTGGGTCCTTCGTCCCTGTCAAACGGGTTAAATCCGGTCTGGCGAATGATGGTGTTTAGCCAGTTTTCACCGAAAGCGCAGCTGCGTCCATAGAGCCATATCTGGTTGATATTAAGAATGTTCAGGAAGTTGTACAGACTTAAGCCAATCGCATTGGCAGCACTCTCCACCCATGCCTTAACCTGGACGTCGCCGCGCTCCCAGGCGTGAATAAGCGCAGCCGTTGTTAGCTGCTCCGGGGACAATTCTGCGCCAGGTTGTGTTTTTAGCCAGACCCTGGCCTGTTTTTTTAACGCGCTTAATGATGCAACCGTTTCCAGGCAACCGTAGCGACCGCAATCGCAGGCGATACCGTCAGGATTAATAATAGTGTGCCCAATTTGCCCGCTGCCGTACAAGTTACCCCGGTAGATCTGATCGTTAATGACGAACGATGAGCCAATGCCATAATCGACGTTAATGACGCAGAAATCCTGGTGCGAGGCGCGATTTTGCCATTTTTCCGCCAGCGCTAGCATGACACAGTCATTATCCAGCCGTACCTGTACACCCAACTGTTCTTCCAGCAAATACTTTATTTCGATGGGGGTTTTCCATCGTGCCTGGGGCATGGTTTGCGACACGCCAGTGACCGGATCGACCTGCCCATGCACACCCAGCGCCAGGTTGATAGGTTGCGCCGGATACTGCTGGCGATAGTATCGCCAGCACTCGGCTATCGCCTTGAGCAGCGCCTGTGGTTCAGGGGCGTCAACAGAAATGTGCTGATGTTCGCCCACGGCCAGTAGCCGCGAGTCGGCAAGCTGGCACTCAATGCTGGTGGGCGAGATTGTCATGCACAGGGTCCACGGACCCCGCTGCGGAATTTGATAGCTGCCGCTGTTAAGTCCACGGGCACTCATATTTTTGAGTGAGTGGCTGATGCGTCCTTCGTCCAGCAACTCTTCCAGAATGTTGCTGACGGCCGGAATCGACAAACCGGTTCGTTGGGCGAGTTGCGATTTACTTAGCTGTTTTTCTCGCCATAAATGCGACAAAAACAGTGCCTTATTTACCTGGCGGACCCGCGCATTATTAAGACCAGGTCGCAACATATACTTAACTCCCTTAACTGTATTGCGTGAACGTTGCGTATTTTAGCAGCGAACTGGCGCTATAAACTCACCGTATTCTCTTTTTTACTTTATTTCATTTAGTGGAGAAAAGCATGTACGGTTCAGTCAAGGTCTGGCAGGAAACGATCTCACTCCCTACGTGGACCACCGGCGAAGAAGATACTAACCCGATGTTTTTGGAAAATCGTGTTTATCAAGGGTCGTCTGGCGCGGTTTACCCTTATGGCGTCATTGATACGTTGACCGGGCAGCGTGAGATGCGCGATTACCAGGCAGTATGGATGGAGAATGATTTTATTCGCATCATGCTGCTGCCGGAGTTAGGTGGGCGCATTCATCGCGCTTATGACAAGGTGCAGCAACGTGATTTTGTCTATTACAACGACGTCGTGAAACCCGCCCTGGTGGGGTTGTTGGGGCCCTGGATCTCCGGCGGTATCGAATTTAACTGGCCGCAGCATCATCGTCCCACTACGTTTATGCCAGTAGACTTTACACAGCAGGCGGGCGAGCACGGCGAACACACTGTGTGGATGGGGGAAGTCGAGCCCATGCGCGGTCTGCAGGTCATGACCGGATTTACGCTCTGGCCGGATCGCGCCTTGATCGAAATCACCGGTAAAGTCTTCAATGGTAATGCGACCCCGCGTCACTTTTTATGGTGGGCGAATCCGGCCGTCAAAGGTGGCGATGATCATCAGAGCGTCTTCCCTCCGGATGTTACGGCTGTATTCGACCACGGTAAACGTGATGTTTCCGCCTTTCCGATCGCCACCGGCACCTACTACAAAGTGGACTACTCCGCTGGCGTAGATATTTCCCGCTATAAAAACGTCCCTGTTCCCACGTCCTACATGGCTGAAAAGTCGAATTATGATTTTGTTGGCGCCTGGCATCATGGGGAGCGTGGCGGATTGCTTCACGTTGCCGATCACCATGTTTCTCCGGGGAAAAAGCAGTGGACATGGGGATACGGTGATTTCGGCGTTGCCTGGGATCGCAATCTGACCGATGACAATGGTCCGTACATTGAATTGATGACAGGGGTGTTTACCGATAATCAGCCGGATTTCACCTGGCTTGCCCCTTATGAAGAAAAAGTATTTGTGCAAAATTTCCTGCCTTACAGCGAATTAGGCATGGTGCAAAACGCCAGTACCCAACTTGCGTTGCGCCTGGTGCGTGATGATGCGCAACTTTCGCTGGGCGTTTACGCCATTGCGCCGCTGCAAAACGTGCTGGTCACACTGTCTGCACAAGGAAAGCCGTTCTTTGAGAAAACGCTGACCCTGGAGCCGGGGCAACACTGGCAAACCGGCCTTTCTGATGCGGGTTACACACGTGTGACGATGGCGGTCACTCAGCAAGATGGCAGCGTGTTGCTTGATTACGAAGAGCATATCGCTGAAGAACTCCCGCTGCCTTCGGCGGCCAGCGCACCGGAATTGCCGGAAGCATTATCCAATACTGACGAGCTTTATTTTATTGGTCAGCATCTGGAGCAGTACAACCACGCCAGTCGCTATGCGGAAGATTATTACCGTCGGGCGCTGGCGGTGGACCCGCTGGATTACCGCAACAATGTGGCGTTGGGGACGCTGGCGCTGAACCGTGCTGACTGGGGGCTGGCGGAACAATGTGCGCAATCTGCGTTAACACGGGCGCACAAACTCAATAAAAATCCGCGAGACGGCGAAGCCAGTATGCTGCTTGCGGCTGCGCTTGAACGGCAGGGCAACGATGATGCGGCCTGGGATCATTACTACAAAGCGACCTGGAGCGGGAACTGTCGCGATGCCGCCTTCTGGTCGCTTGCCCGTATCGCCATGAAACGTAAGGATTACGCTGACGCGCTGGAAAAAGTGAATCAGAGCCTGCGTTTTAACGGTAGCAACAATCTGGCGATGGGCATGAAAGCGCTGGTGCTGGCAAAACTCGGCCGTACTGCGCAGGCGCAATCGTACATCACGCAACAGCTTATTGAGTATCCTCTGAGCTATACCCTGCATTATGCGCGCTGGGCCATCACCCAGGACGACGCGGCAAAAACCGGGTTAATCAATGTCACGGGTCGGCGCGGCACCAATGCCTGCGAATTGGCTGGATGGTTGATCTCTTTTGGGATGAGAGACGCCGCCCGCGATGTATTGGAGGTATTGGACAGCCAGGAAACGCTGCCGATGTTGTGGCGGGCTTCGCTAAGCGACAATCCACAACCGTTTATTACGCTGGCTCAGGCGAGCCTGCGCAATCGCGTGCGTTTTCCCAATTCGCTGGACGAAGTACAAATGCTGCAAACTCTCCCGCATTGCGCTTTTGCCCGCTATCTGCTGGGGTGTTTTTGGTATAGCAAACGCCGTTACGAAGAGGCTGTAGCCTGCTGGCGCTTTACCCTTGAGCAGGAACCTGATTTCGCCCCGGTGTATCGACTGCTGGGCGTGTATGCCTGGAATAAACAACATGATGCACAACTGGCGGCACAGTATTTGTCTCAGGCGGTCGCGCTTGAGCCAGAAAATGCGCGCTTCTTGTTTGAACTCGATTATCTCAACAAACTGACAGCCCAACCGGTGGCGCAGCGCTTGCAAATGCTGGAAGACCGTAAAGAGGTCGTTTTTCATCGTGACGATCTGACCGTAGAGTTACTCAGCTTGTGGAATGGGCAGGGTAAATATGATGCTGCTGCCGCAGTGCTGAGTGAACGCGTATTCCATCCCTGGGAGGGAGGAGAGGGCAAGGCCACCGGACAATATTTGTTGAATCAACTTCATCGTGCGCTGGCGGCAATTCAAACCGGCGAGCTACCGACGGCGATGACGCTGCTCCAGCAGGCGCTGCATTACCCGCACAATCTGGGAGAAGGGCGGTTACCTGGGCAAACCGATAATGATATCTGGTATTTACTGGGTTATTGCGCGCGATTGCAAGGGCACATTGATGAAGCGCAGCGCTACTTTGCCCGGGCGACCCGGGGCGGTTGCTCACTGGATGCAGGGCGCTATTACAACGATCAACCTGTGGATTATCTCTTCTGGCAAGGGATGGCGCTAAGAGCGCTGGGCGATAACGCAGCGGCTGACTCGCTTTTTCATAGCTTCGGTCAGTGGGTTGATTTGCATCGCGACGCGGTCCCGGACGTTGATTTCTTTGCGGTGTCGCTGCCGGATCTGGTAGTGCTGGATACGCCCGCCAGCGAAAAACACCAACAGCATTGCCAGTTCATCGCGGCATTAGGCGCTCTTGGATTGGGTGATCGTGCTGGGTGTCAGCATGCTCTCAATACACTTCAGACGCTCAATCCATCTCACGACAAGGCGCTGCTATTACAACACGCGTTAAACATACAACTATTTCAATAACACCCTAACCAGGTGGGGGCGGCCCCACCTGAACCCCTCTGTTCCCTGCGTTTCTCTGAGAGAGGAATCATAATGAATAACACGCAGACACATTTAAAAATTGGTTATGTCTGGACTATCTGTCTGGTCGCCGCCTGCGGTGGCCTGTTGTTTGGCTATGACTGGGTGGTTATCGGCGGAGCAAAACCGTTCTATGAAGCCTGGTTCTCAATTACCGATCCAGCACAATCCGGTTGGGCGATGAGTTCGGCGCTGGTCGGATGCATCTTTGGCGCGTTGATCTCCGGGTGGTGCGCCGACAAATTTGGACGAAAAATGCCGCTGATTCTGTCGGCTGTTCTGTTCAGCGCTTCGGCCTGGGGAACGGCGGTTTCCAGCAACTTCGACATGTTTGTTATCTACCGTATTGTTGGCGGCGTGGGGATTGGTCTGGCATCGGCACTCAGCCCTCTCTATATTGCGGAAGTTAGCCCGGCGGAAAAACGTGGTCGTTTTGTGGCGGTTAACCAGCTGACTATCGTCATTGGCGTACTGGCGGCGCAGTTAATTAACCTGATGATTGCCGAACCCGTTGCTGCTGGCGCTACACAGCAGGCGATCGTCGAAAGCTGGAATGGGCAAATGGGCTGGCGCTGGATGTTTGGTGCGGAACTGGTGCCTGCGCTGGCGTTTCTGGTGCTGATGTTTTTTGTGCCTGAATCACCGCGGTGGTTGGTTAAAGCAGGCAAACCCGAGCGCGCCCGCGAAATGCTACAGCGGATTGGCTCGGCAGAGTATGCCGAACAAACCCTGAAAGAGATCGAACAGACTCTACAGAAAGACACGCAAAAGGTGGCCTGGTCTACGTTATTACAGCCACAGATCAAGCCCATCGTGATTATCGGGATGGTCCTGGCAGTTTTCCAGCAATGGTGCGGGATCAACGTGATCTTCAACTATGCGCAGGAGATTTTTGCCTCCGCCGGGTTTGATATCAATAGTACGCTGAAATCGATCGTGGCAACCGGGGTAATCAATCTTATCTTTACCCTCGCCGCGCTGCCGCTGGTGGACAAAATTGGCCGCCGGAAGCTGATGCTGTTTGGCGCGTCCGGTCTGACGGTCATTTATGTGTTGATCGCCGGGGCATATGGGTTAGGCATTATGGGCTGGCCGGTCCTCGTTCTGGTATTGGCGGCAATCGCCATTTATGCCCTGACGCTGGCGCCCGTTACCTGGGTGCTTCTGTCGGAAATATTCCCCAACCGTGTGCGCGGCCTGGCGATGTCATTAGGCACCCTTGCATTATGGATTGCCTGTTTCTTACTGACCTACACTTTCCCGCTGCTGAATGCCGGGTTGGGGGCGGCGGGGAGTTTCCTGCTCTACGGCGTGATTTGTGCGATGGGCTATGTCTACGTCCTGCGTAACGTACCGGAAACCAAAGGCGTAACGCTGGAAGCACTGGAAGAACAACTGGCGGCGCGACACACAAAAAGTGCCTCCTCTTCTCAGCAGCATCGGGCTCAGTAATGGACGGCACTGTCACGCTTCAAAACGCGCATCTGAGGATGCGCGTTGATCCGCAAGGCGGCACGTTATTGGATCTGTTTTCGTTACGTCATCAACACGCGGTTTTGCGGACGGGCAAAGGGCAGGCGGTGGGGGATTGCGCATTGTTCCCCATGCTTCCGGTCGCTAATCGCGTGGCGGGTAATCGCTTTACGTTACAGGGCGATGAGGTGGTTTTGCCAAAGCATTGCGCGGATGAACGCTTCTTTCTACACGGTGACGGTTGGCTGAAACGCTGGGATCTCGTCGCCGTTGCTGGTGACAAGTGTGTGTTGCGATTGCGAAGTCGGCTGGCATGCGGCTATGACTACCTGGCGGAACTTCACTATCAGCTGGATGACACGACACTCAAAGCATCGCTGGCGATAACGCATCTGGGGGAACGTCCGATGCTTTACGGCTGCGGTTTTCATCCGTTTTTTGTCTTTGATGCGCAAAACACTGTGCAGTTTTCCGCCAGCGGGTATTGGCCGGAGGATGAACAGCATCTGCCGTTGGCGTGGCAGGAGAAGATCCCCGGGCCTGCGAATTTCGCTTATGCGCAATTTGGAGAGGATGCCTGGCTCAATGTGGGGTATTCCGGCTGGAGCGGGAAGGCGGTGATACAACGTGATGTGATGAAAATCACGCTTTTAGCGCAAACTCCGTGGCTGATGCTTTTCAGAATGTCGGGTGGCGAGTTTCTTTGTCTTGAACCGCAGTCGCATCCGGTCAACGCCCATCATATGGCGGGTCAACCGGGATTGCAGGTTTTAGCTCAGGGGGAAAGCTGTCATTTCGCCATGCAAATCATCGTCGATTAGCCTGACAGCTCGTGTTATATCTCTGTTAATACTCACTTGCGCCAGCGTGCGTTTATCGCCAGACTATCGCCTCCTAACGGGAGGGAATCATGGTTTTGCACTCCACACGCTGGCTGGCGCTCGCGTATTTCACCTATTTTTTTAGCTACGGTATTTTTTTACCCTTCTGGAGCGTCTGGCTCAAAGGTCTGGGATTAACGCCTGAAACGATTGGTCTGTTGCTGGGCGCAGGACTGGTGGCACGTTTCCTCGGCAGCCTGCTGATTGCCCCTCGCGTGAGCGATCCTTCTCGTCTGATTTCTGCGTTGCGAGTGTTGGCATTGCTGACGTTGGTCTTCGCTCTGGCGTTTTGGGCAGGAACACACGTTGCGTGGCTGATGGTCGTGATGGTCGGTTTTAACCTCTTCTTCTCACCGCTGGTGCCGTTGACGGATGCGCTGGCAAACACCTGGCAAAAACAGATAACGATGGACTATGGTCGGGTCAGACTGTGGGGGTCGATTGCGTTTGTGATTGGCTCCGCGCTGACCGGTAAACTGGTGAGTCTGTTCGACTATCAGGCCATTCTCGTGCTGCTGAGTCTTGGCCTGGCTTCTATGCTGTTGGGGATGCTGTTGCGCCCAAGTGTGTTACCGCAAGGGGAAAGTCGTCATCAGGAGAGCGCAGGCTGGCCGGCCTGGCGCGCGTTGATAACACAAAGCTGGCGCTTTCTGGCCTGTGTGAGCTTGTTGCAGGGGGCGCATGCCGCGTATTACGGCTTTAGCGCGATTTACTGGCAAGGGGCGGGGTATTCCGCGTCGGCAGTGGGTTATTTATGGTCGCTGGGTGTGGTCGCGGAAGTCATCATCTTTGCGCTCAGCCATAAGCTGTTCCGTCGTTTTAGCGCCCGTGATTTATTACTGCTTTCCACCGTTTGCGGAGTTGTGCGCTGGGGTTTGATGGGGTGGAGCACCGCGTTACCGTGGCTGATTGTGGTGCAGATCCTGCACTGCGGTACCTTTACCGTCTGCCACCTGGCGGCGATGCGCTACATTGCCGCTCGTCAGGGTAGCGAAGTGATCCGTCTGCAGGCTGTCTATTCCGCCGTGGCGATGGGCGGGAGTATCGCCGTCATGACGGTCTTTGCCGGATACCTCTACCAGCATCTGGGGAGCGGTGTGTTCTGGGTGATGGCGCTGGTTGCGCTGCCCGCGGTAGCCATACGGCCAAAAGTGGCAGCGCGCTCGCCAACGCTATGATTCGAGTATACGGCGGATCTGCTGTTGCTGATGCGTCGTTAATACCTGCTCGGCGTGAATCAGCGGGGGTGAAAAGAGCGGTAACGGTGTGGTGTAGGGGGTGACAATCAGCGTAACCCCACGCAGCGAAGCTTCTTTTTGAAATACCAACATGGGCATGTGTTTAATATTGAGCGGCAAAAGCGTGAGTTCACGCAGTTGCTGCTCAATGTCTTCCTCGCGGTTTTTGTCATTACCGGTAAGGAGAACAATTTGCTTTTCGTGCAGATCGTTTTCCTGCATCAACCATGCGCCGAAAATCACCGCGACCAGTCCGGCCTCTTCTTCAGAAAATTGTATATTGTATTCTGCCTCAAACCCACTAAGCGCATCGCGGGTGGTACGCACCAGTCGCGGGTAAAGCTTTGCGAACTCTTCAGGTAACGTGTTATCGATACCGATAGCGAACATGCTGCGGTGCAGCGCCTGCGCGAGATGGATGTAGAGTTGATCGTGCAATCCTTGTTCGTCGCGAAAGCGGGTATTGCCCATCTCTCTGAAACGCAACACGAGTCTGGCGACGGCCAGACGCAGCTGTCTATCTTGCTGATGGTTGTCGCGGATGGGGTCCGGGATTCGGATCAGTGAAAACAGCAGGGCGATAAACAGTGATTCATTCAGCGGTGCATTTTGCATCACGCGGCGTTGCCAGTGACGGCCAATTTCCAGAGCGAGTTGATACTCTGCGCAGGATTGCGCCCACCGTTGCTGTATCGGGTTAAATTCCGGGGAAATACCGGCATGGTGTTGCAGCAGGCAATACTGCAAAAACAGCCGCAAAAACTGGATATCTCGGCACTCAAACGGCTTTTGCAACCGCCGCGAACAGAGATTGATCAACGCATGAAGATTCGTATCGTCATATAACGTGCGCGCGATACCCCGATGTTTAAGCTCGGTTTTCAGCGCATGCGTAAACTGTTGCGTCACAAACGTCGGACACAGCCGTAGACCGCGTCGTAACCACTGTACCAGGCACAGACGTTGATTGAGCGCTGAACCTTCAATCCGGTAGCGACCGTTTTGACCAGTGGTGATGGTGAGCTGATGATAGCGCTGGATCTCCAGGCGGGTTTCGGTGATATCCTCACGAACAATCTCATCATCAACGCCATTGAGCGCGCTGAGTGTTTCCGTAGTGGCATTTTGCCCTGGCTGGAAAAGCGTCAGTAGCACCTGGCAGCGGCGCTGGGGACCGGAAAATACAGATGGTGTAGTGAGTGTTGGCATCATCCGTCTGGCCTCCCGTTAGTATGTCAGATAAGGATAGCTAAAGTTTGCCTGTGAAAGCGGGGATAAGGGCGCTTTACACCAGGAATGCTGAAGAGCATCACAGAATTTTTAACGTGAGGAAGAGATGCAGGCAGTGAAACGCAGCGTTTTGTTGATATTTCTGGCAGTTTACTCTTTTACCGCAGGGGCGCATCCGCACAGCTTTATTCGTCTGCAAACACAGATTGTTAGCGAAAATGACCAGTTTGTGGCGCTGAAAATGCGCTGGACGATGGACGAAATCACCTCTGCCGATCTGCTGTATGATGCCGGGAATGCCAGGCCGGGTTCGGAGATATGGAAAAAACTGGCGGCGGAAGTGATGGCCAACGTGCTCGGGCAGCACTATTTCACCGAGGTCTGGCATCGCGGACAAAAGGTGAAGTTTAAAAACCGGCCCACAGAATATGGGATGGCGCGTGAAGGCCATCAGGCCGTACTGACATTTGTGTTGCCGCTGGCACAGCCGCAGCCATTACACGGACAGACGTATACATTTTCGACCTTTGACCCGAGTTATTATGTCGACATGAGCTATGAAAAGGACAGCGACGTGACGCTGCCGCCGACGCTGGACAAGCAGTGTCAAAGGGTGATGCACACACCGACGCCAAACGAAGAGACGCTGAGCTTTGCCCAGTCGCTCGACAAAGAAGATGCCCCGCCGGAGGATATGAATTTGGGCCAGCAGTTTGCACAGAAGGTGACGGTGACATGTCAGTAATCTCCTTTTCACGTGGTCGCCCACGACGTTGGTGGGCATTGTGGCCGCTGGCGCTCTTCGTCTTACTGGCAATCGGGGGCGGATTTTGGCTGTGGCAAAACTGGCCACAGGTGATGGTGAAAAGTATTTTCTGGCAAAGAGAAGTAAACCAGCAGATCAGCGTCTTGCTGAAGGCCGTGGCGGCGAACCCGACACAGGCAGGTGGTTCGCTACTGTTGTTTAGTTTCACATACGGCGTGTTGCATGCTCTGGGACCGGGGCATGGAAAAGTGGTGATCACTACCTGGCTTGCGACCCACCCCTCAAAGTTGAAATCCAGTATCGGCCTGACGCTGGCTTCTTCCTTGTTACAGGGATTGGTGGCTATTGGGCTGGTGGTTGTGGTGCTAACGGCACTGCAACTGCCCGCGCGACAACTGCATATGAGCAGTTTCTGGCTGGAGAAAGGGAGTTATGCGTTGGTTGGCATGCTGGGCGTTTTACTGTGCTGGCGGGCAGTAAAGAAACTCCGTACGCTGCTGCAAAGACCGGTGTTTACCGCGTTTACGCCGCACCATGTGCATCATGAAAACTGTGGTTGCGGACATCAACATATGCCGCATCCGCAACAGTTACAGCGCGGGGATGACTGGCGCGCGCGCCTGATGATTATTCTGTCGATGGGGATGCGTCCCTGTTCTGGCGCCATCATGGTGTTGTTGTTCAGCAAAGTGATTGGCGTTTTTAGCTGGGGAATGGCGTCGGCGCTGGCGATGGCGGCAGGCACGTCTTTAACGATAACGTCTCTGGCTGTGCTGGTGCACAGTTTTCGTACGTTGGCGGTCAAGCTGAGCGGTAACAGAACGCCGGTATTATGGCGACAGGTTGGCGGGTTGACGCTGGCATTAGCCGGAGGTGCCGTGCTCATTGTTGCTGCAGTGGTGATGTGGGTAAGTGCGGTGCCGCCAGGAAGGGGATTAAGGCCGTTTTAAATAAAACCGGATAGTGGCTGACGCCTTATCCGGTCTACGTGAACGGTATGCATTGTAGGCCGGATAAGACGCGTAAGCGTCGCTATCCGGCACAACAACAGATTAACGCTTCAGCGCATCGCTCAGTTCATCACGCATATTCGCCAGCATGGCTTTAACAACGCGTGGGTTACCTGCAACGATGTTACCGGTTGCCATATAGTTATGACCGCCAGTAAAGTCGCACACCAGCGCGCCTGCTTCACGGGCAATCAATTCACCTGCGGCAAAATCCCACGGCTTGAGGCCGATTTCGAAGTAACCGTCAACGCGAGCGGAGGCGACATAGGCCAGATCCAGCGCAGCGGAACCGGTGCGACGGAAGTCAGCGCATTCGGTATACATTTTGCCAAGAATATTCATATAAGAAGTGGCATGCTGCTTGGCTTTGAACGGGAAACCGGTAGCGATAATAGTGCCGTCCAGATCGCGAGCGGTGCTGCCGCGTAGACGGTAGCCATTCAGCTGTGCGCCCTGACCGCGAGTGGCGGTGAACAGTTCGTTACGCATTGGGTCATAAACAACGGCAACTTCAGTACGGCCTTTAATGCGTACTGCGATGGATACCGCGAAGTGCGGCAGGCGTTTTACGAAGTTAGTGGTGCCATCCAGTGGATCGATAACCCATTGAACATCCAAATCTTCACCAACATGTTCACCGCTTTCTTCGGTGATGATGGTGTGCTGAGGGTAAGATTTGCGGATCGTTTCGATAATAATCGCTTCGGCGGCTTTATCGACGTTGGTCACAAAATCATTGCTGCCTTTCTGGCTGGTTTCTACAGAGTCTGGAGTTTCGTAGTGTTTGGCAATTACATTACCCGCCTTGCGCGCTGCGCGCACGGCGATGGTCAGCATCGGATGCATCGGTCTCTCTCACTGGATGTTAAAGAACGGGAAAACGGCGCAGAGTATAGCAGCGAGTTCGGAATATGTCTTCGATTTATGATAATATGGCTGAATAATCTTTAGCTGAAGAAAGACAATGCTGCAAAATATTCGAATTGTACTGGTGGAAACCTCTCACACTGGCAATATGGGTTCTGTTGCCCGCGCGATGAAAACCATGGGGTTAACCAATCTGTGGCTGGTGAATCCGTTGGTAAAACCGGACTCCCAGGCCATCGCCCTGGCGGCAGGTGCCAGCGACGTGATTGGCAATGCGCAAATCGTTGACACGCTCGATGAAGCGCTGGCGGGATGCAGTCTGGTTGTCGGCACCAGTGCGCGTTCTCGTACGCTACCGTGGCCGATGCTTGACCCTCGTGAATGTGGTTTAAAAAGTGTCGCAGAAGCAGCAAAGGCGCCTGTTGCGCTGGTTTTTGGGCGTGAACGTGTCGGCCTGACCAATGACGAACTGCAAAAGTGTCATTATCATGTCGCGATTGCGGCGAACCCGGAGTACAGCTCGCTTAACCTCGCCATGGCGGTTCAGGTCATTGCCTATGAAGTGCGTATGGCCTGGCTGGCCACGCAGGAATCCGGCGACGCAGAGGAACACGAAGAGACGCCGTATCCGCTGGTGGACGATCTGGAGCGTTTTTATGGTCACCTGGAGCAAACGTTGCTTTCAACCGGCTTTATTCGTGAAGGCCATCCGGGGCAGGTGATGAACAAATTGCGCCGTCTGTTTACCCGCGCGCGTCCGGAAAGCCAGGAATTAAATATTCTGCGCGGGATTCTGGCGTCAATTGAGCAGCAGAATAAAGGAAAGTAAGTGCGAGCGACAGGCCGGGTAAGCGTAGCGCTATCCGGTTGCAGAAAATGGCACTGAAGGTTAAATACCTGACTAAATCAGTCAAGTAAATAGTTGACCAATTTAGTCAGGAATGTCAGACTTGGCCCTGCTATGCAATACCCCCATTTTACAATAAAAACCCCGGGCAGGGGCGAGTTTGAGGTTAAGTAAGACATGAGACTGACATCTAAAGGGCGCTATGCCGTGACCGCAATGTTGGACGTTGCGCTCAACTCTGAAGCGGGCCCGGTACCGTTGGCTGATATTTCTGAACGTCAGGGAATCTCCCTTTCTTATCTGGAACAGCTGTTTTCACGTTTGCGGAAAAACGGTCTGGTTTCCAGCGTACGTGGACCTGGCGGTGGTTATCTGCTGGGCAAAGATGCAGGCAGCATCGCAGTAGGTGAAGTGATCAGCGCTGTTGACGAGTCGGTTGATGCGACCCGTTGTCAGGGCAAAGGCGGTTGTCAGGGCGGCGATAAGTGCCTGACGCACGCGCTGTGGCGTGATTTGAGTGACCGTCTGACCGGTTTCCTCAACAATATTACCTTGGGCGAACTGGTGAATAACCAGGAAGTGCTGGATGTGTCTGGTCGTCAGCACACCCACGACACCCCGCGCAGTGCTCGTACACAAGACGCAATCAACGTGAAGTTGCGCGCCTAATCTACGCGTCCTGTTTCGGGTTGCAGCCAACGTGCTGAAACCCGAAATAGATAGCGTAAAGATAAAAAGAATTCAGAGTCAGGCCGGGGTGTTCCACACCCCGTTAACGCGGTCGTACATCCAGCCGGTTGCCTGACTCCTTGCATTGAGTGATGTACGGAGTTTAAGAGCAATGAAATTACCGATTTATCTCGATTACTCCGCAACCACGCCGGTGGATCCGCGTGTTGCCGAGAAAATGATGCAGTGTCTGACTCTGGACGGAAACTTTGGTAACCCAGCTTCCCGTTCACACCGTTTTGGCTGGCATGCTGAAGAGGCGGTTGATATCGCCCGTAATCAGATTGCTGACCTGGTGGGTGCCGACCCGCGTGAAATTGTTTTCACCTCCGGCGCGACCGAATCCGACAACCTGGCGATCAAAGGTGCAGCCAACTTTTATCAGAAAAAAGGCAAGCACATCATCACCAGCAAAACTGAACACAAAGCCGTGCTGGATACCTGTCGTCAGCTGGAGCGCGAAGGGTTTGAAGTGACCTACCTGGCGCCGCAGAGCAACGGTATTATCGACCTGAAAGAACTGGAAGCGGCGATGCGTGACGACACCATCCTCGTTTCTATTATGCACGTGAACAACGAAATTGGCGTGGTGCAGGATATCGCGACGATCGGCGAAATGTGCCGTGCGCGCGGCATCATCTATCACGTTGACGCCACCCAAAGCGTCGGCAAACTGCCTATCGATCTGAGCCAGCTGAAAGTGGACCTGATGTCTTTCTCCGGCCACAAAATCTACGGTCCGAAAGGCATCGGCGCGCTGTACGTGCGTCGTAAACCGCGTATCCGCATCGAAGCACAGATGCACGGTGGCGGTCATGAGCGTGGCATGCGTTCCGGTACGCTGCCGGTTCACCAGATTGTCGGCATGGGTGAAGCTTACCGTATCGCGAAAGAAGAGATGGAAACCGAGATGGCGCGTCTGCGTAGTCTGCGTAACCGTCTGTGGGAAGGCGTGAAAGATATGGAAGAGGTTTACCTGAACGGTGATCTCGAGCAAGGCGCGCCGAACATTCTTAACGTCAGCTTCAACTATGTTGAAGGCGAATCGCTGATTATGGCGCTGAAAGATTTGGCCGTCTCTTCTGGTTCCGCCTGTACATCTGCAAGCCTCGAGCCATCCTATGTGCTGCGTGCGCTGGGGATGACCGACGAGCTGGCACATAGCTCTATCCGTTTCTCTTTAGGTCGTTTTACTACCGAAGAAGAAATTGATTACACCATCGATCTGGTTCGTAAATCCATTGGTCGTCTGCGTGAACTTTCTCCGCTGTGGGACATGTTCAAGCAGGGCGTGGATCTGAACAGCATCGAATGGTCACATCATTAATCGGTACCGATAAGGAGAATTCATCATGGCTTATAGCGAAAAAGTAATCGATCATTACGAGAATCCACGTAACGTGGGTTCTTTTGACAATAGCGACGAGAACGTGGGCAGCGGTATGGTGGGTGCACCGGCCTGTGGCGACGTGATGAAGTTGCAGATTAAAGTCAACAATGAAGGTATCATTGAAGACGCGCGTTTCAAGACTTACGGCTGTGGTTCCGCTATTGCCTCCAGCTCCCTGGTCACCGAATGGGTAAAAGGGAAATCGCTGGACGAAGCACAGGCGATTAAAAACACAGACATCGCAGACGAGCTTGAACTGCCGCCAGTGAAAATTCACTGTTCCATCCTGGCAGAAGACGCAATTAAAGCCGCCATTGCGGACTACAAAAGCAAACGTGAAGCAAAATAAAAAGAGTTGAGGTTTTGTTATGTCGATTACACTTAGCGACAGTGCAGCAGCGCGCGTTAATACCTTTCTGGCCAACCGCGGTAAAGGGTTTGGTCTGCGTCTGGGCGTGAGAACCTCTGGCTGCTCGGGTATGGCTTATGTACTGGAATTTGTCGATGAACCGGCGGCTGAAGACACCGTGTTTGAAGACAAAGGCGTAAAAGTAGTGGTCGACGGCAAGAGCCTGCAATTTCTGGACGGTACGCAACTGGACTTCGTGAAAGAAGGTCTGAACGAAGGGTTTAAATTCACTAACCCGAACGTAAAAGACGAGTGTGGATGCGGCGAAAGCTTCCACGTGTAACGCGCTTACCGATAACCCCACCGTGGTCGCCTGCGCGTGGGGTTTGTTTTACCTGGACTCTCTGTGAAAGAGAATCGCTGCCCTGAGAATGTTATGGACTACTTCACCCTCTTTGGCTTGCCAGCGCAATATCAACTCGATATTCAGGCGCTGAGCCTTCGTTTTCAGGATCTTCAACGTCAGTATCATCCTGATAAATTCGCCAGCGGTACGCAGGCGGAGCAACTCGCTGCCGTACAACACTCCGCCAACATCAATCAGGCCTGGCAAACATTGCGCCATCCTTTGATGCGTGCTGAATACCTGTTGTCACTGCACGGTTTCGATCTTACCAGCGAGCAGCACACCGTGCGCGATACCGCGTTCCTGATGGAACAACTCGAACTGCGTGAAGAGCTTGATGAGATTGAACAGACGAAAGATGAAGCGCGGCTGGAAGGTTTTATCAAGCGTGTGAAAACGATGTTTGAAACCCGCCGTCAGCAGATGGTGGAACAGTTAGATAATGAGACGTGGGATAGGGCGGCAGACACCGTGCGTAAACTGCGTTTTCTCGATAAACTGCAAAGCTCAGCAGAACAACTCGAAGAAAAGCTGCTCGATTTTTAATTTTCGGAAGCGAATATGGCCTTATTACAAATTAGTGAGCCTGGTCTGAGTGCAGCGCCGCACCAGCGTCGTTTGGCGGCCGGCATCGACTTAGGCACCACCAACTCTTTAGTGGCGACCGTGCGCAGTGGGCAGGCGGAAACGCTGGCCGATCACGAAGGCCGTCACCTGTTGCCGTCAGTGGTTCACTATCAGCAACAGGGCCACACGGTCGGTTACGACGCTCGCGCCAATGCCGCGCTGGATACCGCCAACACGATAAGCTCGGTTAAACGTATGATGGGCCGTTCTCTGGCAGACATTCATGCGCGTTACCCGCACTTGCCATATCAATTTCAGGCAAGTGAAAACGGCCTGCCGATGATTGACACTGCGGCAGGATTGTTGAATCCGATACGTGTCTCTGCCGACATCCTGAAAGCGCTGGCGGCGCGGGCAACCGAATCGCTTTCCGGCGAACTGGACGGCGTTGTCATCACGGTTCCGGCGTATTTCGATGACGCACAGCGTCAGGGCACCAAGGACGCAGCGCGTCTGGCTGGCCTGCATGTGCTGCGCCTGCTTAACGAACCGACGGCGGCGGCAATTGCCTACGGTCTGGATTCAGGCAAAGAAGGTGTCATCGCGGTTTATGATCTGGGCGGTGGCACGTTTGATATTTCGATTTTGCGCCTGAGTCGCGGCGTGTTCGAAGTGCTGGCGACCGGCGGTGATTCTGCACTGGGCGGCGATGACTTCGACCACCTGCTGGCGGACTACATTCGCGAGCAAGCCGGTGTTGCCGACCGTAGTGATAACCGTGTACAGCGTGAGTTGCTGGATGCGGCGATTGCAGCAAAAATCGCGCTCAGCGATGCCGATGTCGTCACCGTGAAGGTGGCGGGATGGCAGGGTGATATTACCCGCGAACAGTTTAACGAACTCATTTCCGCGCTGGTCAAGCGCACCCTGCTGGCCTGCCGTCGCGCATTGAAAGATGCCGGTGTTGAGGCGCAGGAGGTGCTGGAAGTGGTGATGGTCGGAGGCTCCACCCGTGTACCGCTGGTGCGTGAGCGCGTTGGTGAATTCTTTGGTCGTCCGCCGCTGACCTCTATCGACCCGGATAAAGTGGTCGCCATCGGCGCTGCAATTCAGGCCGATATTTTGGTCGGCAACAAGCCGGACAGCGAAATGCTGCTGCTGGATGTGATTCCGCTGTCGCTGGGGCTGGAAACCATGGGCGGCCTGGTGGAAAAAGTGATCCCTCGCAACACCACGATTCCGGTGGCGCGCGCGCAGGACTTCACCACCTTTAAAGACGGTCAGACCGCTATGTCTATCCACGTGATGCAGGGTGAACGTGAACTGGTGCAGGATTGCCGTTCGCTGGCACGCTTTGCGTTACGGGGGATCCCGGCGCTGCCTGCGGGTGGAGCGCATATTCGCGTGACTTTCCAGGTTGATGCTGACGGTCTGCTGAGCGTCACCGCGATGGAGAAATCCACTGGCGTCGAGTCGTCTATTCAGGTTAAGCCTTCATACGGCCTGACGGACAGCGAAATCGCCTCCATGATCCAGGACTCCATGAGCTTTGCCGAGCAGGATGTAAAAGCCCGTATGCTGGCAGAGCAAAAAGTCGAAGCTGCACGCGTGCTGGAAAGCTTGACCAGTGCGCTCATTGCGGATGCCGCGCTGCTCAGCGCCGCAGAGCGTCAGGTTATCGACGATGCCGCCACGCACTTACGCGAGGTTGCGCAGGGCGATGATGTTGACGCCATAGAACAAGCCATCAAAAACGTAGACAAACAAACCCAGGAATTCGCCGCTCGCCGTATGGACCAGTCGGTCCGTAGCGCGCTGAAAGGCCAATCCGTGGACGAGGTTTAATATGCCAAAGATTGTTATTCTGCCTCATCAGGATCTCTGTCCCGATGGCGCAGTTCTGGAAGCCGATAGCGGAGAAACCATTCTTGATGTTGCCCTGCGCAACGGTATCGAGATTGAGCACGCCTGTGAAAAATCCTGTGCCTGCACGACCTGCCACTGCATCGTACGTGAAGGTTTCGACTCCCTGGCCGAAAGCTCGGAAGACGAAGACGACATGCTGGATAAGGCCTGGGGACTGGAGCCGGAGAGTCGTTTAGGGTGCCAGGCGCGCGTCGCTGACGAAGATTTAGTGGTCGAAATCCCACGTTACACAATCAACCATGCGCGTGAGCATTAACAGGGGGTAGTATGGGATTGAAGTGGACTGATAGCCGCGAGATTGGCGAAGCGCTGTATGATGCCTTCCCCGATCTTGACCCAAAGACTGTTCGTTTCACCGACCTGCATCAATGGATCTGCGAGCTGGAAGATTTCGATGATGACCCGCAGGCATCAAACGAAAAAATTCTTGAAGCCATCCTGCTGATCTGGCTGGACGAAGCTGAATAAGTAAACGGGCTGCCCACGGGTGGCCCGTTTTTCTGTATGTGCGAACAAGGAAAATAACAATGACAGAAGCCATGAAAATTACGCTTTCCACGCAACCTGCTGACGCTCGCTGGGGAGAAAAAGCGACATACAGCATCAACAATGAAGGCATTACCCTGCATCTCAACGGGAAAGACGATCTCGCTGTAATCCAGCGTGCGGCGCGTAAAATTGACGGCCTGAGTATCAAACATGTGCAGTTGACCGGAGAAGGCTGGGATGCGGATCGCTGCTGGGCATTCTGGCAGGGCTACAAAGCGCCGAAAGGCAGTCGTAAAGTTGAATGGCCAGATCTGGAGGACGCGCAACGTCAGGAGTTGAATAACCGTCTGACCATTATCGACTGGGTGCGCGATACCATTAACGCACCAGCAGAAGAACTTGGGCCGGAACAACTGGCGCAGCGTGCTGTGGATCTGCTGTGCAGCGTGGCGTGCGACCACGTCTCTTATCGCATCACTAAAGGTGAAGATCTGCGCGATCAGAACTATATGGGCTTGCACACGGTGGGGCGTGGTTCCGAACGTCCGCCGGTTTTATTGGCGCTGGATTACAATCCGACGGGCAACAAAGAAGCGCCAGTGTATGCTTGCCTGGTCGGCAAAGGGATCACATTTGATTCCGGTGGTTACAGCATCAAACAAAGCGCGTTTATGGACTCGATGAAGTCCGATATGGGCGGTGCGGCAACGGTGACTGGCGCGCTGGCGTTTGCTATTACCCGTGGTCTGAACAAACGTGTGAAGCTCTACCTGTGCTGTGCAGATAACCTGATTAGCGGCAATGCGTTCAAACTGGGCGACATTATTCGCTACCGCAACGGCAAAAATGTTGAAATCATGAACACGGACGCAGAAGGGCGTTTGGTTCTGGCTGATGGGCTGATTGATGCCTGTGCGCAAAAACCGGAGCTGATCATTGATGCCGCGACGCTCACGGGAGCGGCGAAAACCGCGCTGGGTAATGACTATCACGCGCTGTTCAGCTTTGATGATCAACTGGCGGGGCGTTTGCTGGCGAGCGCGACAGCAGAAAACGAACCGTTCTGGCGCTTGCCGCTGGCCGAGTTCCATCGTAACCAATTACCGTCTAACTTTGCGGAACTGAACAACACGGCCAGTGCGGCGTACCCGGCAGGGGCGAGTACGGCGGCGGGGTTCCTGTCGCATTTTGTGGAAAACTACCAGCAAGGTTGGCTGCATATCGACTGCTCCGCAACCTACCGCAAGGCACCGGTAGAGCAGTGGTCCGCAGGGGCGACAGGGCTGGGTGTCCGCACGATTGCTAATCTACTGACTGCCTGAAAAGTGTTTTTGTAGGCCGGGTAAGCGAAGCGCCACCCGGCATTTTGCCTGATGGCGACACAGTGCGTCTTATCAGGCCTACAATCCATATATAATTTGTGATCTCTATGTCTGAAACAAAAAACGAATTAGAAACCCTGCTGGAGAAGGCGGCCACTGAGCCCGCGCATCGTCCGGCATTTTTCCGTACTTTACTGGAGTCGACTGTCTGGGTTCCGGGTACCGCCGCTGAAGGCGAAGCGATTGTTGAAGACAGCGCGCTGGACCTGCAGCACTGGGAAAAAGAAGACGGCACGACGGTCATCCCGTTTTTCACTTCGCTTGAAGCCTTGCAGCAAGCCGTGGAAGAGGAGCAGGCATTTGTGGTGATGCCGGTGCGGACTTTATTTGAAATGACGCTGGGCGAGACGCTTTTTCTCAATGCCAAACTGCCGACGGGCAAAGAATTTATGCCGCGTGAAATTAGTCATTTGATCGGCGAAGAAGGCAATCCACTGAGTACCCAGGAAGTCCTGGAAGGCGGCGAATCGTTGATCCTCTCCGAAGTGGCGGAACCGCCAGCACAGATGATTGATTCGCTGACGACGCTGTTTAAAACCATTAAACCGGTAAAAAGAGCGTTCCTTTGTTCGATCAAAGATAGCGCGGAGGCACAACCCAACCTGCTGATTGGTATCGAGGCGGATGGTGATATTGAGGAGATTATTCAGGCAGCGGGCAGCGTGGCGACCGACACATTGTCAGGCGATGAACCGATTGATATCTGCCAGGTGGTGAAAGGCGAGAAGGGAATTAGCCACTTTATTTCCGAGCACATTGCGCCGTTCTACGAGCGCCGCTGGGGCGGGTTCTTGCGCGATTTTAAACAGAATCGGATTATCTGAAAAAGCCTGATGGCGCTGCGCTTATCAGGCCTACAAGGTGCAAATCTGTAAGCCGGATAAGCGTTTAGCGCTATCCGGCATTGCTCTCATTAAGCAGGTTCTACCGGTAAATCGGCGCGTGCGCCCCATTCACTCCATGCGCCGTCATACAGTGCAATGTTCTGCACGCCGAGCGTCGTCAACGCCAGAACCACGACGGCTGCCGTGACACCTGAACCGCAGCTTGCGATGATCGGTCTGTCAAAACTGACCCCGTGGCTGAAGAAAATAGTATCCAGCTCGTCAGCTGTTTTTAACGCGCCATCACGGACCAGCTCACTCCACGGTACATTTAGGGCACCAGGAACGTGACCGCGTCTCAGACCCGGGCGTGGTTCGTCGACTTCTGCATTGAATCGCGCTGCCGGACGGGCATCAACAATCTGCGCCGTTTTTTCGTGACTGGCCAGCAAGACATCGGTCACACGCACAACCGACTCTGGGGTGAATTTAACATCAAACTCCCCTTCACCCGGTGTGGCTTCCCCTTCCTCTAATGGCCGTTTTTCACGCTGCCAGCCTGCCAGTCCACCGGCAAGAATCGAGATCTTTTCGACCCCGAAGGTGCGGAGCATCCACCACGCACGCGGGGCAGAGAAGAGGTTGCCATCGTCATAGATCACCAGATGTTTATCCTGAAAGACACCCAGTTCGCGCATCGCGACGGCGAAAGCCTCCGGGCGGGGCATCATGTGCGGTAATGGCGAGGTGTGGTCGGAGAGCGCTTCGATATCAAAAAAAACAGCCCCGGGGATGTGCCCTGTATGGTATTCGTCTGCAACGTCACGGTCTTCTTGTCCTGGGGGGGCCATGCGGGCGTCAATGATTTGTATTTCCGGGTCGTCGATATGTTCTGCAAGCCAGTCGGCTGCAACAAACCAGGGGGTAGTCATAGGCGTCTCCATTTTTACCAGTTCTTTGGCAAATTGTCGGCCGTTTGCCGTAAAGGAACAAGTAAAAGAGGCTGATTTATCAGGCGGAGCCACATTTCTCACTAAAAAATCAGAATTCATCATATTGATACGGACGTACACAACTGGAAATATCACGCATAATATCTTATCAACAGTGGCAACGGGCCTGAGTGGCCAGGGATGAACGATGAAACACTTACGTGTAGCAGTCTGTATGCTGCTGGCGGCGCTGGCTGGATGCGATAACAGCGACGACGCAACGACAGCGGCAAAAAATACCCCTCCAGCGCCTCAGGCGGCAAAATCTGACAATGCCGCCCCTGCACAACAGGCGGCAGTGGTGAAAGATCCCGCGCAATTACAGAAACTGGCTCAGCAAAGCCAGGGGAAAGCGCTAACGCTGCTGGATGCATCGGAAGTCCAGTTGGAAGGCGCTGCCGCTTTGGTACTCACATTCTCGATCCCGTTAGATCCTGAACAAGATTTTTCCCGTACTATCCATGTGGTTGATAAAAAAAACGGTAAGATTGATGGTGCCTGGGAGCTTGCGCCAAATCTGAAGGAATTGCGTTTACGGCATCTTGAGCCAAATCGGGATCTGGTCGTGACGGTTGAGCGCGATGTCAAGGCATTGAATAAAGCCACGTTTGGCAGCGATTATGAAAAAACCATCACGACGCGGGATATTCAACCGAGTGTGGGATTCGCCAGTCGCGGCTCGTTGCTGCCGGGAAAAGTGGTTGAAGGCTTGCCGGTGATGGCGCTCAATGTGAACAATGTGGATGTTAATTTCTTTCGGGTAAAACCCGAGTCGCTGGCGGCATTTGTCAGCCAGTGGGAGTACCGGAATTCAGTCTCAAACTGGGAATCTGACAATCTGCTGAAAATGTCGGATTTGGTCTATACCGGCCGCTTCGATTTGAATCCTGCCCGTAATACCCGCGAAAAACTCCTCCTACCGTTAAGCGAGATCAAGCCATTGCAGCAGGCTGGGGTCTATGTGGCGGTGATGAATCAGGCAGGACATTATAACTACAGCAATGCCGCTACGCTGTTTACGCTCAGCGACATCGGTGTTTCTGCGCACCGTTATCACAACCGTCTTGATGTTTTTACGCAAAGCCTGGGGAACGGCGCCGCGCAACAGGGCATTGAGGTCGCTTTACTCAATGATAAGGGGCAAACGCTGGCGCAAGCGACCAGTGATGCGCAGGGACATGTCCAACTGGAGACGGACAAAAACGCGGCGTTATTGCTGGCGAGAAAAGACGGGCAAACCACACTGCTGGATTTGAAATTGCCCGCTCTGGATCTGGCTGAATTTAATATTGCGGGCGCACCCGGTTATAGCAAACAGTTCTTTATGTTTGGACCCCGCGATCTCTATCGTCCTGGCGAAACGGTGATCCTCAATGGGTTACTGCGTGACAGCGACGGCAACGCGTTGCCCGATCAGCCCGTCAAACTGGAGGTGGTGAAACCGGATGGTCAGGTGTTGCGTACGGTAGTGAGCCAGCCGGAAAACGGCGTGTACCGCTTTACGTACCCGCTGGACAGCGGCGCGGCGACGGGCATGTGGCATATCCGTGCGAACACAGGCGATAACCAGTCGCGGATGTGGGATTTCCACGTTGAAGACTTTATGCCCGAGCGGATGGCGCTTAACCTGACGGCACAAAAAACACCGGTAGCTCCTGCCGATGAGGTGAAATTCTCTGTCGTCGGCTATTACCTGTATGGTGCACCGGCAAACGGTAATGCGTTGCAAGGGCAACTGTTTTTACGCCCGCTGCGAGAGGCAGTACCGGCGCTGCCGGGATTCCAGTTTGGCAATATTGCAGAAGAGAATCTCTCCCGCAGTCTCGATGAAGTTCAGCTTACGCTGGATGATACAGGCCGCGGCGAGGTGACGACGACGAGCCAGTGGCAAGAGGCACACTCACCGTTGCAGGTGATCCTACAGGCAAGCTTGCTCGAGTCGGGAGGACGCCCGGTGACGCGCCGTGTTGAACAGGCTATCTGGCCGGCGGAAACATTACCTGGTATTCGTCCACAATTCGCCGCGAAAGCCGTCTATGACTACCGCACGGACACTACGGTGAATCAGCCCATTGTGGACGAAGGCAGCAATGCGGCCTTTGACATTGTCTACGCCGATGCGCAAGGCGTAAAAAAAGCGGTTTCAGGATTACAGGTTCGTTTGATTCGCGAGCGACGTGATTACTACTGGAACTGGTCAGAAAGCGAAGGCTGGGAATCACAGTTTGATCAAAAAGATTTGGTGGAAGGGGAGCAGTCTCTCGATCTTAACGCGGATGAAACCGGTAAAGTCAGTTTCCCCGTTGATTGGGGGTCATACCGTCTGGAGGTGAAAGCGCCAAACGACGTGGTCAGTAGCGTCAGATTCTGGGCTGGATACAGCTGGCAGGATAACAGCGATGGCAGCGGCGCTGCCCGTCCGGATCGTGTCACGCTAAAACTCGATAAACCAATCTATCGTCCTGGCGACACCCTCAAATTACATATTGCTGCGCCTGCTGCGGGCAAAGGGTACGCGATGGTGGAATCGAGCGACGGTCCGCTGTGGTGGAAAGAAATTGATGTCCCTGCGGGGGGGCTTGAACTGGCGATTCCGGTGGATAAAACATGGAATCGTCACGATATATACCTGAGTGCGCTGGTGGTGCGTCCTGGTGATAAATCACGCTCAGCCACGCCGAAACGCGCTGTCGGGTTATTACATCTGCCGTTAGGGGATGAAGCCCGCCGTCTGGATCTGAGCCTGGACACGCCAGCCAAAATGCGCCCCAATCAACCGCTGACTGTGAAAGTGAAAGCGAGCGTCAAACAGGGCGAAACGCCAAAACAGATCAATGTGCTGGTGTCTGCCGTGGACAGCGGGGTGCTGAATATTACGGATTACGTGACGCCGGATCCGTGGCAGGCGTTCTTCGGGCAAAAACGCTATGGCGCAGATATCTATGATATTTACGGTCAGGTGATTGAAGGTCAGGGGCGTCTGGCGGCGCTTCGCTTTGGTGGGGATGGTGATGCACTCAAACGTGGCGGTAAACCACCGGTCAACCATGTGAACATTGTGGCGCAGCAGGCATTGCCGGTCACGCTCAATGAACAGGGTGAAGGCACGGTAACTCTGCCTATTGGTGATTTTAATGGTGAACTGCGGGTGATGGCGCAGGCGTGGACTGCCGGAAATTTTGGCAGCAGTGAAAGCAAAGTCGTGGTTGCGGCACCGGTTATTGCGGAGCTGAATACCCCGCGCTTTATGGCTGCTGGCGATACCTCACGCCTGACGCTGGATATCACGAACCTGACAGACAAACCGCAAACGCTCAATATCACGCTTAACGCCAGCGGATTACTCGAATTGGTGAGCCAACCGCCTGAGCCCGTCAATTTGGCGCCGGGAGTCAGGACCACATTGTTTATTCCCGTGCGTGCTCTTGAGGGTTTTGGCGATGGCGAATTACAGGCAACCATCAACGGAGTGAACCTGCCGGGTGAAACCATTGCCGCGCAGAATAAACAGTGGAAGATTGGGGTACGCCCTGCCTGGCCGGCCCAGACGGTAAACAGCGGTATCACCCTGCAACCAGGAGAAACCTGGCAAGCGCCTGCGCAGAATCTGGAGAATTTCTCTCCGGTTACGCTGCAGGGGCAATTGCTGTTAAGCGGCAAACCGCCGCTGAATCTGGCGCGTTATATTCGTGAGTTGAAAGCGTATCCGTATGGGTGTCTTGAGCAGACCGCCAGCGGGTTGTTCCCTTCACTGTATACCAATGCGGCGCAGTTGAAGGCGCTGGATATTGCCGGCGATAGCGATGAAAAACGTCGTGCGGCGGTCGATATCGGTATTTCTCGTCTGTTGCAGATGCAGCGCGATAACGGCGGTTTTGCGTTATGGGATAAAAACGGTCCGGAAGAGTACTGGCTGACGGCCTATGCGATGGATTTCCTGGTGCGTGCTGGCGAACAAGGGTACAGCGTGCCAGCGGAGGCAGTTAACAGTGGCAATGAACGCCTGCTTCGTTATCTGCAGGACCCGGGCATGATGTCGATCCGTTATAGCGACGATACCCCGGCCAGCAAATTTGCTGTTCAGGCTTACGCCGCGCTGGTGCTGGCCCGCCAGCAAAAAGCGCCTTTGGGTGCGTTGCGCGAGATCTGGGAGCGTCGTGCTCAGGCTGCATCAGGTTTACCCTTGCTGCAATTGGGTATTGCGCTGAAAAACATGGGTGATGCCACTCGCAGTGAACAGGCGTTGACATTGGCCCTCAATACACCGCGACGCGATACACAGCAGTGGATGGCGGATTACGGCAGTTCGCTGCGCGATAATGCGCTGATGTTGTCGCTGCTGGAGGAAAATAAACTCAAACCCGATGTGCAAAATACCTTGCTGAACACGTTGTCTGAACAGGCATTCGGCCAGCGCTGGCTCTCCACCCAGGAAAGTAATGCCCTGTTCCTTGCGGCGAGAACCTTACAGGATTTACCGGGGAACTGGCAGGCGCAGACTTCGCTTTCAGAACAGCCGCTTACGGGCGCCAACGCGCAAACGCGTAATCTTGACGCTGACCAGTTATCAGCGCTTACTGTCACCAACAGCGGCAATCAACCGCTGTGGTTGCGTCTGGACAGTAGCGGCTATCCGAATTCAGCCCCTGCGTCGACAAGTCACGTTCTGCAAATTGAACGCCAGATCCTGGGGACCGATGGGCAACGTAAATCGCTCTCCTCTCTGCGTAGCGGCGAACTGGTGCTGGTGTCGTTGGCGGTGACTGCCAGCCAGAATGTCCCCGATGCTCTGGTCGTGGATTTATTACCTGCCGGATTTGAACTGGAAAACCAGAATCTGGCGAACGGTAGCGCCAGTCTGCAGGACAGTGGCAGTGCGGTGCAGAATCTGTTGAGCCAGATGCAGCAGGCGGACATCCAGCATATGGAATTCAGAGACGACCGCTTTGTTGCCGCTGTCGCGGTAAATGAAGGACAACCGGTGACGCTGGTCTACCTCGCGCGAGCGGTGACGCCGGGAACGTATCAGGTTCCGGTTCCACAGGTGGAATCAATGTATGTTCCGCAGTGGCGGGCGACCGGAGCAACCGAAGGACTCATGATTGTCACACCGTAAATGAGAGGCTTTCGAGGAAAACGCGGCTGCTGGACTGGATTAATAGCCGCCCCCCTTCTCATTCTCTTTTTGGCATGGGGGGCAGATAAAATCTGGCCGCTGCCGCTCAGGGAGGTGAGTCCTGCACGGGTGGTGGTGGCGCATGACGGCGTACCACTTTGGCGTTTTGCTGATGCGGACGGTATCTGGCGTTATCCGGTGACTCCCGAAGAAGTGTCGCCCCGATATCTGGAAGCGCTCATCAATTATGAAGATCGCTGGTTCTGGAAGCATCCAGGGGTAAATCCGTTTTCGGTAATGCGCGCCGCCTGGCAGGATCTCTCTTCCGGGCGCGTGGTGTCTGGCGGCAGTACGCTCACCATGCAGGTCGCCAGATTACTTGATCCCCATCCGCGCACATTCGGCGGCAAGTTTCGCCAGCTTTGGCGCGCGCTTCAGCTTGAATGGCATCTTTCCAAACACGATATTTTGACGTTGTATCTTAACCGGGCGCCCTTTGGCGGAACGCTGCAAGGCATTGGCGCAGCAAGCTGGGCCTATCTCGGCAAACCGCCAGGACAACTGAGCTACTCAGAAGCGGCTCTGCTGTCTGTATTACCGCAGGCACCCAGTCGTTTGCGTCCCGATCGCTGGCCGGATCGCGCGCAAGCGGCGCGAAATAAAGTGCTGGAACGGATGGCAACTCAGGGCATATGGTCAGCAAAAATCGTGCAGGAAGCTCGTGAAGAACCGGTCTGGCTGTCGCCCCGGAAAATGCCGCAGTTGGCACCGCTCTTCTCACGTATGATGCTCGGAAAAAGCACAAGCGACAAAATCGTCACCACACTGGATGCGGGATTACAGTATCAACTGGAAGAGCTCGCGCAGACCTGGAAAAGCAGGCTACCTGCCCGCAGTTCACTGGCGATGATCGTTCTTGATCATACGGATATGAGCGTACGCGGCTGGGTGGGATCGGTGGATATGAACGACGACAGTCGCTTTGGTCATGTCAATATGGTCAATGCGATCCGATCGCCGGGATCGCTGCTCAAACCGTTTGTTTACGGTCTGGCACTGGATGAAGGACTGATTCATCCGGCGTCATTATTACAGGACGTACCGCGCCGTACCGGTGATTATCGTCCGGGGAATTTTGACAGCGGATTTCATGGCCCGGTCAGCATGAGCGAGGCGTTGGTGAGTTCGTTGAATTTGCCCGCTGTACAAGTGCTGGAAGCGTATGGTCCAAAACGTTTTGCCGCCAAACTCCGCAATGCGGGGTTGCCGTTGTATTTACCCGCTGGAGCAGCCCCCAATCTTTCGCTGATTCTGGGGGGCGCAGGGGCGAAACTGGATGAGATGACGGCGGCGTGGAGCGCCTTTGCGCGTCATGGTAAAGCCGGCGCGCTTCGGCTTCAGCCTGACTCCCCGTTACAAGAACGTCCGCTGATGTCGCCGGGTGCGGCGTGGATTATCCGGCGAATCATGGCCGATGAAGCCCAGCCTTTACCAGATAATACGCTGCCGAGGATTGCGCCGCTGGCCTGGAAAACCGGCACCAGCTATGGCTATCGCGATGCATGGGCAATTGGCATTAACGCGCGCTATGTCATTGGGATCTGGACGGGCAGACCGGACGGCACGCCCGTTGTGGGACAGTTTGGATTCGCAAGCGCCATTCCGTTACTGAATCAGGTGAACAATATTTTGCAGGCGCGAACGATGATTCAGCCGGAAGATCCTCGCCCACCCTCGGTCAGTCAGGGCGTGATTTGTTGGCCTGGAGGACAATCCCTTCCCGCAGGAGAACCAAACTGCCGTCGCCGACTGGCCACGTGGCTTCTGGAAGGTAGCCAGCCGCCAACACTGTTATTACCTGAACAGGAAGGGATTAACGGCATCCGTTTCCCGGTCTGGCTGGATGACTCGGGAAAACGTGTCGCGGCTGACTGTCCGCAGGCACACGAGCAAACGCTGATTGTATGGCCTTTACCGCTTGAACCCTGGCTTCCTGCCTCCGAACGCCGCGCATCGCGGCTTCCACCCGTTTCAACCACCTGTCCACCGTTGGGGCTAGGGGCGCTTTTACCCCTTCAGCTAACAGGGGTTCGCGACGGCGCGATTCTGAGGCGATTACCCGGCGCGCCAGAAGCCTCTTTACCGATCCAAACCCGTGGTGGAACAGAAGAGCGCTGGTGGTTTTTAAATGGTGAACGACTGCCAGAGCGTGGGCGGAATATCACGTTACGCATTGCGAAAAAGGGGGAATATCAGCTCCTGGTGATGGATGATGCAGGGCAGGTAGCGACAGTAAAATTTACCTTTCAATAGCCGTACAAAAGACCCGGCGGAGTTGATTTGTTGCTAACGCTCGTTTTATTTTAAAAAAATGTTACCTTCGTCAATGGTCAACTGGCTGGAGGGTCATTATAATCCGCGCCAGGTCGTACATGCCTACATAAACCCTAATGGGTAGACAACAACAAAACATATTCAGAGGTAATCATGGCTATTGAACGTACTTTTTCCATCATCAAACCAAACGCGGTGGCAAAAAACGTTATTGGCAACATCTTTGCGCGCTTTGAAGCAGCAGGGTTTAAAATTGTCGGTACCAAAATGCTGCACCTGACTGTTGAACAGGCGCGCGGATTCTATGCAGAGCACGACGGTAAACCTTTCTTCGATGGCCTGGTAGAGTTCATGACCTCAGGTCCGATTGTCGTTTCCGTACTGGAAAGCGAAAATGCCGTTCAGCGTCATCGCGACCTGCTGGGCGCAACTAACCCGGCTAACGCGCTGGCGGGAACCCTGCGTGCTGACTACGCTGACAGCTTCACCGAAAACGGCACCCACGGATCTGATTCCGCAGAGTCTGCCGCGCGTGAAATCGCCTATTTCTTTGGCGAAGGCGAAGTTTGCCCGCGTACTCGCTAATCGAGCAGGCTTTTACACATTATTTTCGCTAATGTCTCGCGCAAGCGTGGCATCCTTGCGATAGAATTTGTACAATGCAGCGCCCCCGGACGAGCACCGCTCACCGGGGCGTTTCTTTTTCAACCCTCCAGGGGCCATAACGTGTAATAACGAGGCCGGAATAGATTATGTCTGAACAAATTGTCACGTCTGAAAGCACCACCCCGGTAGTTCCTAATAAAGAGAGTAAAATTAATCTGTTGGATCTCAACCGCCAGCAGATGCGCGAGTTTTTTAAAGAATTAGGTGAAAAGCCCTTCCGCGCCGACCAGGTGATGAAGTGGATGTACCACTACTGCAGCGATGACTTTGATGATATGACCGATATCAACAAGGTATTGCGTGGTAAGCTGAAAGAGGTGGCGGAAATCCGTGCGCCAGAGGTGGTTGAAGAGCAGCGTTCCTCTGACGGCACCATCAAATGGGCAATTGCGGTTGGCGATCAGCGTGTTGAAACGGTCTACATCCCGGAAGACGATCGCGCCACACTGTGTGTCTCATCACAGGTGGGGTGTGCGCTGGAGTGTAAATTCTGCTCAACCGCGCAGCAAGGCTTTAACCGTAACCTGCGTGTGTCGGAAATTATCGGCCAGGTGTGGCGGGCGGCGAAGATCGTTGGTGCCGCGAAAATCACCGGGCAACGTCCTATCACCAATGTGGTGATGATGGGGATGGGTGAACCCTTACTCAACCTGACCAACGTCGTTCCCGCCATGGAAATCATGCTGGATGATTTCGGGTTCGGTTTATCAAAACGTCGCGTTACGCTGTCCACTTCCGGTGTTGTACCCGCTCTGGACAAACTGGGTGATATGATTGACGTCGCGCTGGCGATTTCCCTGCATGCGCCGAACGATGAAATTCGTGATGAAATCGTTCCTATCAACAAAAAGTACAATATCGAAACGTTCCTGAGTGCGGTTCGTCGCTATCTGGAGAAATCCAACGCGAACCAGGGGCGTGTCACGATTGAGTATGTCATGCTCGATCATGTTAACGACGGCACCGAACATGCGCATCAACTGGCTGAATTGCTGAAAGATACACCGTGCAAGATTAACCTGATTCCGTGGAACCCGTTCCCTGGCGCACCGTATGGACGTAGTTCAAACAGTCGAATTGACCGTTTCTCCAAAGTGTTGATGGGTTACGGCTTCACCACTATTGTGCGTAAGACCCGCGGTGATGATATTGATGCGGCCTGCGGTCAACTGGCGGGTGACGTGATTGATCGTACTAAACGCACCCTGCGTAAGCGCATGCAGGGTGAGGCAATCGACATTAAAGCGGTTTGATGTTAGTTACGTTGCGGTATAATTAATCTGCCGCAGCACTAAGGTAAACTATTTAAGGGCATCGCTATCTCTCTATGCTCAATAATAACGGTGCGTTTTTGTCGACTTTAGGGCAGTATGTAGCGGTGCAACAATAGTTTAGCCTTAGGCTTTAGCTGTTTTGTCATGAGTAACCTGGCAGTCTTATACTGTCCGACTAAGGTTAACTAACCTGATGTTTCGCGGTGCGGGTGGGCATTGTGGCTCACCCGCACCTGAACCCTTATTTACACGTACCTGCAGCTGTAGCGAATGAATACTGAAGCCACGCACGACCAAAAAGAAGCACAAACCACCGGCGTTCGTCTGCGCAATGCCCGTGAACAACTCGGACTCAGCCAGCAGGCAGTCGCGGAGCGACTTTGCCTGAAGGTTTCCACGGTACGCGACATTGAAGACGATAAGGCGCCAGCCGATCTCGCTTCAACGTTCCTGCGCGGGTATATCCGTTCTTACGCACGTTTGGTGCATATTCCTGAAGAAGAGTTGCTGCCAGGGCTGGAAAAGCAGGCACCGATTCGACCGGGCAAAGTCGCCCCGATGCAAAGTTTCTCTCTCGGCAAGCGTCGTAAAAAACGCGATGGCTGGTTGATGACTTTCACCTGGCTGGTTCTGTTTGTGGTCGTTGGCCTGACGGGGGCCTGGTGGTGGCAAAATCACAAGGCGCAGCAGGAAGAGATCACCACGATGGCCGATCAATCCACCGCTGAACTGAACGCCAGTAACGAGAGCTCGCAGAGCGTGCCGCTGGATACCAGCGCGACGGTAAGCCAGAATAACGCGCAAATGCCTGCGGACGCAGCGAATACTGCGGCGCAGACGCCGGAAGCGACACCCGCTGCACCGACTGCAGATGTGCAACAAAATGCGGTTGTTGCGCCTTCTCAGGCAAACGTTGATACCGCAACGACGGCGCCTGCTGTTGCTCCTGTCGACCCGGGAGCACCATTGCCGACTGACCAGGCTGACGTAACGACGACGCCTGCAGTTGATCCTAATGCGCTGGTCATGAACTTCACTGCCGATTGCTGGTTAGAAGTGACTGATGCAACGGGTAAAAAGTTGTTCAGCGGTATGCAGCGTAAAGATGGCAATTTAAACTTAACGGGCCAGGCGCCTTACAAGCTTAAAATTGGCGCTCCGGCCGCGGTACAGATCCAGTATCAAGGAAAGCCTGTCGATCTTAGCCGTTTTATCAGAACTAACCAGGTTGCGCGTCTGACCGTTAATGCCGAACAATCACCGGCTCAGTAACAGACGGGCAATGCGGGAGATTTTTCATGCATAACCAGGCTCCAATTCAACGTAGAAAGTCAAAGCGTATTTACGTTGGGAATGTGCCGATTGGCGATGGTGCCCCCATCGCCGTACAATCTATGACGAATACGCGTACCACGGATGTGGCGGCGACGGTCAATCAAATCAAAGCGCTTGAACGCGTGGGTGCCGATATTGTTCGTGTCTCTGTACCGACAATGGATGCTGCCGAAGCGTTTAAACTGATCAAACAGCAGGTCAGCGTACCTCTGGTTGCCGATATCCATTTCGATTATCGCATTGCGCTAAAAGTCGCGGAGTACGGTGTCGATTGTTTGCGGATTAACCCAGGCAATATTGGCAATGAAGAGCGTATTCGCATGGTAGTGGATTGCGCTCGCGACAAAAACATCCCGATCCGCATCGGCGTTAACGCCGGATCGCTGGAAAAAGATCTACAGGAAAAATACGGTGAACCCACACCGCAAGCGTTGCTGGAATCGGCAATGCGTCATGTGGATCATCTCGATCGTCTCAATTTTGATCAGTTTAAAGTCAGCGTTAAAGCCTCTGATGTCTTTTTAGCGGTTGAATCCTATCGTTTGCTGGCGCGTCAGATCGAACAACCCCTGCATCTCGGGATCACCGAGGCGGGCGGCGCACGCAGTGGTGCAGTGAAATCAGCGATTGGTTTGGGATTACTGCTGTCGGAAGGGATCGGCGATACGCTGCGTGTCTCGCTGGCGGCGGATCCGGTGGAAGAGATCAAAGTTGGTTTCGATATTCTGAAATCGCTGCGTATTCGTGCCCGCGGAATCAACTTTATCGCTTGTCCAACCTGTTCTCGACAGGAATTTGACGTCATCGGTACGGTTAATGCGCTGGAACAACGTCTGGAAGATATCATTACGCCAATGGATGTTTCGATTATCGGCTGTGTTGTTAACGGGCCGGGCGAAGCGCTGGTTTCTACGTTGGGTGTGACGGGCGGTAACAAGAAAAGCGGCCTCTATGAAGACGGCGTGCGTAAAGACCGACTCGACAACGACGATATGATCACGCAGCTTGAAGCCCGCATTCGTGCGAAAGCCAGCATCCTGGATGAAGCGCGCCGAATTGACGTGCAGCAGGTTGAAAAATAATAACGTGATGGGAAGCGGCGTGCTTCCCGTGTATGATTGAACCCGCATGGCTCCCGCACCGTTTGGGGAAGCGCTGAGGGTTCATTTTTATATTCAGAAAGAGAATAAACGTGGCAAAAAACATTCAAGCCATTCGCGGCATGAACGATTATCTGCCTGGCGAAACCGCCATCTGGCAGCGCATTGAAGGCACACTCAAAAACGTGCTCGGTAGCTACGGTTACAGTGAAATCCGCTTGCCGATTGTAGAGCAGACCCCGTTATTCAAACGCGCGATCGGTGAAGTTACTGACGTGGTTGAAAAAGAGATGTACACCTTTGAGGACCGTAACGGCGATAGCCTGACATTACGTCCCGAAGGGACGGCGGGCTGTGTTCGCGCCGGCATCGAACATGGTCTCCTGTACAATCAGGAACAGCGTCTGTGGTATATCGGGCCGATGTTCCGCCACGAACGTCCGCAGAAAGGGCGTTATCGTCAATTCCATCAGTTGGGTGTCGAAGTGTTTGGCCTGCAAGGCCCGGACATTGATGCTGAGCTTATCATGCTCACTGCGCGCTGGTGGCGTGCGCTGGGTATTTCTGAACATGTCAGCCTTGAGTTGAACTCTATCGGTTCACTTGAAGCCCGTGCTAACTATCGTGATGCGCTAGTTGCCTTCCTCGAACAGCATAAAGAGAAGCTGGACGAAGACTGCAAACGCCGTATGTATACCAACCCGCTGCGTGTCCTGGATTCCAAAAATCCGGAAGTGCAGGCGTTGCTCAACGACGCGCCGGCGTTGGGTGATTATCTGGATGACGACTCACGCGAACATTTCGCTGGGTTGTGCAAGCTGCTTGAAGCCGCAGGTATTGCCTACACCGTTAACCAACGTCTGGTGCGCGGCCTCGACTACTACAACCGTACCGTCTTTGAATGGGTGACCAACAGTTTGGGCTCGCAAGGCACCGTATGTGCGGGGGGGCGTTATGACGGTTTGGTGGAGCAACTCGGTGGTCGCGCAGCCCCGGCGGTAGGTTTTGCCATGGGTCTGGAACGCCTTGTTTTGCTTGTTCAGGCAGTTAATCCGGAATTTAACGTCGATCCTGTTGTCGATATATACCTGGTTGCTTCAGGCGTGGATACGCAGTCCGCTGCGATGATCTTCGCTGAACGTCTGCGTGATGAAATGCCAGGCGTAAAACTGATGACAAACCACGGTGGCGGCAACTTTAAAAAACAGTTTGCCCGTGCCGACAAATGGGGTGCCAGCGTTGCGCTGGTGCTGGGTGAGACTGAAGTGGCTGACGGTACTGTGGTCGTGAAGGATTTGCGCTCTGGTGAGCAAACGACAGTCGCGCAGGACAGCGTTGCCGCACATTTGCGCACTTTGACTCGTTAAGGAGAAGGACAGCGTGGAAATTTACGAGAACGAAAACGATCAGATTGATGCGATCAAACGTTTCTTTGCTGAGAACGGTAAAGCGCTGGTTGTTGGGGTTATTTTAGGGGTGGGGGCGCTGGTGGGGTGGCGCTACTGGACCAGCCACCAAACGGAGTCTGCACGTTCTGCTTCTCTGGCTTATCAAAATGCGGTAACCGCAGTGAGTGCGGGCAAACCGGATAGCCTTCCTGCTGCCGAGAAATTTGCTGCGGAAAATAAAAATACCTACGGCGCGCTGGCTTCTATGGAACTGGCGCAGCAGTTTGTTGATAAAAATGAACTTGAGAAAGCCGCAACCCAGTTACAGCAGGGGTTGACGGCCACCAGCGATGAGAATCTCAAAGCGGTGATCAATCTGCGTCTGGCCCGCGTTCAGGTGCAACTCAAGCAAGCGGATACTGCGCTGAAAACGCTCGACACCATCAAAGGTGAAGGGTGGGCAGCCATTGTCGCCGATTTGCGTGGAGAAGCATTGCTGAGTAAAGGTGACAAACAAGGCGCGCGTAGTGCATGGGAAGCAGGCGTAAAAAGCGACGCCACCCCAGCACTGAGCGAAATGATGCAGATGAAAATCAATAATTTGTCCATCTGAGAGGGACCCGATGCAATTGCGTAAATTACTTCTGCCAGGGCTGCTTTCCGTGAGCCTGGTGAGCGGTTGTTCACTGTTTAGTGGCGAAGAAGATGTCGTTAAGATGTCCCCATTACCTGTGGTTGAAAATCAGTTTCAACCGTCTACGGCCTGGAGCACCTCTGTTGGCAACGGTATTGGTGATTTCTATTCCAATCTTCATCCTGCTCTGGCGGATAACGTCGTCTATGCAGCCGATCGTGCTGGCGTTGTTAAGGCACTGAATGCAGACGATGGCAAAGAAGTCTGGTCTGTTAATCTGGGAGAGAAAGACGGGTGGTTCTCCAGAGCCTCTGCGCAACTCTCTGGCGGTGTGACTGTTTCCGGTGGTCATGTATATATCGGCAGTGAAAAAGCGCAGGTGTATGCTTTGAACACCAGCGACGGCACACCAGCATGGCAGACAAAAGTTGCCGGTGAGGCGTTGTCTCGTCCGGTGGTCAGTGATGGCGTGGTGCTGATTCATACCAGCAACGGTCAGCTCCAGGCGTTAAACGAGGCTGATGGTGCTATCAAATGGACTGTTAACCTTGATATGCCGTCACTCTCTCTGCGCGGCGAGTCTGCCCCAGCGACCGCCTATGGCGCCGCGATTGTGGGTGGTGATAATGGCCGTGTCAGTGCGGTGCTGATGCAGCAGGGCCAGATGATTTGGCAGCAGCGTATTTCGCAAACCACAGGGACAACCGAAATTGACCGCCTGAGCGACGTTGATACGACGCCGGTCATTGTCAATGGCGTCGTTTATGCGCTGGCTTATAATGGTAACCTGACTGCGCTGGATCTGCGCAGCGGTCAGATTATGTGGAAGCGCGAGCTGGGTTCGGTGAATGATTTTATCGTCGACGGCAACCGTATTTATCTCGTTGACCAGAATGACCGTATCATGGCGTTGACCACTGACGGTGGTGTAACCCTGTGGACACAAAGCGATCTCTTGCATCGTCTGCTGACGTCACCAGCGTTGTATAATGGCAACTTAGTGGTCGGCGATAGCGAAGGCTATCTGCACTGGCTCAACGTTGAAGATGGCCGTTTCGTGGCTCAGCAAAAAGTAGACGGCTCCGGTTTACTGACCGAACCGGTATCGGCTGATGGTAAACTGCTGATCCAGGCAAAAGACGGCACGGTGTATTCTATTACGCGTTAACCGTCACGGCCGCTCGCTTTGAAAAACGGCTCCTGGTGCAGGGGCCGTTTTACTGTTTTTAACAACGGCATAAAATGTGCGCGTTGTCTGATGATTTTTTAAATGAGGCTTTAAACATGGTACCTGTGGTCGCGCTTGTCGGGCGCCCTAACGTCGGAAAATCCACGTTATTTAACCGTCTAACTCGCACCCGAGATGCGCTGGTTGCGGATTTCCCGGGTCTGACTCGTGACCGTAAGTACGGTCGTGCGGAAGTTGAAGGCCGCGAGTTTATCTGTATCGATACTGGTGGTATTGATGGCACTGAAGACGGCGTCGAGACGCGTATGGCGGAACAGTCGCTGTTGGCGATTGAAGAGGCCGATGTAGTGTTATTCATGGTTGATGCACGAGCAGGGCTGATGCCCGCCGATGAAGCCATCGCTCAGCATCTGCGTTCTCGCCAGAAGCCGACATTCCTTGTTGCCAACAAAACGGACGGCCTTGATCCTGACCAGGCGATCGTCGATTTCTATTCACTGGGTTTAGGCGAAATCCACCCGATTGCGGCATCTCATGGGCGTGGCGTACTGAGTCTGCTGGAACACGTGCTGCTGCCGTGGATGGATGATGTCGCTCCGCAGGAAGAAGTCGATGAAGATGCGGAGTATTGGGCGAAGCTTGCAGCCGAAGAAAACGGTGAAGAAGAGCCGGAAGATGATTTCAACCCGCAAGATCTGCCGATCAAGCTGGCTATCGTCGGCCGTCCGAACGTAGGTAAGTCCACACTGACTAACCGTATTTTGGGTGAAGATCGCGTTGTCGTCTATGACATGCCGGGCACCACGCGTGACAGTATCTATATTCCGATGGAACGCGATGAGCGTGAGTATGTACTGATTGATACCGCGGGTGTTCGCAAACGGGGTAAAATCACTGACGCGGTAGAAAAATTCTCCGTTATCAAAACGTTGCAGGCGATTGAAGACGCCAACGTGGTGATGCTGGTGATTGACGCGCGCGAAGGTATTTCCGATCAGGATCTGTCGTTGCTGGGCTTCATTCTCAATAGTGGGCGCTCACTTGTTATTGTGGTGAACAAATGGGATGGCCTGACCCAGGAAGTCAAAGAGCAGGTAAAAGAGACGCTGGACTTCCGTCTGGGCTTTATTGATTTTGCCCGCGTACACTTTATTTCTGCACTGCACGGCAGCGGTGTGGGCAACCTGTTTGAATCTATTCGTGAGGCGTACGACAGCTCAACGCGTCGCGTGAGCACGGCTATGCTGACCCGTATCATGACGATGGCGGCAGAAGATCACCAGCCGCCGCTGGTGCGCGGTCGTCGCGTTAAGTTGAAATATGCCCATGCCGGTGGTTATAACCCGCCAATCGTGGTGATTCACGGTAACCAGGTGAAAGATTTGCCGGATTCCTACAAGCGTTATCTGATGAACTACTTCCGTAAGTCACTGGAAGTGATGGGGACACCGATCCGCATTCAGTTTAAAGAAGGGGAAAACCCGTATGCCAACAAACGCAATACGTTGACCCCAACCCAGATGCGTAAGCGTAAGCGTCTGATTAAGCACATCAAGAAAAGTAAGTAATCACTCATCTCAAAGCCCGCATTATGGATTGGCTCCATTATGCGGGCTTTTTTTCGCCTGTAACCCATGTTATTACGGCAATCCGGGATAGAAAATCTGCAACCAAATAGCGGTACTGCAGGTTATCAGCCCGGAGTGCAACGTGCTGCGTGCCCATACGTTCATGATAGTGACTGGATGACTTTTTCGACCTGTCGGCATGAAACGTACAGATGATAAAGCGTCGATGCTGGGGCGGGTTGTGAAATGCGTTCCCCTTTCGCGGATATTTCATCGCAATATACTGTTGCGGTTTCGCCATAGACGTATTGTTGCATCAGTCTGGCCGCATGTTCATCCAGAGTAGGTAACACCGATTTATCCTGGGTTGTTTCATATGCGACCACATCAGCCTTCAGCCGTTCAGTCTGGCACCAGAGGCGACTTGTTGCGCGATAAGGTGTTTTATTGATATGAATTTCATTCATGACAGCCTTCGTGAGTGGATTTTCTCCATGGTCGATGGCAAGGCGTTGCAGCGCAGCGCGCCAGTGTGATGTATCAATACCCGAAAGTTTCTGATATTCGTGGAGTAACCATGTCCACTCATGATGATGACCTGGATCTATGTATTGAGACTCTACCAGTGTGGGTTGCCAACCAGGGGCAAAAAATTCCACCAGACACTGCTTTTCCTGATGGAAGAACCGCTCGCGGAATAACTTAAACAGGTAATGCGCTTCGTGTTCCCAGCGGGAGTCGCCCGTAATCGCCCACCAGGAAAGCATCGCTTCGAACAGGTGCATATGGGGATTCTGGCTTAACTTTTCGGGACGGGCGGTGTTAAGCGCATAACCTCCCTCTGCAAGTGACAGGTGTATTTTCATCCAATCGTGCAATTTTTCTGCATGCGTCAGTATATGGCGATCGTTAGTCAATGAGTACAACTCGCTAAATGCCAGCAATGCGAAAGCCTGCTCGTAGGTATTCGTCTGCAAGGCGAGCGCATCGCCGGCATTGGAAAAGAGAAAAGCGCCATCTTTATCGATAAAGTCCGCCAAACCCTCTTTCATGATGTTATTCAAAATTTCACTTGCGTCGCACCAACCTGTTCGAGTGGCGTGAGCGAAGACATAAAGCTGGCGCGTTTGCACACGACTACGGATTAACGGTGAACGCTCTGGTAGGGTTTCAGCAAAGCAGATCGAACCGTCTTCCCGAGTTTTGATACCCTGGCTCAGAAAGCAAGGGAGCGCAGTGTTGTGCATCCAGGTGACAAATTCTTTTGTATTTATCAGCATCACACGATCTCCGCCTGGCGTACATTCGCCACAATGACAGCAATTTCTTTCTGCTGTGGCGAGCGGATACGGTAGTGTTCAAGCGCTGCGGGAATAATAACCGTTTCCGCATAATGGACGATGAAGGGAGCAAAGCGGTGATCGGGGCTCTCAATGATGGCTTCTTTACCTTCCACCAGGTTGAGCATCTGGAATTCACCATGCGTGGCGATTTCGACCTCTTTTGTCACCCAGTAACGGTGAGTGTCGATAAACTCAAGTTCATGTAGACCAGTACGTTCACAACGCCAGCCTGTTGACTCATATATTGGTGTGGTTGTGTTAATGAGTTGCTCGCGACACCATTCAGTATCACGCTCTTCACGCATAACCATACTGCCATGGTTGAGATGCACCGGGCGTGGTTTCTGGTCCAGTCCTACTCGGCCCCAGTCCCACAGTTTGAAAGTGAAAATGTATGGCGTCGCTGATATTTCAAGAATCATTGCGTTACTACCGGAACAGTGAACGGTTCCTGCCGGAATCAGCACGTGGTCATGTTTTTTCACCGGGAAGCAATTGACGTATTTTTCTACATCAAGTTCGCCGGTTTTCTGTGCTTCTTCGACTGCGGCAACCAGCTGTTGCTTTTTTACACCTGTGCGAAATCCAAGCCAGACGCTGGCATCGTCGCCAGCATCGAGAATGTAATAGCTCTCATCCTGAGTGTAATGCATACCAAAATTTTGCTGAATGTAATCTGTAGAAGGATGAACCTGCAGGCTTAAGTTTCCACCAGACATAGTATCGAGGAAGTCAAACCGAATAGGGAACTCTGCACCAAAGCGAGCATAGTTACGTTCTCCCAGTAACTCTGATGGGCGGGCGAGTACCAGGTTGATAGCGGGTATAGTCATGGTGTTCTCGCCGAAATTGAGCGTCAGGCTGTTCTCTTCAGGAACGCCATCAAAGCACCAGGCATAATTTTTCTCTGTCGATGGAAGGTCGCACACTTCTTCCATCCATTTTCCACCCCACACACCGGGATCAAAGAAAGGATTGAGTCGGAATGGCGTCTTCAGGCAGGCATCAAGAGCGGCGTGAAAGGTGGTATTGTCGATCATTACGGGAGGTTGTGTCAGGGTATCAATATAAAAATCAAATTGTTCAAACAATTCGCGCTTGTGACGATCGGCGATACGCCACTCCCAGAAAAAACCGCGTTTGTATTTTTTTAGGATGTCCTCATTAGGGTTGTCTGCCAGCCAGTTACTGGCGCCCGCGCGCCAGTCGAGTTGTCGCTGCCAGCGAGGATAATCGGCGTAAATGAGTAAGTCGCTTTTTGTGATCAGTGCCGCGCCTGTACCTATGACAAATACCACACTTTCGCTGGACGCTAGCGTCTTATTAAGTGTCTCAACGGCGCAGGAATCAAGATAATCCCTGAGGTTTGCGCAGCTCATAACACCGAAGACTCTGTCATTTGTCAGCGTTTCTGAGAGGCGCGAATCTAACGCGCTTCCCTTTTGATAACAATCATCTGCATCCAACCAGAGTGCCTGCTGAAAAGCAGGAAAGCGACTTAATGCATTTTGGATGGCTGATTTATTGACCCCTGGGTAACAATCAATCGCAATAACCGCAGAGTGGTCTGCAGAGATATTCTGTTGAATTTGCTGTGCAATATGCGCCCAACCTGTTGCGGGTGTAGCCTTTTCGGTGACATTGACCGCAGGGAATTTGTCATAGTTGGCAGGGTGCTTAAGGTAGCCCATACTTTTCTCCTAAGGTTAAACGTTTAACTTTAATGACCAGACTATAAGACAAGACTCCGTATCATTCCAGAGGGCAAAAAAAGATGGTTTTGTTTATCTAATTGATTTTGTTTTACTTTTATTTTTGATTGCCATGGGTTTTATGAAGATCGTGACAGGTATCGTAAATTTACGCTCATTTAATCGACATAATGTAGGTAAAACGAATAACCTTGTTTGAGCTTATCAGGGAGATATTTAAATGAAACCACTGGCGATCCATTTTGGTACAGGTGCTTTAGGTCGGGGGCTTGTTATTCCGTTTTTGTGTGAAAGCGGTTACGACGTTATTGCTGTCGATACTGAGCGCGCGCTCATTGAGGCCCTGAAAGTGCAAAGGGGGTACGAGATTTCATTTACCGATACTCACGAAATTTGCAGGGTAGAATTGAAGGATGTGTTTCATTCTGCGGATACGTCGTTAATTGAATGGCTGGCAAAAGCGGCGGTTATCACGACCTCAGTGCGAAAAGAAAATCTGTATCATGTGGCTAAATTGCTCAAAGATATTCCACCGAAAACAGTTATCTGCTGCGAGAACATCGAACATAGCGGTAGTTTCTTTGGCTCGCAAATGCAGGAAGTCGGTGTAAATGCCGATGGCTGGTACCTTCCTGATTGCATGGTGGACAGAATTTGTTCTTCTTGTTGGCCTGATTCTCTGGTAATAGAAACAGAATCATGGGGGGCAGTCTCTGTACAGTCGCTGCCAGGGGCGATGATTCCTGGAAAATTTGAAGTCACGCAAAACATTGAGCGTAAATTCCAGGAAAAGCGAATTTTAGTGAATACCTGGGCTGACGGGATCTGTTTTCTCGGCTTAGCTGCAGGTTATCGCTATATGTATGAAGCAGCCAGTGATTGTGCGCTTAATGCCGATATGAATGACTATATGGAATTGATGAAATTCTACTTACAACAAGAATATCAGTTGGAAAAATCCTACCTTGATCGTATTGCTGAAAAAAAACGTCTACGTTTATCTAATTCAGCGATCCAGCGCGATTTGACGAGTGTTGCGCGTAATTTTCTTGAGAAAATACGACCCACAGAACGATTTATTTTTCCGTTAACAGTATTGCAGCGGAGAAACATTAATATTGATGCTGCAATTCCTTTTTTGAATAAACTGATCAACAGTTGGGCCACGCTTCAGGTTGACAGTAAATTGGCCAGAGCTCAGGCACTAAAAAATATCAATAACTGTGAAATTGTCAGTAAACTCGAGAATGCGCTATGACAGAAATTATATTTGCAGCTCATGGTTTATCTGCAACTGGAATGCGAGACAGTGTCGAGATGGTCATTGGCCCGCAGGATAATTTTCATACGGTCATGTTGTCTCAGGAAGTGGGGATTGAGTCATTCAAAGCTGAATTGGGTGAATTAGTTCGTCGATTCAGGATTGAAGGCAAAACGGATATTCTTATTCTCACTGATATTCCGGCAGGTACACCTTATAACGTTGGTGTCGAGCTTTCTCTTGAATATGACGGGGTTGCAGTCTTGTCGGGCACAAATTTCTCAATGGTTCTGGCCGCTCTGGAGATAAGTGATATACCACTTGATGAAATGGTTCTTGAAATTATTACAACAGGTAGAGAAGCCGTTGGTACTTTTAAAGAAATAATATCCACTGAGGAGGACTTCTGATAATGGCTGTTTCCTTTTTACGCATTGACGACCGACTTATTCATGGTCAAATGGCTGCCAGTTGGATCGGTTCCAGTCCATGTGATGGAATTGTGGTGATTGATGATGATGCGGCAAATAATGAAATGCAGAAGCGCGTGTTATTATCGATTTTGCCATCAGTTAAAACGTGGGTATTTAGCATTGAGGAGGCGACACAAAAGTTACCGAAAGTTATCGAGTCACAAAAACAATACTATGTTATTGCCCGTAATGCTAAGGGGCTTTCGCGTTTGGTGACCGCAGTGCCTGAATTACGTCAGGCCATCAGTAAAGTCAATGTTGGACCGCTTTCGAAACGCCAGGACGCCATTCCGGTGAATAAAGGGCAAAGTATTACCTCTGAGGAAATCCCCGCATTCAATCATCTGGCTGGATTGGGATTTAATATTGAATTCCGCCTGCTACCGGATACTGTGGCCGTTAGTTGGGAATCCGCTGTGAAAAAATTAGACGGGGCAAATCATGATTGAAATCAATCTCTTTCAGGCAATGCTGATCGGCGTTTTTTGTTATTTAGGGGCGTTAACGACCCCCTGGCTTTTAGGGTTAACAGGTGGTTGGTATACGTTATCGAGACCCCTTGTCGCTGCTTTTATCACCGGGATTATTGTAGGCGATATAGAGAATGCAATAATTATTGGTGTTGCCGTACAGACCGTGTATATCGCGTTTGTTTCGCCGGGTAATGCGATGCCACAAGATCTTAATTTTGTTTCCTGGTTGGCTCTGCCATTGGCAATTCTTTCAGGGCAGGATGCGAAAGTCGCAGTGACACTTGCGGCGACTATTGGTGTGGCAGGAACTATTATTTTTAACTTTACGATGTTGTCAAATGTCTTCTGGAATACTCGAGCGGATAACGCACTGGCGGCACAGGATAAAAAAGCCTGGCAACGCAATGCGATCTGGTTCCCCCAACTCAGTAACTTTGTTGTCCGTTTTGTTCCTGTAGTTTTGGCCTGTATGTATGGTCCAAAATATATTGAATGGCTGGTTAACGCTATGCCTGCATCTTTGATGCATGTTGTTTCTGTCTTTGGCGGCGTGCTGCCTGCAGTAGGTATTGCTATGCTGATGCGCCAGGCGATAATTGAGAAAACGATGCTGATTTATTTTCTTTTTGGCTTCGTATGTGTCGTATTTATGAAAGTAAATATGATCGCCTTGGTGATTATCAGTCTTTTGTTGGCATTAATTCATTATAAATACAAGCCAGGTAAATATACTGCCTCCGCAAATGTTAACGAGGATGAATTCTAATGACTCAGAAATATACTATCGCTGACTCTACTATCACAACAGCACATTCTGCCATTAAGTCTGAAACTCTGGATGCGAAAACATTACGAAAAAGTTGGCTTAACTGGGCGATGCACAATATTACCGTTGCATCATATGATCGTATGGAAGGGCACGGTTTTGTTAAGTCATTGATGCCTGCGGTAGAAAAATTCTACCCCAATGATAAAGCTCGTCAGGCAGAAGTACTGCTTCCTCATACCTCTTATTTCAATACCGAACCGCAACTGGGAGCAATGATTCCAGGGATTGTCATCGGTATGGAAGAGCAACGTGCGCGAGGGGAACCGGTCGATGCTAACACTATCCAAACCGTAAAGAATTCACTCATGGGGCCGCTGGCAGGGATTGGCGACTCATCTATCCAGGGGACGTTGATCCCAGTCTTACTTAGTATTGCCATTTCATTGTCGGCAGGAGGATCTGTTCTCGGCCCACTGTTTTATATTGTGGTATTTAATTTTCTGATAATAGGCCTCAGTTACCGGGTTTTTCATTCAGGTTATCGTCTGGGTGTTAAAGCTGTCGATTTATTTGTGAGTGAAAATGCCAATAAATTACGTGAGTGTATGTCAATCATTGGGGTGACAGTGATTGGCGGTATTGCATCAACATATATTACGCTGACGACACCGCTGTCTTTTAATTCTGGCAAGGTTAATATTAGCGCCCAAAATATTCTTGACGGTATTTTCCCTCATTTGCTACCGTTGCTCGCTGTTATTGGTGTTTGGTTGTTGTTGACAAAATTTAGACTATCGGTGGTGAAAACCATGTTGGTTACCCTTGTTGTGTCAGGTATTGGCGCGTTTATCGGTATTTTTTGACGGAGTAAAAGCATGACAAAACGCGCGACGGTAGCTGATGTAGCAGCCTGGGCAAAAGTATCTACGGCGACAGTCTCCAATGTGCTTAGCAATCGATCTGGCAGGGTTTCCACCAAAACCCGCCAGCGCGTTTTGGATGCAATAGAAGCTTTGGATTATACCTATAATGAAACGGCTGCTACGTTGCGCAGCAATAAGTCGAATATTATTGGGCTGGTAATTCATGACTTAAGTAACCCTTATTACACTGAATTAATTGCCAAAATTAATAGAGAGTTGGTGAAACACGGGTTTGCGACCATTCTGGCCTGTTCTGATGAAAATTTGGAAAGTCAGCAAAGTTACCTGCATTTAATGAAGCGGCATAACGCGCTGGCTGTACTGTTGTGTCCGACCTGGGAAACAACAGCTGAGCATCTCAATGCCTGGCGTGATTTAAGCCCGACAATCACTTTTCTACGTCCCATTGGTAGTCATGAATGTGACTTTATTGGCATAGATAACTACCAGGCGGCTTACGATTTAACAACTCGTCTCATTAATGATGGACACAGGCATATTGCCTTTATCGGCGGAAGTCAGCATTCGCGTTTACGCCGCCAACGTTTGCAGGGTTGGAAGGATGCTCACGAGGATGCAGGAATCACATGGAATGATGCCTATGTGTATTACTGCGCGTCGAGCATGAGTGCTGGGGCAGAGACGACCATGAGGCTTTTTCAGCAAGATACTCCCATAACGTCTCTTGTCTGCTATCAGGATGTCGTGGCGTTTGGCGCAATGAACGCATTACAGTATCTTGGTAAAAAGGTGGGCAGTGAAATAGCAGTTACTGGTTTTGATGGTTTGAATGATGCTAAGGGGTGGTTTCCTTCATTGACCACTGCTGAAGTGCAAATCAATGTGTTTGCAGAGCATATAGTGGAGCGTTTGCTTGCCCGTCTCAACAAACCAGAAGATCCGCCAAGTGTTACGTTACTTCATTCCCACATCCACTGGCGCAATTCATCTAATCATAAATAAGATAATCCCTTTGCCAGATTCGCACCGCCTGGAGGATCCCTCCCGGCGGTTTTTCGCCATGCTTATGCAAGAACGGCTGCGCATTGTCTGACCCGTTAACGCATAATCAGAATGGGAAACTGACAATTGAGGCAGTCGCGTTATGCAGATCGGATTCGTTGGGTTAGGCGCCGTTGTGGAAACGGCATATTTGCCCGCGCTTAAGCGGTTGTCCAGTCAGCCGGAAATATGTTGGGGGTTTGATGTTAACCCAGACAGACGTTTGCCGGGGGTACAATGCTGTGAGTCGCTGGCATCTCTGCTGGCGAAGCCGCTTGATATGCTTTTTATCACGACGACCTCACTTCAGCATTTGCCAATTCTGGAAGCAGCTCTGACGTTTACCGTGGCTAACATTGTGATTGAGAAACCTGTCGTGGCAACACTTGCGCAGATTTCCCGGCTGCGCGTTCTTTTGAATGATCCCGACAGCGCTCGTCGCGTTCTGGCGCTTGACCACTGGATGGCGCGAGCGGGGGCGCTGAAACTGGCGTTGGGCGAATTGGATAGCAGCTGGCAGGCAGAAAATGGCAACCCTCCGGGTCAACCTTTGATAACGTCGCTACAGGATATCGTTCGTATTGATGGATTCCTGCAAGAGCCCAGTGGCTTTAACGAGAAAGGTGAACCTGTAGCGCTGAATTTTGCCACGGGTGAAATCGACACTCGCCAGTTACATCATCCTGACGGTGTCATCGTTGATATTGGTACGCACGTGTTGGCGATGCTTAGGGAAACTCTCCACCATTGTGGAGGGGACAATTTTCTGCACCTTGAGGTGCAATCGGCGAAGGATCGTCTTGGGGTTCCGATTACGCAAGGTGATCTGCAGACTGCTGAGGGCGAGGCACATTTATTCGGTGAATTGTGTGGGATCCCCGTTAATATTTATCTAAATAAATATGCCGGGTCTGCCGGAGGCCAGAAAGGAATACGACTTTGGCTACGTGACGGGAAAATCATTAGTCAGGACAGAGAGCGTTCGGGAGAGGTTGTTGAGTTGATTGATGGCAGACAGACGCTTCGTTGGCGAAAACCGGGCGCGGTGTATGCACATTGTCTGCAGGACTGCATTTTAGGCGCGAACAGTGTATTTACTCAGGCACCGAATAATGTCGCTCAGCTAACACAACGGCGAATTGAGGAGGTTGAGGCATTGCTGCAACTGCAACAACAACTACGTGGTCCGCATTGAGCATCTGAACATGTTAAAATAAGAAGAAGATAACGTTCAGTAAGGAAAGATGATGGAACTTATTTGCCCTGTTTGCCAAGGTTTTCTGGACGCAAGAGGTGATCATGCGCACTGTGCGTCATGTGAGAAAGATTTCAAACTGGAAGCTCGATGCCCGGATTGCCATCAACCCTTGCAGGTTTTAAAAGCCTGCGGTGCCGTAGATTATTTTTGCCAGCACGGTCATGGGTTAATTTCAAAAAAACGCGTAGAGTTTGTGGTTCAAGACTGAATCATGATTTCGCCGCAGGCCTGCGTTTACGCTTCAGTTTCACCGACGTGATATCAAGAACCTGACTCTCCACCCAGCCATCCTCCAGGCGGGTGGTCATTATTTCGCCTGTTTTCACCTGCTTAACCTGCTTCAGCACTGCGCCATCGGCAGTGCGGGTTACGCTATAACCGCGCGCCAGTGTTGAAAGTGGGCTGACGGCCTCAAGGTGGGTCACGGCGTTGCCGAAGCGTTCACGCGTGGCGCTGAGCTTTGCGCGCAACGTTTCCGCAAGGCGATATTCCAGCTGCTGGAGACGCGTCTGGGCGCGATGAATTCGCGGCTGTGGGCTTTGCTGATTCAGGCGTTGTACCAGACGTTGCTGTTGCGACGACGCACGTTTGAGTTGGTTCTCAAGGGCAAAACGCATCCGTTTTTGCAGACGCTCCAGCGCAGTTTGCTGGCGTGCCAGCCGTAGCTGAGGATGCTGCTGCTGTAAGCGGTGATGGATCTGGGTAAAACGGCGCGCGCGGTTGGCGAGATAATAATCCATCGCCATCTCCAGCCGTTGCTGTGCAGACTGCACCTGGCGTAGCAATTCCTGTTGATTGCGACTGACGATTTCCGCAGCTGCGGAGGGGGTTGGTGCCCGCAGATCGGCAACAAAATCAGCAATCGTGACGTCGGTTTCATGGCCAACGGCACTGACCACCGGAATCTGGCTGGCAAATATGGCCCGCGCAACGCGTTCGTCGTTGAAACTCCATAAATCTTCCAGCGAACCGCCGCCGCGCCCGACAATTAACACATCACACTCGTTGCGCACGTTCGCCAGTTCAATGGCGCGAACGATTTGCCCCGGTGCATCATCGCCCTGTACGGCTGTCGGGTAAATGATCACCGGCAACGACGGATCGCGACGTTTCAGAACATGGAGAATATCGTGCAGCGCTGCGCCGGTTTTAGAGGTAATCACCCCTACGCAGTGTGCGGGGGAGGGGAGTGATTTCTTTCGCTGTTGATCGAAAAGACCTTCAGCCTGCAGCGCTGCTTTTAACTGTTCATATTTCTGCTGAAGTAACCCTTCACCCGCGGGCTGCATGCTTTCGACGATAATTTGATAGTCGCCGCGCGGTTCATAGAGCGTAATATTGGCGCGAACCAGAACCTGCTGCCCGTGCTGTGGGCGAAAGGTGACGCGGCGGTTGCTGTTGCGAAACATCGCGCAGCGGACCTGGGCTGTGTCGTCTTTTAGCGTGAAGTACCAGTGACCGGAAGAGGGTTGGGTAAAATTTGAGATCTCGCCGCTGATCCAGACCTGCCCCATTTCTTGTTCAAGCAGCAAACGAACCGTCTGATTGAGGCGGCTAACAGTGAAGATTGAGGAGGTTTGAGCGGATAACATGTGAGCGGGATCAAATTCTAAATCAGCAGGTTATTCAGTCGATAGTAACCCGCCTACACAGGAGCGCAAGTATTATTTGCAAAAAAGTGTGGAAGCAATCGGTTCCGCTCTGTATAATGCCACGGCAATATTTAACCACCCCCAGGTCAGAGATATTGCCCATGCTACGTATTGCTAAAGAAGCTTTGACGTTTGACGACGTCCTCCTCGTTCCCGCTCATTCTACCGTTCTGCCGAATACTGCCGATCTCAGCACGCAGTTAACGAAAACCATTCGCCTGAACATCCCTATGCTCTCTGCAGCAATGGACACCGTGACGGAAGCGCGTCTGGCGATTGCCCTGGCGCAGGAAGGCGGCATCGGTTTTATCCACAAGAACATGTCTATTGAGCGCCAGGCCGAAGAAGTTCGCCGTGTGAAAAAACATGAGTCCGGTGTCGTGACCGACCCACAGACTGTCCTGCCTACCACCACGTTGCGTGAAGTCAAAGAGCTGACCGAACGTAATGGTTTTGCCGGTTACCCGGTCGTCACTGAAGACAACGAACTGGTCGGCATTATCACAGGTCGTGATGTCCGTTTTGTGACGGACCTGAACCAGCCGGTGAGCGTGTACATGACGCCGAAAGAGCGTCTGGTGACTGTTCGTGAAGGCGAAGCCCGTGACGTTGTGTTAGCGAAAATGCACGAAAAACGCGTTGAAAAAGCCCTGGTGGTTGATGGTGGTTTCCATCTGCGCGGCATGATTACCGTAAAAGACTTCCAGAAAGCGGAACGTAAACCGAATTCCTGTAAAGACGAGCATGGTCGCTTGCGCGTTGGCGCGGCAGTTGGCGCGGGCGCGGGCAATGAAGAGCGCGTTGATGCGCTGGTGGCTGCCGGTGTTGATGTGCTGCTGATCGACTCCTCTCACGGTCATTCTGAAGGTGTTCTGCAGCGTATTCGTGAAACCCGCGCAAAATACCCGGATCTGCAAATCATCGGCGGTAACGTGGCGACAGGCGCTGGCGCACGTGCGTTGGCTGACGCTGGCGTGAGCGCAGTGAAAGTCGGTATCGGTCCTGGTTCAATCTGTACGACACGTATTGTTACCGGCGTCGGGGTTCCGCAAATCACCGCAGTATCAGACGCGGTTGAAGCGCTGGAAGGTACCGGCATTCCGGTTATCGCTGACGGCGGTATCCGTTTCTCCGGCGATATCGCGAAAGCGATCGCAGCAGGCGCGGCTGCCGTGATGGTAGGTTCCATGCTGGCAGGTACCGAAGAATCTCCGGGCGAAATCGAACTGTACCAGGGCCGTTCTTACAAATCTTACCGTGGTATGGGGTCTCTTGGCGCGATGTCCAAAGGTTCCTCTGATCGTTATTTCCAGAGCGATAACGCTGCTGACAAACTGGTGCCGGAAGGTATCGAAGGTCGCGTTGCCTATAAAGGCCGCCTGAAAGAGATCATTCACCAGCAGATGGGCGGCCTGCGCTCCTGTATGGGACTGACCGGTTGTGGTACCATCGACGAGTTGCGTACCAAAGCAGAGTTTGTACGCATCAGCGGTGCGGGCATTCAGGAAAGTCACGTTCACGATGTGACGATCACCAAAGAGTCCCCGAACTACCGTCTGGGCTCCTGATTTTCTTCGCCCGACCTTGTGTCGGGCGATTTATTTAATCTGTTTCACTTGCCTCGGAATTAGCGTCAATGACGGAAAACATTCATAAACATCGCATTCTCATCCTGGATTTCGGTTCTCAGTACACTCAGCTGGTTGCGCGTCGCGTGCGTGAACTTGGCGTTTACTGCGAACTGTGGGCGTGGGATGTTACGGAAGCACAAATTCGCGAATTCAATCCAAGCGGCATCATCCTTTCCGGCGGTCCGGAAAGTACTACTGAAGACAATAGCCCACGCGCACCGCAGTATGTGTTTGAAGCGGGTGTTCCGGTCTTCGGCGTTTGTTATGGCATGCAAACCATGGCAATGCAGTTGGGCGGTCATGTTGAAAGCTCTAACGAACGTGAGTTCGGTTACGCGCAAGTTGAAGTCAAAACCGACAGTGCGCTGATTCGCGGTATCGAAGACTCCCTGACCGCTGATGGCAAACCGCTTCTGGACGTGTGGATGAGCCACGGCGACAAAGTGACTGCGATTCCGGCTGACTTTGTCACGGTTGCCAGCACCGAAACCTGTCCGTTTGCGATTATGGCCAACGAAGAAAAACGCTTCTACGGTGTGCAATTCCACCCGGAAGTGACTCACACTCGCCGGGGCCTGCGTATGCTGGAGCGCTTTGTGCGTGATATTTGCCAGTGTGAAGCACTGTGGACCCCGGCGAAAATTATCGACGACGCTGTTGCCCGTATCCGCGAGCAAGTGGGTGACGATAAAGTGATCCTCGGTCTTTCCGGCGGTGTTGACTCCTCTGTCACAGCAATGCTGCTGCATCGTGCTATTGGCAAAAACCTGACCTGCGTTTTCGTAGACAACGGCTTGCTGCGTCTTAACGAAGCCCAGCAGGTGATGGACATGTTTGGCGATCACTTCGGCCTGAACATCGTTCATGTGGAAGGCGAAAAACGCTTCCTCGATGCGCTGGCGGGTGAAAACGATCCGGAAGCGAAACGTAAAATTATCGGCCGCGTCTTTGTTGAAGTTTTCGACGAAGAAGCGCTGAAACTGGAAGACGTGAAATGGCTGGCCCAGGGTACCATCTACCCGGACGTCATCGAGTCAGCGGCGTCCGCTACCGGTAAAGCGCACGTCATCAAATCTCACCACAACGTGGGCGGCCTGCCGAAAGAGATGAAGATGGGGCTGGTTGAACCGCTGCGTGAGCTGTTCAAAGATGAAGTGCGTAAAATCGGTCTGGAACTGGGCCTGCCGTACGACATGCTCTATCGTCACCCATTCCCGGGGCCGGGTCTTGGCGTTCGCGTGCTGGGCGAAGTGAAGAAAGAGTACTGCGACCTGCTGCGTCGTGCAGATGCTATCTTTATCGAAGAGCTGCATAAAGCTGACCTGTACAACAAAGTGAGCCAGGCGTTCACCGTCTTCCTGCCGGTTCGTTCTGTGGGTGTGATGGGCGATGGCCGTAAGTACGATTGGGTTGTTTCCCTGCGTGCTGTCGAAACTATCGACTTCATGACTGCGCACTGGGCTCACCTGCCGTATGACTTCCTGGGTCGCGTCTCCAACCGTATCATCAACGAAGTGAACGGCATCTCCCGTGTGGTGTATGACATCAGCGGCAAGCCGCCAGCGACTATTGAGTGGGAATGATGTACAGCTAGTTCATAGCGAGTCATTTCTATTCAATTACGCAATCAACCCTCTGTTTTTACAGAGGGTTTTTTTATGCATGTTATAAATCCCCATGTGGTGAAATGTATTAATAAATGTATTTTAATAATCTTAAATTAAGTGGCGATGTTTAAATAATTAATATTTGGCGATGGAAGTAGTCTATCAGTAACATTGTGGTTGATGTTTTATGGGGGGTTTTAACTTTATTATTGGAGTTTTTTATAATCATAAATTAAGTGAATTATTTAAACTCTCTGGCTTTGAGTAAAACACCATTATATGGTTAAGTATATAACGAGTTGTGTTTTTCAGATGCAGATAGTGATATTTAAAAGGTGTCAGAATTTTATTCTTAATAATACTTTTTGCTTTGGTATATAATCCTGCGATGGGGTCTTAATTTGCTATTTTTAGTTGTTTTTTAGTTTGAATCCCTTTCTATATATGAACTTGAGACTCCCTTCATAGTTTCCTCTTTGTCTGTTTTTTCTTCCTTTTTATTTGATAAATATCAACAAGTCGTCTGTGGTGACTATTTAATGTCTACCTATAAAAAGGTATTTGTGGCTTCCAGGATATACGATGAAAAAAATAAATAGAATGGTTATATGGATGGTGCTTCTGGGGGCCATTCTTGGTGTTTTTGTGATTTTGGCCGCGCAATGGACATTGCATAAAACATCCAGTACGGAATTTTGTTTGTCGTGTCATACGATGCAGGCTCCTTATGAGGAATATCTGGGGTCCAAACATTTTCAGAACCAAAAAGGAATCCGTGCGGAGTGCGCAGATTGTCATATTCCGCAAGGCGGCGCGGATTACCTGTTCGCGAAACTGCGTGCTTCAAAAGATATCTATTACCAGTTCATTAGCAAAAAGATCGATACCCCCGAAAAATTTGAAGACCATCGTCTGGAAATGGCACAAACGGTATGGGCAGAGCTCAAAGCTAATGACTCAGCGACCTGTCGCAGTTGTCACAGCATGGATGCCATGGATCTCGAAGCGCAAAGTGCGGATGCCCGAAAGATGCATGAAATGGGCGCTAAGGAAAAACAAACCTGTATCGACTGCCACAAAGGGGTCGCCCACTTCCCTCCAGAAATAAAAATGGACGATACCGCGTTACAAGGGCTTGAAGCACAGGCGGCCACAACGCCCGCATCAACGAAAGAACTCTATGTTGTCAGTTCCGGCGCACTTGGCGATCTGGCGACGCTTTATCCGGCGACGCAACTGCATGTGCTGAAAACCACGGGAACCTCGCGTCATGTTGAAGTTCGCGGCAGTCAGATGCAGGGCAGTGAACAGGTCATTTATTACGCGGCAGGTCAGCGACTTGTCCTTGCCAGTCTGAGTGAAAAAGGTCAGAAGGCGCTAAACGTGCTCTCTGACTGGAAGAAAGATGAGTATGGCAATGCGTGGCGGGATGTTGCGCTACAAGGGGACTGGAGTGCTTCAGCTCTGGCCAGTCGTGAACCGATGTGGGATTACGCTCGCAAACTCGACAATGTGTATTGCGCAGGTTGCCATGCGCCGATCCCCGCGAAGCACTTTACCCTGAATGCCTGGCCTTCAGTGGCAAAAGGGATGGGAGCACGAACCAACATCAGTGAAAACGAGCTGGATATTCTGAGCCGTTATTTCCAGTACAACGCAAAAGACATGAATAAATAAGCGACAACATCAGGAGAAATCATGAAACTCACAAGACGTGACTTTATCAAAACGGCTGGCGCGGCAACCGGGACTATGGCGATTTCTTCAATGATCCCGATGCCCGCCTGGGCAGCTGGCTCGGGGGGCGGTGCTGTTCTGACGGCGGCGCGCTGGGGGGCTGTTTATGTTGAAGTCAAAGACGGGAAGGTTGTCTCTTCGAAAGGGGCATTACAAAAAACGATTCCTAATTCATTGCAACAGACTGCCCCTGACCAGGTTCATACCAGCGCGCGTATAAAATATCCGATGGTGCGTAAAAGCTATCTGGAAAATCCAGGAAAGGCAGATGGTAAACGGGGCAGCGATCCTTTTGTCCGTGTGAGTTGGGAGCAGGCGCTTAAACTTATTCATGAGCAGCACAGCCGGATCCGTAGTAGCTATGGCCCTGCCTCGGTATTTGCGGGGTCTTATGGCTGGCGTTCCAGCGGTGTGTTGCATAAAGCACAAACCCTGTTGCAGCGTTATATGAGTATGGCGGGAGGGTATGCAGGCCATACCGGTGATTATTCTACCGGTGCGGCGCAAGTGATCCTGCCTTATGTCGTCGGATCGGTGGAAGTCTACGAACAGCAGACAACGTGGCCGATGGTTCTTGAGCACAGTCAGGTGGTGGTGTTGTGGGGGATGAACCCGCTCAACACATTAAAAATTGCCTGGAGTAGTACTGACGAACAGGGACTTGAATACTTTAATTTGCTGAAAAAATCCGGGAAGAGCGTGATTGCTATCGATCCCATGCGTTCTGAAACCATTGAATTCTTTGGTGATAATGCGACATGGATTGCACCGCACATGGGGACGGATGTTGCGATGATGCTGGGCATTGCGCACACGCTGGTGAAAAAGGGTCTGCATGATAAGGCCTTCCTGGAGAAATACACGACCGGTTATCCACAGTTTGAAGAGTACCTGCTGGGTAAAAGTGATAAAACAGAGAAAAGCGCAGAGTGGGCTGCAGGCGTATGCGGTGTGCCTGCAGAGCAAATCGAGAAACTGGCGGAAATCTTCTCCGGCAATAAGACGATGCTCATGGCGGGTTGGGGCATTCAGCGTCAGCAGTATGGCGAGCAAAAACACTGGATGCTGGTGACATTGGCTGCCATGTTGGGGCAAATCGGTACGGAAGGTGGGGGTTTTGGTTTCTCCTATCATTATTCTAATGGTGGTAATCCGACGCGTACCGGGGGGGTGTTGCCTGCAATTTCAGCGCAGATTGAAGGAGGCTCCTCTGCGGGCAATGACTGGGCTGTCTCTGACGCTGTGACGAGTTTTCCAGTCGCGAGAATTGTTGAAGCGCTCGAAAATCCGGGTGGAAAGTATCAGCATAATGGGAAAGAACAAACCTTCCCGGAGATCAAAATGATCTGGTGGGCAGGTGGTGGGAACTTTACACATCACCAGGATACGAACCGCTTAATTAAAGCGTGGCAGAAACCGGAGCTGGTGGTCATTTCTGAGTGTTACTGGACTGCGGCTGCCAAACATGCCGATATTGTTCTGCCGATTACCACATCGTTTGAACGCAACGATCTCACAATGACCGGGGATTACAGTAACCAACATCTGGTGCCGATGAAGCAGGTTATTGAGCCGCAGTTTGAGGCGCGCAATGACTTTGACGTGTTTGCCGATCTGGCGGAGATGCTTAAAGCGGGCGGTAAAGCGGTCTATACCGAAGGCAAAGATGAAATGGCGTGGCTGAAGCAATTCTATGATGCCGCGCAAAAGGCCGCGCGTACGCAGCGTGTGGCGATGCCTCAGTTCAATGCTTTCTGGCAACAGAATAAATTGATCGAGATGCGTGAGAACGAGAAGAACAACAAGTATGTTCGCTACGCTGAGTTCCGCAGTGACCCGGTGATGAATGCGCTTGGCACGCCAAGCGGAAAGATTGAACTCTACTCGAAAACGATCGAAGGATATCACTACAAAGATTGCCCGCCGCATGCTTCATGGATCGAGCCAGATGAGTGGAAAGGCACAGCGGATAAGGATCAACTGCAGTTGCTGACCGCACATCCGGCGCATCGTCTGCACAGTCAGTTGAATTACGCTTCACTGCGTAAAGAGTACGCTATTGCCAATCGTGAGCCAGTGACAATTCACCCGGAGGATGCGAAGGCTCGCGGAATTTCCGATGGTGATTTGGTCCGGGTATGGAACGGCCGTGGGCAAGTGCTGGTAGGTGCGCGCGTCAGTGATGGAATTAAACCCGGGATTATCTGCATTCATGAAGGGGCCTGGCCGGATCTGGAGAATGGGATCTGTAAAAATGGCGGCGCTAACGTACTTACCGCTGATATTCCGACATCCCGACTGGCGAACGGCTGCGCGGGTAATACATCACTGGTCTACGCAGAAAAGTTTACCGGCGAAGCGCCAAAACTGACTGCGTTTGATGAGCCTGCGATTGTCACCCTATAAAACGGTTCACGGGGTGTTTGTCTGAACAAAACGGGAGTCTGCGTACTCCCGTTTTTGCGGCCTAATGCCAGGGTTAAATAAAAATATATTGTATTACAACGGCATGGGGAATTTTTAGTCGCAAACAGATTATGACTGGGATGGCGTTTCAGTTATCAGAGTTGATTGTTGTGATACTTTTTTATCCTGATGATGATGCCAGGCGCCAATGGAAGAGTAGACGAAGCGTCCAAAAAAGAAGAGAAAACTGATAAGCAGTACGATACGGGTCATGCGAGTGTTAAATCGATGTCGTTTTCGCATACTGGTAGCCTGACTCACAAAAGGTTCCTTAGGGTGGGCCCAACACGTGGGCGATACTGACATTAAGGCACACTGTGACGAGATGGTCAATTCTTCATTATGTAAAATTACGTCAGTCAATTCATCCTTTAATGTTATGAGAAATAAATTTAATATTTAAATAAATAATAACTTAATGATAAAACAGCAGAAATAAAGCAATAATTAATTAGTGATAAGTAAGTTATTTGACATAAGTCAAATGTTACACGCTGACGATAACTAAAATCTATGCTCCACAATTGTGATGAGTTTTTCATCATTGTTTTGACGTCAGGTGGGATGCCTGTCTGAATAAAACCTTCAGGAAACGAAGGTTCTGCTGAGCATCTATGGACCTTAAAAAATTATATATTCGTATCAGAGATAAATGGTGGGCACTGCCTCTCATCTTGCCTTCTTTGTTATTACCCTTATTGAGCAATACCAATACCTTTGCAAGTACAGCTACAGGTAATGTCGTACTGTTTTATCTGCCTCTGGCATTAATGTTAAGCCTGATGCTATTTTTCGGGTGGGCGGCATTACCCGGAATTGCAATTGCTATTTTCTGGTATAAATTTTCGCAAGTAGGATGGTACGAGACGCTGCCCGTTATCATTCACTTTGTGGTAACGGTTGTGCTCAGTTGGGGGGGGTATCACGTGTTCGCCCCGCGGCGTGGGCAAGTCTATCATGGCGATGTCCGATTAGTCTTTCAGCGTATGTTTTGGCAGGTATTTTTCCCGGCATCACTTTTTTTAGTCATATTTCAATTTGCAGCCTTTGTTGGAATGTATGACAGCAAACCCCATCTGATGGGGGTCATGCCTTTCAATATCAATGCATTGATTGATTATCAGGCGCTATTGGTCGGAAATCTTGTGGGGGTTCCGCTGTGCTATTTAATCATTCGTATTATCCGAAATCCTTGTTATGTATATAGTTATTTTTCGCAGCTTAAACTACAAATAGATTCGAAAGTAACGAAAAAAGAAATAGCTATCTGGCTGATTGTATTGAGTATGCTGATGGTTTTGTTATGCATGCCTTTAAATGAAGATAGCTCAATCCTTAGCACAAACTATACGTTGTCACTCCTGTTGCCCGTTATGTTATGGGGGGCAATGCGCTACGGTTATAAATTTATTTCGCCGTTATGGGCGATACTACTCATAGTATCGATAAATTATTATCACCGTTATATGCCGTTGTATTCCGGATACGATAACCAACTGGCTATTACTTCTTCGAGCTATCTGGTTTTTTCGTTTATTGTGAATTATATGGCGATACTGGCGACGCGCCAGAGGATTGTAAGTAGCCGTGCCCGACGCCTCGCTTATCTTGATCCTGTTGTGCACCTTCCCAATTTACGCGCTCTGAATCGGGCTCTCAAAAACGCACCCTGGTCTGCACTCTGTTATTTACGTGTGCCAGGAATGGAATTACTCATTAAAAATTATGGGATTATGTTGCGCATTCAATACAAGCAACAGTTATCCCACTGGATCTCCCCCTTGTTGGCGCAAAATGAGCATGTGTTTCAGTTGTCCGGCAATGATTTGGTGCTGCGGCTGAACACCGAATCCCACCAGCAACGGATAGAGGCGCTGGATATCCATATAAAACAATTTCGATTTGCATGGGATGGAATGCAAGTGCAGCCGCAGGTTGGGGTCAGTTACTGCTATGTCCGTTCTCCTGTTAACCATATCTATCTGTTATTAGGTGAATTAAGTACAGTTGCCGAACTTTCGATTGTGACAAATACGCCAGAGAATCTGCAGCGTCGTGGCGCCATGAATCTGCAGCGCGGACTGAAAGACAAAGTGGCGATGATGAATCTTTTGCAGCGGGCGCTTGAGTACGATCGCTTCTGCCTGATGGCTCAACCCATTCAGGGCGTTCGCGGTGATGTCTATCATGAAATTCTGCTGCGGCTGAAAGATCAGAACGGCGGGATGATTAATCCCGATATTTTTCTCCCTGTCGCCCATGAGTTTGGTTTGTCTTCCAGTATCGATCTTTGGGTTATTGAACATACATTGCAATTTATGGCGGTGAATCGTGAAAAAATGCCTGCCCAGCGTTTTGCCATCAATCTGTCACCTACATCAATGTGTCGTGCCCGATTCCCCATTGAGGTGAATAAGCTGCTGAGTCGTTATCAGGTCGAAGCCTGGCAACTGATATTTGAGGTGACGGAGAGTAATGTGCTCGTCGATGCCGAGCATGCGCAAGCAACCCTGTCGCAACTACAGCAACTGGGTTGCCAGATTGCCATTGATGATTTTGGCACCGGGTACGCCAGCTATGCGCGCCTGAAAAACGTGAACGCGAATATTCTCAAAATCGACGGCAGTTTTATTCGTAATATCGTCTCGAACAGTCTCGACTATCAGATTGTGGCTTCCATTTGCCATCTGGCGCGCATGAAAAAGATGTCGGTGGTGGCAGAGCACGTGGAAAGTGAAGAGATACGTAACGCGGTGAGCTCGCTGGGTATCGATTATCTGCAGGGGTATCTGATAGGGGAGCCGCAGCGACTGGAAGACACGTTGAGAAACAGGCGCCAGACTCTGGCGCCTGAATGAGGATCATGCTGCAATTTCGGGCGAGCTTTCTTCTTCAATGGTCAGACGCCAGCCGGTGACGGTTTCCCAGTATTGCTGCTCTCTTTCCAGATCGAGCAAAACCAGCGCGTTCTGGCTGAACCAGTCGTGCGGGAAACGTAAAATCCAGTGGCTGTCGTGGGTTATCAGCGTTAGCGTGGGCGGTGTAGTCGTGGCCTGACGCTGATTGTTCAACAGGACGCCGAGGCGCAATAGCTGGATGAGCGGCAGAAACTGCTTCTTCTTAAACAGTGTAAACCGAGGCAAATCATCCAGTTTTACGGCCTTACGATGGTAACGCACTAATGTCGCCATCATCATTTGCTGTTCCTGGTTAAAACCGGGCAGATCGCTGTGTTGAAGAATATAGGCGGAATGACGGTGCAGACCACTATGGTTGATGTTCAGCCCGACTTCATGCAGCATCGCCGCCCATTTCAATAAAGCTTCCAGTTGCGGGTTCGCCAGTTTTGGTTGCTGCGACTGCCACTGTTCATACATGTGCATCGTGGTGTCCAGCACCCGTCTTGCCTGCTCGCTGTCGATATTGTACTGGTTCGCCAGGCTGCTGGCGGTTCGGCTGCGCACGTCCTGATGACGGAATCGTCCTTCCATTTCATACAAGACACCTTCACGCAACGCGCCATCGGAAAGTCGCAGTTCACGGATGGCCAATGCGTCAAAAACACCGCACAGTATCGCCAGACCCGGGACAAAAACGACTTTGCGTTCTTCCGAAAGACCTGGAAGACTGAGCGCGTCGAATGAGCGGTGTTTGAGCACTTCGTTTTTCAGTTTATCCAGACGTTCAGGCGTAATAACACCCTCTTTCTCGCCCATTTCCAGCAGCACTTCGTGTGCCGCTTTGATGGTGCCGGAAGCGCCCAGCGCAACGTTCCACCCCTGAATACGGAACTGCCAGGTCAACGTTTCCAGCTTTTGCGCTGCGGCCATCCGCGCACGCTGGAAGTTCTCCGGGTTAATTACACCGTCCCGAAAATAGATCTGCGCGAAGCTGACGCAACCCATACGACGGCTTTCAACCAGCTTCGGCTCGAAGTTTTCGCCAATGACCAGTTCTGTTGAGCCGCCACCGATATCGATCACCAGTTTGCGACCTTTTTCCGGCTGCGTATGTTCCACCCCCATGAAAATCAGACGGGCTTCTTCATTACCGGAAATGATTTCAATCGGATAGGGGATGACCTTTTCCGCACGCTTTAGAAAATCAGTGGCATTCAGCGCCTGACGTAACGTATGCGTACCGACAATACAGACGCTCGATGGCGCGAAACCCTGCAGGCGTTCAGCAAACAGGGATAAACAGCTTAAGCCGCGTTCCATCGCTTCTTCACTCAGCCTGCCGTCCTCACCGAGGCCATCGGCAAGGTGTACACGCTGTTTCAGCCGACCGATAATTTGCATCGCGCCATCCACAACGCGCGCGATGACCATATGGAAACTGTTTGAACCGAGGTCGACCGCAGCAAATTCCTGCGGTCGGGGTGTCCTGTCATGTATTGGCATAGCGTTAGTCTGGTTGCTCAAGTGATTTGATGTAGTCATAGATCGCCAATTGTGACTGCACTTTACGGCGATTTCCGCGCGGTACGTAGCGATTACTCAGTTCTTTATCGATATAACGCGCTTTAACCGTATCGCTGAACAGAATGTCTATAATATCAAGGACCCGCTGTTTGAGGCGAGGGTCAAGCAACGGCGTAGCAACCTCAATACGATAATCAATATTGCGCGTCATCCAGTCGGCGGAAGAGAGATACACCCGCTTATCGCCGCCATTCTCGAAAATATAGACCCGGTCGTGCTCAAGGTAGCGATCCACGATGCTGATCACCCGAATATTGTCGCTGATGCCTTCCAGATTTGGGAGCAGTGAACACATACCGCGGATCAGCAGGTTAATTTGCACGCCGGAACCGGAGGCGGCATACAGCCGGTCAACCAACCCTTTATCGACCAGGTTATTGAGCTTCAGTGTGATGCCCGATGGTAAACCCTGTTGCGCATTAGCAATTTCCCGGTCGATCATCTCGTAGAGCAGACGACGAGAGTTTTGCGGCGAAACCAGCAGGTAATCGAATGTCACCGGACGATAGGGGTTCTCAATAAAATTGAACACCCGACGCACTTCGTTGGTGATCCGCGCATCAGCGGTCAGTAACGAATAGTCGGTATACAGACGTGCTGTTTTTTCGTTGAAGTTCCCGGTACCGATGTGCGCGTAACGCACCACATCGTCGCCTTCTTTACGCGAGATAAGGAACAGCTTGGCGTGAATTTTCAGCCCCGGCGCAGAGAAGATCACATGGACGCCAGCCTCGGTCAGCCGTTTAGCCCAGTGAATATTGGCTTCCTCATCGAAACGGGCCTGCAATTCCACGACCACGGTGACTTTCTTGCCGTTATGGGCGGCGTGAATCATTGCGTCAATAATGCGCGAATCTTTCGCCACGCGATAAATATTAATTTTTATCGCCAGCACGTTCGGATCAAAAGAGGCCTGACGCAGCAGTTCCAGTACATGCTCAAAGGTATGGTAGGGATAATAGAGCAGTACATCGCGCTCACGAATGGCGTCAAAGCCATTGCGGAATTTTTCTTTATCGAACCAGATATGGCGCTGTCGCGGTAACGGTTTGTAGACCAGATTGGCTTTGCCCACATTGGGGAAATTAATAAAGTCTTTGAAGTTATGGTAACGCCCGCCGGGAACAATCGAGTCATAACGGGAAATGGTCAGTTTTTCGCGCAGCACTTCCACCAGCGCATTGGGCATATCACGTTGATAGACAAAGCGAACCGGCTCTGCCGTCAGACGTTGCTTCAGGCTGGAAGACATCAACTCCATCAGGCTGGATTCCATTTCGTGCACCAAATCGTATTCGGCATCACGGGTCATCTTCATGGAATACGCATTGAGGGCATCGTAATCAAAGAACCCTTTGAAGATATCATCGAGGCAATAACGCAGAATGTTATCAAGCAAAATCATCGGCTTGCGACGGCGCGGTGCTTCCGGTGGCAGATTCACAAAACGCGGAACCTTGTCGGAAGGAATTTCCAGTAGCGCGTAGCGGATGGTATCTCCGCGAATAATCTCCACCGCCAGATAGGTGTAATCGTCCTTGAGAAACTGAACTAAGTCTGTCTCCCGGTTGATCAAAATCGGCGTAATGTGTTGGCGAAGATAGTGTTTAAAGTAGTGGCGCAACCAGTCTTGCTGGTTTACCGACAGTTGGCGTTCGTTAATCAGGAAAATTTGATTCCGCGCCATCTCCAGCAGTAACTCGTTGTACAGGCCGTCAAATTCTTGATCGGCTTTCAATACGCGGGACTGGATTTTGCCTAACAGGTGACGAGAATGAGAATTTGAACCCTGTTCTTCACTAATAATGATGCGACGCTTTAATTCGGCAAAGCGGACTTTGTAGAATTCGTCAAGGTTATTGGAATAGATGCCTAAAAAACGCATCCGTTCAATCAGCGGGTTTGATTTATCCGCTGCTTCCTGGAGTACGCGTTCATTGAACGCTAACCAGCTCAGTTCTTTCTCAATGTATAGCTTTTCCTGACCCATTACAACTTTTACTCCGTTTCAATCACGGGACACTGCCTGGTTATTATGGCGAGCATTTCTGTCAGATGTCCAACTGCGCCAGAAGAGTATGACAATAAACCGTCTGTTGCATGTGAGCAACCAACGCATTTTTGCGAAAAGGATGGGGTGACAACCAAGAGAGACAAGAACCGTTCCCCGCCAGTGTTGGCTAACGGGGAACAGAGAGACGTTACTCGTCTGATGCGTGTCCCTGGGGAGAGAGTTTGATGCCATCAAGCCATGCTGCGTTTTCGCGCATAGCAAGACGTCCATCAACAAACCAGCTAACCACTAACGGGTAAATTGCATGCTCCTGCGCCTGAACGCGCGCGGTGATGTCATCTTCGCTATCACCCTCAAAAACCGGAATTTTAGCCTGGAGGATCACCGGGCCGCCATCCAGTTCATCAGTGACAAAATGAACAGACGTGCCGTGCTCTTCATCGCCGTTTTCCAGCGCCTGACGATGCGTATGCAGGCCTGGGTACTTCGGCAGCAGAGAAGGGTGAATGTTGAGCAAACGACCTTCGTAGTGCGCGACAAACGCCGGACTGAGAATTCGCATATAGCCGGCCAGTACCACTACATCGGGGGCATAAGCATCCATTTCCCGCATCAGTTCACGATCGAACGCTTCACGGTTGGCATATTGACTGGCGGCCAGCGCATGTGCCGGAATTCCTGCTTCCCGGGCACGTTCAAGGCCGAACGCGTCGGCCTTGTTGCTGAATACTGCCCTGAGGGTGCCTTTAATTTTCTGCTCTTTGCAGGCGTCGATAATTGCCTGCAAATTGCTTCCGTTACCGGAAATAAGCACCACAATGTTCATCATTCAATAACCACACGCTGTTCGGAATCAGAGGCTTTGATGACACCGATTCGCCACGCATTTTCACCCTTTGCCTTCAGCAAAGTGAGTGCGTTATTGACTTCCGCTTCCGGCAAGGCAATCACCATCCCAACGCCGCAGTTGAAGGTGCGGTACATTTCATGCTGGCTGACGTTGCCTGCGGTTTTCAGCCACTCAAAGACGGCCGGCCACTGCCAGGACGATTCATCAATCACTGCCTGTGTGTTGTCGGGCAGCACGCGTGGGATATTCTCCCAGAAACCGCCGCCTGTCAGGTGCGCGATAGCGTGTACATCAACCTGTTCAATCAGTTCCAGAATTGACTTCACATAGATACGCGTTGGTGCCAGTAAATGGTCGGCTAACGGTCTGCCTTCGAGTTCTGTCGTTTCAGGGTCGCAACCGCTGACCTCAATGATTTTACGCACCAGAGAGTAACCGTTGGAGTGCGGGCCGCTGGAACCCAGCGCTATCAGCACATCGCCATCCGCCACTTTCGAGCCGTCGATAATTTCTGATTTTTCGACCACGCCAACGCAGAACCCGGCCACGTCGTAATCTTCACCGTGATACATCCCCGGCATTTCAGCGGTTTCACCGCCAACCAACGCGCAACCAGATTGCAGACAACCCTCGGCAATACCGCCTATCACACTGGAGGCCGTGTCGACATCCAGTTTGCCGGTGGCATAGTAATCGAGGAAAAACAGCGGCTCTGCACCCTGAACCACCAGATCGTTGACGCACATCGCCACGAGATCGATACCAATCGTGTCGTGACGTTTTAAATCCATTGCCAGACGCAGTTTTGTCCCTACGCCATCAGTGCCGGAAACCAGTACAGGCTCACGATATTTTTGCGGCAATGCGCACAGCGCGCCGAAGCCACCCAGACCGCCCATCACTTCAGGACGACGGGTTTTCTTCACTACGCCTTTGATTCGATCAACCAGAGCATTGCCCGCGTCAATATCAACACCGGCATCTTTATAGCTAAGAGAGGTTTTATCGGTCACTGCTTGGGTCCCCACGCGTTTACTTGCGGTGAAAATTAAATTCGGCGCAATTCTAACAGGGAAAGCAAACGTTTGCGAGCCTGCTTTGCATCGACATATAACTGCTGATTTTTTCAGCATTACACCCTCGGAATTCTGGTTATTTGAACTGTGCCACGAAAATGAACCCGGTTTCATTCTCGTGCTTGAAACTCGTCTGATAAATGCACAGTATCGTTATGAAACCGGTTTCTGTGAGTGTGGCCTGTGACTGCGGCCAGCCAATTGCGATTAATGAGGGAATGATATGTCTGGATTTAAAGCGAATTTCATGTGGGGAGGCGCAGTGGCGGCTCACCAGTTAGAAGGCGGCTGGCAGGAAGGGGGAAAGGGCGTCAGCGTGGCGGATGTCATGACCGCAGGAGCGCATGGTATTCCCAGAGAGATAACCCCCGGCGTCATTCCCGGTAAGAATTACCCCAATCACGAAGCCATCGATTTCTATCATCGCTACAAAGACGACATCTCGCTGTTTGCTGAGATGGGATTTACATGTTTTCGCACCTCTATCGCCTGGACGCGTATTTTTCCGTTGGGCGACGAATCCCAGCCGAATGAAGCGGGTCTGCAGTTTTATGACGATCTCTTTGACGAATGTCTGAAACACGGTATTGAACCCGTCATTACGTTGTCGCATTTCGAGATGCCGTATCACCTGGTGACGGAGTACGGCGGCTGGCGCAACCGTAAACTCATCGACTTCTTCGTTCGCTTTGCGCAGGTGGTTTTCAAACGCTACCAGCACAAAGTGAAATACTGGATGACGTTCAATGAGATCAACAATCAGGCCAACTTCCACGAAGACTTTGCGCCCTTTACCAACTCTGGCCTGAAATACCAGCCGGGTGAAGACCGCGAGCCCGTGATGTTCCAGGCGGCGCATTACGAACTGGTGGCCAGTGCGCTGGCGGTGAAAGCAGGGCGTGACATTAATCCGTCACTGAAAATCGGCTGCATGATCGCCATGTGCCCAATCTATCCGCTGACCTGCGCGCCAAACGACATGATGATGGCGATGAACGCCATGCATCGCCGTTACTGGTTCACCGATGTACATGTGCGCGGGAAATATCCGCAGCATCTGCTGAACTACTTCGCGCGCCGTGGTTTTACGCTGGATATCACCGAAGATGATAAGCAGGCGCTGACGCAGGGCTGCGTCGACTATATCGGTTTCAGCTACTATATGTCGTTCGCCACCAAAGCGACGGCGGATAACCCGCAACTGAACTACGACGAAAGTACCTGTCTGGTCTCTAATCCGTATGTGCAGAAGTCCGACTGGGGTTGGCAGATTGACCCGGTGGGGCTGCGTTATTCGCTGAACTGGTTCTGGGATCACTATCAGCTACCGCTATTTATCGTCGAAAACGGCTTTGGCGCGATTGATGTCCAACAGGCCGATGGCTCTGTAGACGATCAATACCGTATTGATTATATGGCCGCGCATATCCGTGAAATGAAAAAAGCGGTGGTGGAAGATGGCGTCGATCTCATGGGGTACACCCCGTGGGGCTGCATTGATTTAGTTTCTGCGGGGACGGGTGAGATGAAGAAACGTTACGGTTTTATCTATGTTGATAAAAATAATGACGGTAGCGGGACATTAGCACGTCATCCCAAAAAATCATTTGCCTGGTATCAGCAAGTGATTGCATCTAACGGTGAAAAACTGTAATCCGCGCAGATAGCGGCCAGCCCTGGTTGGCCGCTCCCTCTTTTCGTTTTCCATGCTGAGTGCAGACTGACGCTGAGAAAAGTGTTTGTCGAATATTTGTTCTATTCACGATAACCCCTCCTATGCTTGATCAACATCAAGTAAAAAAATGTTGCCCACTAAAAGAATGGCGGTATAATCCGTCGATTTTTTTTGTGGCTGCCCTATTGAAAGGAGAAAGAGAATGAAGATTGTGGAAGTGAAACACCCACTCGTCAAACACAAGCTGGGCCTGATGCGCGAGCACGACATCAGCACTAAACGCTTCCGTGAACTCGCCTCCGAAGTTGGTAGCCTGCTGACTTATGAAGCCACTGCGGGTCTGGAGACGGAAAAAGTCACTATCGAAGGCTGGAACGGCCCGGTAGAAATTGACCAGATCAAAGGCAAGAAAATTACCGTTGTGCCGATCCTGCGCGCAGGCCTGGGTATGATGGACGGCGTACTGGAAAACGTGCCGAGCGCGCGTATCAGCGTCGTGGGCATGTATCGTGACGAAGAGACGCTGGAGCCGGTACCGTACTTCCAGAAGCTGGTTTCCAACATCGACGAGCGTATGGCGCTGATCGTTGACCCGATGCTGGCAACCGGTGGTTCTGTTATCGCCACCATCGACCTGCTGAAGAAAGCCGGTTGCTCCAGCATCAAGGTGTTGGTCCTGGTTGCGGCACCGGAAGGTATCGCGGCGCTGGAAAAAGCGCACCCGGACATTGAGCTGTACACGGCGTCAATTGACCAGGGACTCAACGAGCACGGATACATTATTCCGGGCCTCGGCGATGCCGGCGATAAGATCTTTGGTACGAAGTAAACGAAAAAATAAAAAGAGCCGACTTTTAGAGTCGGCTTTTTTTTGAATAAAACATCAATAACATACAACACTCAGAGGAAAACACTATGACGCGCCGTGCTATCGGGGTGAGTGAAAGACCGCCGCTTTTACAGACGATCCCGCTTAGTTTGCAGCACTTGTTCGCCATGTTTGGCGCAACCGTGCTGGTGCCAGTCTTGTTTCATATTAACCCAGCCACTGTTCTGCTGTTTAACGGCATTGGCACCTTACTGTACCTCTTTATTTGTAAAGGCAAGATTCCTGCCTATTTAGGTTCAAGCTTTGCCTTTATCTCTCCGGTTCTGCTGTTGCTGCCTCTGGGATATGAAGTCGCATTAGGCGGCTTTATTATGTGCGGCGTACTGTTCTGCCTGGTGTCATTTATTGTGAAGAAAGCGGGGACCGGCTGGCTGGATGTGATGTTCCCACCAGCGGCGATGGGTGCCATTGTTGCCGTCATCGGTCTGGAGCTGGCGGGTGTCGCTGCAGGGATGGCGGGATTACTGCCTGCCGAAGGCCAAACGCCGGACTCGAAAACTATCATCATTTCTATGGTTACCCTGGCGGTAACGGTATTCGGTTCTGTGTTGTTCCGTGGCTTTATGGCGATCATCCCGATTCTGATTGGCGTGCTGGCGGGTTATGCGCTGTCGTTTGCGATGGGGGTTGTGGATACCACGCCGATTGCGCAGGCACACTGGTTTGCGCTACCGACCTTTTATACCCCGCGTTTTGAGTGGTTTGCCATTCTGACTATTCTGCCCGCGGCGCTGGTGGTGATTGCCGAACACGTGGGTCACCTGGTGGTCACGGCGAATATCGTGAAGAAAGATTTGATCCGCGATCCGGGTTTGCACCGCTCAATGTTTGCCAACGGTCTGTCGACCGTCATCTCCGGGTTCTTTGGCTCCACGCCAAACACCACCTACGGTGAGAACATCGGCGTAATGGCGATTACACGTGTGTACAGTACCTGGGTTATTGGCGGCGCAGCCATTATTGCGATTCTGCTTTCCTGCGTGGGTAAACTGGCGGCCGCCATTCAGATTATCCCACTACCAGTAATGGGCGGCGTGTCGCTGTTGTTGTACGGGGTGATCGGCGCATCGGGTATCCGCGTATTGATTGAATCAAAAGTCGATTACAACAAAGCACAAAACCTGATCCTGACTTCGGTCATTCTGATCATCGGGGTCAGTGGCGCGAAGGTGCACATTGGCGCGGCAGAGCTGAAAGGTATGGCGCTGGCCACCATTGTCGGGATTGGCCTGAGCCTGATTTTCAAAGTGATTTCGCTGTTACGTCCGGAAGAAGTCGTACTGGATGCGCAGGATGCGGATCGTCCTCAGCACTAAATCTCTGTCCGGGCAGCGATGCTGCCCGGTTCTATCGCGACGGAATTCTGTGGTAAACTCACTGCGATTTTGTGAAATCCTGGGTTGAGGTATCTCTGAACACACCGGCACAGCTCTCTCTGCCACTTTATCTTCCTGACGATGAAACGTTTGCAAGTTTCTGGCCGGGGGATAACGCCTCTTTACTGGCCGCGCTGCAAAACGTGCTACGTCAGGAACATAGCGGATATATTTATCTCTGGTCGCGCGAAGGTGCGGGCAGAAGCCATCTGCTGCATGCTGCGTGCGCTGAGTTGTCGCAACGTGGTGATGCGGTCGGTTACGTCCCGCTGGATAAACGCACCTGGTTTGTGCCCGAAGTTCTCGACGGAATGGAACATTTGTCGCTGGTGTGTATTGATAATATTGAATGCGTTGCGGGGGATGAGCTGTGGGAGATGGCGATCTTCGATCTCTACAACCGTATCCTGGAGTCGGGGAAAACCCGTTTGTTGATAACCGGCGATCGCCCTCCGCGTCAGTTAAATCTCGGTCTGCCAGACCTGGCCTCTCGTCTGGACTGGGGGCAAATCTATAAACTTCAGCCTCTCTCAGATGAAGATAAACTGCAGGCTCTACAACTGCGGGCGAGATTGCGGGGATTTGAACTGCCGGAAGATGTGGGGCGTTTCCTGTTAAAACGACTGGACAGAGAAATGCGCACACTCTTTGATACGCTGGATCAGCTCGATCATGCCTCCATTACCGCGCAGCGTAAGCTCACGATCCCGTTCGTAAAAGAGATCCTCAAGTTGTAATCTTGCCGGGCGGCGACTCCGCCTTACCCGGCGAATCATAGACTCACGCCCGACGCATATCTTCCAGAAGATGTTCTACCAGCAGGGGAATCGGTCTGCCTGACGCAACGCTCTTCCCATTTTCCCGCCATAGTGCCGTACCGCTAATATCCAGATGCGCCCACGGAATTGTTGGCGGGCAAAAGTGATGTAGCAACCAGGCGGCGGAAGCGCTGATCGCTGCGTTATTGCCGGGCGTATTGCACAGATCGGCTATGGCGCTTTCGGTCTGTTTTTTCAACCGCGCATCAAGCGGTAGCGACCAGACTTCGTCCCCGCACTGTTTTCCGGCTAGGTTTAGCGCCTGACGTAAGGGCTCATCCTGAGTCATGAGTCCGTTCAGTTCATAGCCCAGCGCCTTGACTACCGCGCCGGTTAAGGTCGCCATATCAATAATATAATGCGCGTCGGGATGTCGCTGGCTGGCCCAGGCAATCGCGTCTGCCAGGACCAGTCTTCCTTCTGCATCCGTATTATTGATTTCCACCGTCAGACCGTTACAGGCGCGCGCCACGCTACCCGGCTGCATGGCATCTGGGCCGATGGCGTTTTCAGCCAGCGCCAGCACGCCCATGATGCGAACCGGTAAATTTAACTCCGCAATGGTCAGCAGCAATCCCAGCACATTGGCTGCGCCGCACATGTCGTACTTCATGGTGTACATACCCGCGCCGTCTTTCAGCCACAGGCCGCCGGTATCAAACGTAATGCCTTTGCCCACATAGCAGCGTACCGGGCCTTCGGCGATGCCATTGTAGTGAATGGCAAGCAAACGAGGCGGGCAGCTTGCGCCTTTTCCTACCGCATACAGCAAGCCCAAATGTTGCTCAACAATCTGTTTTTCATCAAGTATTTCGCAGTGAAGGGCTGGGAACGCAGAACACAGCTTTTGTGCTTCTTCAACCACAAACTGCGGCGTGCAGCGGTCTGACGGAATATCAGCCAGTCGGCGCGCTGCAAGCATGCCATTGGCAATCGCCTGTTGTTGACGAAATAGCCTCTCTACCCTTTTTTGCTGCGCGGGCAGACAGAGCGCGTCTATGTGACAAATTCGCAGTGCCGCACTTTCTGCCTTTTTGAGCTGTAAATCGCTGAGTCGGTGCGCCTGATTGAACAAAAAACGCAATAACTGCATCAGGACGGTGTCATTGATGTCTGTAGCATCAATGACCACACGGGAACTGACTGGTGCAGCCAGTAACGGGCGTAACGCGCTCAGCAAACTTTCGGTCAGCGGATCGTGCCAAAACGCTTCGGGGAGTAGCGTAATACGCGCGAACGGCGCGCAACCGAAACAGGTATCAGCCGTTTTATCCTGCTGGCGCATCTCGTTAATCAGCGGGGTATCGGGTAGCAGCGAGCAGGATGCGCGTGCAATAAGATGACTTTCCGGTTGCGTCTCGGTGAGTGAGTGAATTAACTGATAGGTAATCATTATTCTTCCTCTATCGGGGCACGAATTCGCGCTGCGTAGGTCTGCATCCATTCTTCGTCGACAGGCAGATAATGCGTCTTTTCGCGTTGGCGCTCGGCGCGATAAACTGTAAGCGGATGGTGGGCGGAGGCCACCGTAAATGAAAAGGTTTTGATATTGGTGGCGGCGCCAAACTCACCGTGGTTGTTCATACAGACAACAGACAGATCGCCCACGCGGCCAAAGCGCGACATCAGTTTGTCTTCGAGTTCGAACACCACGGAATCGGCGGCTTGTTGCGGCGTCATCCCCTGCGCCATGCGGCGTACAATTTCATAACTGGTGCAACCTTTCATCAGATCTTCGCCGACGCCAGTCGCGGTCGCCGCACCTGTTTCGCTGTCGCAATAGAAACCGGAACCCATGATGGGCGAGTCTCCAATACGTCCGCGTTTTTTCATAAACAGGCCGCTGGTGGAGGTCGCGACGCTCATTGAGCCGTGCTTATCAAGCCCGATAATGCCGACGGTATCGTGACCGTCATAGGGACTCAGACCTTTGTCCAGCGTTTCGCGACAGCGCTTTCGATAATGTTGCATCGCGCGGTCAGTAAGCATTTTTTTGCTCGCGAATCCCTGATTCAACGCCCACTCGCGAGCGCCCTGACCCACCAGCAAATTGTTATAGCGCTGACGGCTTAATGCGTGAGCCACCCGCACCGGGTTGGCGATATCGATCAGATTACCCACTGCGCCAAACGCCAGTGTGTCGCCATCCATAAAGGCAGCGTCCAGTTCGACATCGCCATTTTCGGTGGGCAAACCCCCGTAGCCGACGGATTTATAAAACGGGAAGTCTTCAACGGCGGCAACGGCGTCGACGACAGCAGAGGCCGCACGTTTCCCCGCGGCCAGCGCAGACGCAGACTCCGTGACGCCTTCAAGCGCCATCCGCCAGGTGGCGATAATTCCCCACATCGTTTACTCCTGTTTAGCCAACGTGGCATCGGTTTGCGTAATAGAGACGATTTCTGCGGCGCGGTATTGCTTGTCCAGAATGCGCAGGAAAGGCAAATACAGCATGGCACCAATCAGCAGATTGATAATTTGCATGATGCTACCGCTGATATGCCCGGTAACGATAAAGCCGCTGATGACCGGCGGCAGCGTCCAGGGGATAAACACCCCGGTCGTCACTGCCACCATGCCGATTTTCATGGCCGCGTACTGGATAGTCACCAGCACCAGTGGTACCAGATTGAATGGAATCAACATAATCGGGTTCATGATAACCGGCAGGCCAAACAGAATCGGTTCATTGATATTGAACAGTGATGCGCCCGCGCCCAGCCGGGCCACTTCCCGCATGTTTTTGCTACGGGCGAAAATCAACATGGCGATAACCAGCGACAGCGTCGCGCCTGCGCCGCCCATCCAGATCATGTCAAAAAACTGTTCGGTGATAATGTGCGGCGGGGTGATGCCCGCCTGAATCGCTGCGATGTTATCGGTCTGGTTTTCCATCCATGATGGACGAATGATACCGTTGACCATCGAACCGGAGTTAATCCCCACTGACCACAAAATGGTGATGCTAAATACCGTCAGCAGCGCGCCAATGTAAGAGGTGCCAAAGTGGCGTACCGGGGTGGCGACGACTTCGTAAATAAACTGATGAATTGTCTGGTAATGGGTGTTCTGGAAGAGAATACGAATAGCGAGCACCAGAATCATTACCAGCAACGCCGGAATCAGCGCGGCGAAGGACTCCTGCACGGCTGGCGGCACGCCATCGGGCATTTTGATCACCAGCTTTTTACGCTTCAGCCAGCAGAACAACTCTGTCCAGAGCAGTGAGCCAATCATCGCCACGAACAGCCCTTTGCTGCCGATCCACTCAACCGGCATCACCGTAATACCGCCGTTTTCAGCGACTTTCATAAATGGAGTCAGGATAAGAAAACTGACCAGCGACAGAATTCCGCAGGAGAGGCGGTCATCATCATAATATTCTGCCAGTCGAAAGCCGACCAGAAAGCAGATAAACAGCGACATAGTCGAGAAAACGGCATTAAACGGGATCTCAACGATGTTGCCCCAGTTTTCGCCAAAGGTACTGGACATGAAGTGCTGATAGCCCTCATTGGGAAACGATGAGATCACCAGCAGGATAGAACCGACGATAATAAAGGGCATGAACGAAACGTATGCGCCGCGAATTGCACCTAAATGACGCTGCTGCGCCGTTTTCGCTGCGATGGGCATCAGTTTCGCTTCAAGAAATCCCAGAACATTGTTCATTGTGAACTCCGTACAAGATCAGGTGACGTGATGTGTGATATGTCTGCGGATTATCAGTGAAGCAATGCGGCTGAAAGGTGAATCAGGTCACAATGTAATCGCTGCGTTATTATAAATCTCATATGATTAGTTACGAATATGCGGAAATCCTTACGATGGAAATCAAATTACACGCTAACGCCACGACCACACCACGAATTCGCCGTTATCTCCAGAACTCTGATAAAAGTGACAGAGAACTCGCTGCTGAACTTGGTATTTCTGTGACTACCGTGAGGCGCTGGCGTTATCGTGAAGAGGTTTTAGACAAAAAAACAACGCCAGGTGTGATACACAAAGCAATGAGACAAGAGCAGGTTTCTTTGGTTAATGCATTGCGCGATGTGTCGGGCGCGCCACTGGATGAACTGTTGTTGCTGGTGAATGACGTTTTGGGGATACCGGTCTCCCGTGCGACGCTGAACCGTTATTTAAAACCGGTTGTTCCTAAACATCGGGATGCGCCGCTAATGGGGAAAAAGGCGTTAAAAGCGGGGCTGTTACCACAGCAACTGGAGGTGCATCACCTTCTGCTGTCACTGCATATGGATGATGGCGGGGAGCATCATTTGTTGTGGGCGCGTGAACCGATAAGCGGGTGGTGTTTTGCCCGACTGTATGCCGGACTCTCACCACTGCGTGTGGTGAACTGGCTGGAAGAATTACTGAGTGAATGTCCTGCTGAAATACAATCTATTGAGACTTTTCTTTTTGAGGCTGACAGCGTCAGCGTGAGAAACGCGCTAAAGCTGCGTGGAATACACCATAAAATCAATCCAGGCTCACCGGGCAGGGCGCAGGTGGTTGTTCCTTTAACGACAATTATTCCACGATTGCAAACCGAATCGGCCAGTCAGTTACTGATTCAGATATGCGAATTTTATAACGCAGGTCGGACGCAAAAAAAATTGGGCGATAAGACGCCGCAGGCGTTTCTTGAAGCGCTGCGGCATAAGGATTAGCGGACGATGTCCAGTACCTGTTCTGGTGGGCGACCGATCCGCGCCTGTCCGTTGGCAACCACAATCGGGCGCTCCATCAGTTTCGGGTTCTCTACCATCGCCTGAATCAGGGCCGCCTCGCTCAACTGGCTGTCTGCCAGGTTGAGAGAAGCATAAAGATCTTCTTTCTGGCGCATAAGCTCACGTGCGCTGGACATTCCCAACATCCGTAACAGTTCACGCAGGGTGGCGGCATCCGCAGGGCTTTCCAGATAGAGCACCACGTCCGGCTCCACGCCGTTTGATTTCAGCAGGCTTAGCGTCTCACGACTCTTTGAGCAGCGAGGATTATGGTAGATTTTTACCGTGTCAGACATGAGTTCTCCTTTTACATCTTTTCGTACGGCTTGAAGCGCTGCTGCAACTGGCGCAACTGGTCGATGCGGGCATCGTAACGCGCCTGCTGCTGACTTCCCAGTTTGACCTGAGAGCTTGCGCTGCTGAGTAGAGAAATCGCCTGATCCAGACGTCCCGTCAGCGCATAAACTTCAGCACGCGCAGCCAGTTCTTGATCGCGGTTATTTATTGCCGCTTCCGCTTGCGCCAGCACGTCCCAGCCGTTGCTGTCATCTTTATTATTGAAGGTATAGCGATTGAGTATGGTTGCGGCTTCTTTCGCTTGTCCTCCCTGCAACAAGGCATTGGCCAGGTTGAGCTGCAGGACAGGGTTAACGCGCAGATCGCGGGCGTTTTTCAGCCGATTAATGGCGTCGCTGGTTTTCTTCTGACCCAGATCGATATCGGTCGCCAGGTCAAGATACCACGCATTGTTCGGCTCCGCCGTCAGCAATGGCTGCAGTGTTTTACGCGCCTCGTCATATTTATCGGCGACCATCGCCTGTAACGCTTTGCCGTATTGCGCAGCGCGTTGCTGGCGAACGTTGCCTTTGCTCCATTCATCCAACAGGTCGCTGGTTAACTGGTTGCGCCCTGAATTGTACATCCCAAGCGTACGCGCTTTTGCCAGATAAAAGTCTTCTGAAGATTGCACCACGGCTGGCCGCATTTGGTTCGCACGGTTACGGGCGTCCGCGAGACGGCTTTCCGGCAAGGGGTGGGTGAGCAAAATTTCAGGTGGTCGGGTGGAGTAACGCGCCTGATCGAGCAGTTTTTCCAGGAACGTGGGCATCGCCTGAGGATCGAATCCCGAACGTTGCAGAACCTGAATACCGATACGATCGGCTTCCTGTTCGTTTTGTTGCGTGAAGCTGATCATCCCCTGGCGCGTACCTGCCAGAGTACCGGTGAGCGCCGCCATGCCCGCTTGCGGGCTGGCCATCGCCAGTAATATTGAACCTAACGCGCCAACCCAGGTTAACGGGGCGCTACGCTGTTGATCTTCCATCGCACGCGCCAGGTGACGCTGAGTCACGTGGGAGATTTCGTGCGCCATCACGGAAGCCAGTTGGCTTTCGTTGTCGGAATAGCGAAAAAGCGCGGAATGCAGCACGACGTTGCCGCCGAAGAAGGCAAAGGCGTTAATTTCGTCGTTATTAATCAAAAAGAAATGGAAGGGGGTTTTCACCGAATCGGCATGGGAGACCAGGCGCATCCCGAGAGTATTGATGTACTGTACCAGTAGCGGGTCGTTAATTAGCGGTGCGCTACCACGCAACTGGCGAACATAATAATCGCCCATTTGCATTTCCTGACCAATGGAAAGCGTGCTGGCTGCCGAGGTCCCCATATCGGGTAATGTGTCCGTGGGATCTGCAAACGCGGGCACCATCTGACCGAAGGTCAGCGCAGCGATGAGGGTAGCAACCAGGTTTTTTTTAAACTGCCTGAACATGACCTCTGTCCTGTATTCTTTAAGATAGCCATTTGACCGATACTGCGAAATATCGTTCCCGCGTCGGTGACATTGGGAGTGTAACTGCGAAACCCGACAATGAACACCCGAACCAGGACGCTTTTCAGTTTCCTGAATCAGCCATAAAAAGCGAAGTCTTTTCTGAGACATTTCGATACAATTCGAGATCGCAATCCCGCTATTGAGTTCAGGGAAGGGTTTTTATGCTCGAAATGTTGATGCAATGGTATCGCCGTCGCTTTAGCGACCCGGAGGCGATTGCTTTGCTGGTTATTCTGGTGGCTGGTTTTAGCATCCTGTTCTTTTTTAGTGGGCTGCTAGCGCCCTTGTTGGTAGCTCTGGTTCTGGCTTATCTGCTCGAATGGCCGACAGTGCGTCTGGAAGCTATTGGGTGTTCCCGACGATGGGCGGCCTCTATTGTCCTGGTGGTCTTTGGCGGCATATTGCTATTGATGGCATTTGTGGTCATGCCTGTGGCATGGCAGCAGGGGATCTATTTAATCCGCGACATGCCGGGCATGCTAAATAAGCTCTCCGATTTTGCAGCGACATTGCCGCGTCGTTATCCGGCGCTGATGGATGCCGGGATCATTGATGCCATGGCGGAAAATTTACGTACCCGAATGCTCTCAATGGGGGATTCGGTGGTGAAATATTCGCTGGCGTCACTGGTGGGACTGTTGACGCTGGCAGTCTATCTGGTGCTGGTGCCGCTGATGGTTTTCTTCCTGATTAAAGATAAAGATCAGATGCTGAATGCTATGCGTCGGGTTCTACCGCGAAATCGGGGCCTGGCAGGCCAGGTCTGGAAAGAGATGAACCAGCAGATTACCAACTATATTCGTGGCAAAGTGCTGGAAATGGTGGTTGTTGGCGTCGCGACATGGCTCGGCTTTTTGCTGTTTGGCCTGAACTACTCATTGTTGCTGGCAGTGCTGGTCGGATTCTCGGTGCTAATCCCCTATATCGGCGCATTTGTGGTGACGATTCCGGTCGTCGGGGTGGCATTGTTCCAGTTTGGTTTAGGGACGGAGTTCTGGAGCTGTTTTGGCGTGTACCTGATTATCCAGGCGCTGGATGGAAATCTGCTGGTGCCAGTACTGTTCTCTGAAGCCGTTAACCTACACCCCTTAGTGATAATTTTGTCGGTAGTCATTTTTGGCGGTTTGTGGGGATTCTGGGGGGTCTTCTTTGCCATCCCGCTGGCAACGTTAATCAAAGCGGTGGTCCACGCCTGGCCAGACGGACAGACCACTCTCGAAGAGTAATCTTCAGTTCATAAAAGAGCCCGGTGATACTTTGCGCACCGGGCTCTCTTTTTCTGAATTATTATTTTGTTTTACGCAAATAAATGATCCAGTACGTCACGCTGACCAGCAAACCACCACCGATAATATTGCCGATAGTCACGGGGATGAGATTATCAGTAATGAAATTGCTCATCGTTAGTGCCGGGAAATTATCTGCCGTGGTTTGTGTAAGACTCCAGAACGAGTCCGGTGCAAAATTGCGAATTATAATCGCTAAGGGAATAAGAAACATATTGGCAATGCTGTGTTCAAAACCGCTGGCGACAAACATGCTGATCGGCAATAACATTGCGGCAATTTTATCGGTGAGTGAATGACCGGAATAACTTATCCATACTGCAAGGCAGACCATTAAATTACACAGTGTGCCCAGGCAAACCGCTTCAATAAAGGTGTGGTGCATTTTATGATCGGCAGTTTGCAGAACGTTTAATCCCCACAAACCGTTGCTGTTCATCACTTGTCCGGAAAACCAAATCAGGCACACAAAAAAGAGCGCGCCGACCAGATTACCGCAATAGACGATGAACCAGTTCACGAACAATTGTCGCCAGGTTATGAGTCCGCTGGCTTTGGCCATGACCGTCATTACTGTCGACGTAAACAAATCAGCACCACAAACGACGACAAAAATAAGACCGAGAGAGAAACAGAGACCGCCAACCAGTTTTGTTAATGCTGTCGCCGGACCTGCGCCAGTAGTGACGGTAATATAAAAGACAAAGGCAATGGAAATGAACACACCGGCGGTAATAGCCAGAAAAAATGCCAATTCTTTTTTCTTTGTCACCTTATATACGCCAGCCTGCTCGGCGACTTTTGCCATTTCTGCAGGCATTCTCAAATCTAACGAAAAACTTTCCTTCATAAGATGCTCCTGAATAGCGCTGAGATATTGAAGACTGCATATCTCCATGCACAGTGCGTACCAGAGTGGAAGCCTCTTACGAGAATGAAATGTGAATCCCTTCACAGAGTTGCGGCGCTACAAGACCTCACGGGCTGTAATACCCAGTCGTTGCATACGCGATAATAACGTTGTACGTTTCATACCCAGTCGTGTTGCGGCACCACGAGGTCCGGCGACAATACCGTTGGTTTCCCGTAGAACCTGAATAATACGCTGGCGCTCCTCTTCATCATTTTCCGGTGTGGCGGGGTTAAGCATTTGCGACATCGGCCCGGAAACGGGGGACTCGCTTCCCAGAGGGGGCAGCAGTCGGGTCTGGCGAGTATTCAGATGCAAATTCAGGCTATTGCCCCGGGTGAGCAATACCGCACGTTCGATCACGTTTTCCAGTTCACGCACGTTCCCCGGCCAGTCCCATGTCATCAGTTGACGTAGCGCTTCCGTCGGGATCACGTCAATGTTCCGGTTCATCCGCTTCGCCATTTTTTGCGTAAAGTGTTTCGCCAGTAGCGGAATATCTTCCGGCCGTTCGCGCAGCGGCGGTATCTCAAGAGGAAAAACGTTCAGCCGATAGAACAGATCGCTGCGGAATTGCCGGTCTTCGACCATTTGCCAGAGATCGCGGTTGGTAGCGGCAATCATTCGCACGTTGACCGGTATTGTTTTGTTTCCGCCCAGGCGTTCGATCTCTCTTTCCTGCAATACGCGCAGCAGCTTGGGCTGTAACTCAAGGGGAAGATCGCCGATTTCATCGAGAAATAACGTTCCGCCGTCGGCGATTTCAAACCGGCCGCGATGAGTGCTAATCGCGCCGGTAAAGGCCCCTTTGTCGTGTCCGAACAGTTCGCTTTCCAGCAGGCTGGCGGGGATCGCGGCGCAGTTAATCTTTACCAGCGGTTTATCCTGACGCAGACTTAATTGATGGATCGCACGGGCAATAACCTCTTTCCCTGTTCCCGTTTCACCACAGATCAACACAGTACTGTCGCTCTGCGCCACAATGTTGATCTGCGAAAGCAGGTCATCCATTGCCTGGCTTTGATAGATAATATTGCCGGTGTCCTGACTGGCGAACAGTTGCTCACTCAGCTGAAAGTTTTCCTGTTTCAGGCTCTCTTTCAGGTCAGTCATGCTGCGCCAGGCATCGGCATTATCAACGGCGATTGCAATGCGGTCAGCTATATGTTGTAGGAGCTCGCAATTCTCCTCGCTGAACAGCGAGCGCGAGGGGTGAGCGAGAAGCAAAGCCCCCGGCGTATGATTGCCAAAGGTCAGTGGCAGAAAGAAAGCGGTTTCGATACGGCTGTTTTTCAGATCCAGTAACAGTGGGTCGTGCTCCCACAAAACGGGATCGTCCTCCAGATGCAGCAAACAGGCACGCTTGTCGCGCAGCGTTTGCATCAGCATGATGCTCTGCTCTTGCAGGATAAACTGCAGGCGTTCCGGCTGCTCTTCCTGAGAGAAATCGGTGCTCCATGCGCAGAACTTGTCTGCTCGTCGCGTATCTCGCAGTACCATGCTGACGAAGGTGATACCGAAGAAGTGGTTAATTTCTCTGGCGACATCATCGATCAATTCTTCCAGATTTAAATGGGAGAGCACCGAGTTAGTAATATCGACCAGTACACGATGATGATCGCGTTCTTTCGTGATGGTATGAAGGGATTCCTGCTGACCCGACTGGGTAAGTATAGACTCCAGCACAGGCGTCATAACGCGGACTAACCAGTTGAATAAGCTGGTGTCCTGATGGGTAAACGTTCCTTTATCCGTGCGGATGAAGCGCAATTCCGCCATCAGAGTATCGCCAAGCAGCGTGGCATGTAGCGAAGAATCGCTGACGTCGCTCAGGTAAGGCTCTTTGACTATCTCGTCGGTTCCATCGTCAAAGCAGCGATAATAGAAGCTGCTTTCCGGGAAGTGGAGTTCAATGAGTTGTATTGGGCTGAAGGGTGGGGGGAGCGGAACGAAGGCGTGCAATATAGAGGCCTTATCATTCTGCCGAGTCAGAGAGTGCATAAGCGTCCTGACTGCATCATCCAACAACTTACCTACAGGCGGGGCAAAAATTGCCTCGTCAAACTTTGTCATCAACGGTCCTTTTTACTGAAGAGACAGATTGTGTAGCGACTGCGTTTTGGTAGCGAACAGAGCAACACGACACTTTACCTTATCCCTTCACTTCGTAATGTTATCCGTCTCACGAGATTTTCCGCGCCATGAGATAAATGGCGGGCTCACGAACAATATCATCCAGCAGATGAATCAATTGGATACTCAGACTACGCCACGGCTCCGGGGCGTCATCAGCGAGGGGGGAAAAGGCGCGGCTGAGCATGTTAACGTGACTGGCATCGATAACAATCTCGTCGAAACGGAGTACGCCCGACATTTTGCGATGCGCCTCTTTGTCTTCCACTTGTGCTATCCACGCGTTGTAGTCTGCCAGCGGGCAGGTTAATGCCACGTTCAGGCAGTCGATTACGCCAACGTGATGGCCAATCGCCAGGGAGTAATACATGACCTGGCGACTTTTTTCTGGCATGGCGACAGTACTGTCGAGAAACTTCTTTCGCAGCGTCCAGAAGATAATTTCGCCGTGCTGATTAGCCATGCAGCCCCCTGAGAGTCTGTAATAACTGGTGAACGATGTCATTCAGGCGCGGATCGTCCGCCTCTTGTAACCACGTTGCCACTTGTTGACCGGAAGGATCCTGAGTGAGCACCCGTAAAAGCTGATCGCAGATCTCCCGTCCCTGACGATAACCCGCCAGGCGGCGCGCCTCCCTTTCCAGGGCGATACGCTGGGTGGGTGGAATCTGCGGCCACAGCGGTTGAGACGGCTCGGCTGCGGCATCGACATAATCCACGCCATGAATTTTCTGCTGCAGTAATCCCAGCGCCACGGCAAAACCATGGATTGTAGCGGCGGGGGTGGGCGGACACCCCGGTATCCACACGTCGATAGGCACAATCGTGTCACTGCCTCCCCACACGCAGTACAGATCGTGGAAAATCCCACCGCCGACGCCACAGGCGCCATAAGAGACACAGATCTTATGGTCTGGTGCTGAATGATACGCGCGCAGGGCAGGCATGCGCATTGCCCGGGTAACGGCACCGGTAAATAACAAAATATCGGCATGTCGGGGGGAGGCCACCACCTTAATACCAAATCTTTCAGCGTCGAACAGCGGGGTGATCGCAGAAAAGATCTCAATTTCGCAGCCGTTGCACCCGCCACAGTCAACGCGATAAACATACGCTGAGCGGCGAATATCCTTCAGGAGGAACTGCTTCATTTGTTGCGCCTGGTCGTCCAGCGTAATGGGCTGACTGACGTGGTGGCGATGCGTTGCCGTCAACGAAGTCATTGCTTCTCCTTAATGGCAAAAGATATATTTTCGCAACCGCCATGAAACAGCGCGGCGCGTTGTTTACACTCCGGACATATGCTTGCCTGCTGACGCAGCAATTCCAGGTTTTGCGGCGCATTCTGCTGTTGCACCAATAGCGCAACGGCCATCTCGATCGACTTTTCTGGCGCAAACGGTCGCTGACACTGCGTGCAGTGTTGCAGGCGGAACGTAGCGCGGGTGAACAGGTCCGCTTTACTGGTCACCGCCAGCTCGAAGTTTTCCGACAGACGTATCGCCCGGGTTGGGCACACCTCTTCGCAACGACCGCAATAAATACAGCGGCCCAAATAGAGCTGCCAGGTGCGGGTGTTATCCTGCGCGGAGGTTTCCATGGTCAGTGCGTTGGCCGGGCACGCCGATGTACAGGCTGCGCACGCAATGCACTGACGTGGATCCAGCTCCGGCTTGCCGCGAAAGCCAGGGCTGACCTCCAGCGGAGCAAATGGGTATTTCACCGTGGGCTCGCCAGCCCGCATGATGGTTTTGAGTAATTTCAGCATTTTTCTGTCCTTACTTCAGCGGTGAACGGCTGCGGTCAATGCTGTAGCGCTCGATCTCTTTATACGGCACAGTTTTCGACTTGCGCTTACGCACATCAATCAGCGTCACGCGGTCAGTGCAGGAATAACAAGGATCGAGGCTGCCGATAATCAGCGGCGCATCGGAAACGGTGTTGCCACGTAGCATGTAGCGCAGAACCGGCCAGTTAGCATAGGTGGCAGCGCGGCAGCGCCAACGGAACAACTTTTGGTTGTCTCCGAGCATGCTCCAGTGCACGTCTTCGCCGCGTGGCGCCTCCACAAAGCCGAGCGCAAAAGCATGTGGGCGATAGGTGAAGCCTTCGGTGAGCAGCGGCGTATTCGGCATCATGTCGAGGGCGTATTCGATCATCGCCAGCGAGTCGAAGGTCTCTTTCACACGCACCATGACGCGGGAAAACACATCGCCTCCCGGGAAGCTAAACAGTGTTTTCGGGATGTTGGCATAGTCAGAATAGGGGTGATCAAACCGCAGGTCGCGGGCAAAACCGCTACCGCGAATCAACGGACCTACTGGACTAAAGTCGCGGGCAATTTGTCGATCAAGGATACCGACACCCTGGGTGCGTTGTTCCATATTGGGGGTCGCGAGCAGCATTTCGACGAGATCCGAAACTTCTGCGCGCATTTCCCGAACCAGCTTCAATGTTTGCAGACGTTGCTCTTTGAGAATATCGCGGCGAACGCCGCCGATCAGGTTAAGACCATAGGTTTTACGCGAGCCCGTCAGCAGTTCCGCCATCGTCATCGATTTTTCGCGCACGCGGAAAAACTGCATAAAGCCGGTATCGAAACCGACAAAGTGGCAGGAAAGGCCCAGATTAAGCAGATGGCTGTGCAGGCGTTCGACTTCCAGCAATATCGAACGGATGGTATGTGCGCGCTGCGGGACCTGGATCCCGAGCGCATTTTCGACGGACGTGGCGTAGGCCACACTGTGGGCAAATCCGCAAATGCCGCAGACCCTGTCCGACAAAAATGTCACTTCGTTGTAGCCCATCCGCGTTTCTGCCAGTTTTTCCATGCCGCGATGCACGTAAAACAGGCGATAATCGGCATCGACGATTCGCTCACCATCGACAAAAAGGCGAAAATGCCCGGGTTCGTCGGAGGTAATATGCAGCGGGCCGATGGGGATCACGCGCGCGTCATCGCTGCCGTCGTTAATAAACGGATAGGTTTCGCTGTCTGTTGTCGGTTCCGGGCGCAGACGATAATCCATGGCATCTTTGCGCAGCGGATGCATATCGTCAGGCCAGTCGTCGGGCAGAACCAGCCGACGCTGATCAGGCAAACCGACCGGAATCAGACCGTACATATCGCGAATTTCCCGCTCACCCCAGACCGCAGCAGGGACGCGTGGCGTGACCGAAGGGAATTCACGGCTGTTGGCATCGACCAACGCCTTCACCACGATCCAGCATTTTTCCGCGCCTTCAATGGAGAGCGCATAATAAACCGCGTAGTGTCCGTTCAGGCTTCGCTCGTCGTTACCAAACAGCACCGGTAGCCAGCCTTCATGCTGGTAGTAAAGATAATGGACGATGTCGGGCAGCAGATTTGTTTTTACCGTAATCGTCACCTGCGTCGGCGTTTGTCTCTCTTCGTCCAGCACCGCGCCAGGAAACTGATTTCTTACTGCGGCCAGACAGGCTTCGCCGCAGATTGACTGGTGATTAACGCTGTCTGAATAATTCACTTTTGACTCTCCGGTACCGATGCAGTAGTGGGGTTAACAAAATCACGCCAGCTGTTCAGCTGACCAGGGCGTTCAGAGGAGCCTGAAAGCACGATCGCGGAGGCATTCTCCAGAATTCGGCTTACCGGTTGCGGTATGTGAGTACCCATGACCAGCATCATGACCAGCAAAACCACCATGGGTAGTGTCGTCAACCAACCCAGTTCACCGCGACTCACCGCTTCTGGCGGGCGAGCAAACAGAACGCGGGCTACCATGCGGATCAGACCTGCCAGCACCACTGTTAGCAGCAGTAAGAGCACAATGGTGAGCACGATATGATCGCGGGCAAGACCCGCCGTGACAGTCATAAATTCACTGAGGAAAATATTGAACGGAGGCATGCCCGCAAGCGCCAACGCACCGCCCGCAAACAAGACAGCGGTAAACGGCATGATTTTTAGCATGCCGCAAACCACATCAATATTGCGCGTGCCGTACTTCAGCAGCACGTTGCCGGAACCGCAGAACAGCAGGGTTTTCGCCAGGCTGTGGTTTAACGTATGCAGCAACGCCGCCAGAATACCCAGCGGTCCGCCGATACCCAGCGCGACGGCGACCAGTCCCATGTTTTCCACGCTGGAATAGGCCAACAGACGTTTCATGTCCTGCTGCACGAGAATAAAGAACGCAGCAACCCCGACGGACAACAGACCGAAGATCAACAGAAGCGTATTGGGGAAATCACTGCCGATGGCGTTGCAGATAATGATGTAATAACGGATCAGCACCAGCAGCGCGCAGTTGAGCAGAACCGCAGAAAGCAGGGCGCTCACCGGGCTTGGCGCCTCGCTATGCGCATCCGGCAACCAGGCGTGCATCGGGAACAGACCGGTTTTGGTACCGAATCCAATCAGCACAAACACAAATGCCAGCAGCATCAGCGTCGGATCAAGCAGCGTCGCCTGTTTCAACACCTCGGTCCAGAAAATCGCCAGATTAGGATCGGACATGATGCTCGCGGCGTTGGCATAAACCAGAACGGTGCCAAACAGACCGAAAGCGACGCCAACGGTACAGATGATGATGTACTTCCAGGCCGCTTCCAGCGAGGATCGCTGACCGTAGATACCCACTAAAAATGCGGAACTGAGGGTGGTGGCTTCAATCGCCGTCCACATCACGATCAGGTTATTGCTGGTTACGACCAACAGCATGGTGAACAAAAATAAATGGAAGAAACCGTAATAGTTGCAGAGCGTGAGCTCGGTAATTTCCCCATGTTTCACCTCATGATTCATATAACCGATGGAATAGAGGCCGGTGAGAAAACCAATGACGCCCAGAATGGCTAAAAACAGCCCACTCAGGCTATCAATATGCAGCCAGCGATGCCCGGCGAAGATTTCGCCTTCGCTCAGCCCTTCTTTTACCGTCCATAGCGTCAGAATCAGCAGCAATGTGATCCCCACGGTGTGGATCAGGGTGACCGCGTTGCGTGCTGACCCGCCTGTCATGCGACAGGCGAAACAGAGTAATGAGATCAGCAGTGGCGTCAGCAACAGTAAGGTGAACATGACAGAATGACTCATTTCATTATCCCTTCAACGCAGTCAGGTTGTTCACGTCCAGCGTGCCATGGGTTCGCCAAATCTTTCTGGCCAGCAGCACCATCACGATAACGGCGAAAATGGCATCGGTCGCAATGCCTATTTCGACCAGCTCCGGCGCGCGCCAGGCGATCAGCGCCAGCACCAGATGGGAACCGTTCTCCATCAGGCAGTAACCGAAAATCTGCCGCAAAATATTGCGTTGGCTGATAATGCACAGCAGACCGAGGAGGAAATGTCCCAGCGCCACCGCCAGCGCAGGCTTAAGGTCTGTCGCCATCGGTAATTTCACCGGCTGTACGACGAAAGCGCAGAGCAGCACAATGAGCGCAGCGAGTAACGCCATGGTTGCCGGGCCAAACAAGGGCTTCTCAGTGCAGACCGGGGCGATTTTGCGTACGGCAAAACTCATGATCAGTGGCACCATCACCACTTTGGTGACGAAGGCACTGACCGACCACATCATCAATTGTTCTGCCGCAAACACCTGTGAGAGCGTCACGAAGATGGACACCAGAACCAGTGACTGGACGGCATAAAAAATACATGAGAGGCGATAGCCTTTGACGCAGATCACCAGAAGTGACGTCAGCATCATTAGTCCCGCCAGATTGTTTACGAGCGTTGTTCCCGTCATCCTTCACCTCCTTATTGAAGCCAGGTTGCGGCGATGACGCTGGACACTAGCGACATCACAATCAGTACTATCAAAACCAGACGCATTGAGAATGGCAGCGGCACTGCCTGCGCAACGTCGTCACTCGGTTTGCCCGGCACGACGCGACCAAACCAATAAATAAACCAACCGAAGCTGGCGACCGACTCAATCAGCACCAGAACCAGGATCGGTATCAACAGCCAGTACTGACTGGAGAGCATGAATCCAGCGGCGAAAAGCGGGTACTTGCTGAAGAAACCGTTAAATGGCGGTACACCGGTGATAGCCAGCGCCGCCACGCAGAAACCAATTCCTACCAGCGGTAATGTGCGCAATATGCCGCGCAGGCGCGGCAGCAGACGTGTTCCGCAGCTATAGCTCAGAGAACCCGCAACCAGGAAGAACAAGCTTTTGGCAAACGCGTGGTTGACGATGTAAGCAATACCGCCCTCGAAAGCGAGATGAGAACCGAAGGTGGCCAGTGACAGCGCGAGAAAGATATAGGCCAGTTGGGTAATGGTTGACCAGGCCAGCAGGCGCTTCATATCGTGTTGCGGCAGATACATCATGAAACCGTAGACAAGCGTTACCAGCGCCATCACCACCCCTGTCCAGCCAATGGCGGGAGGGATCTGACCGCCGTCGAGGATCGCGCGGGCAAAAATGTAGACCCCCACTTTGACCATCGAGGCCGCATGCAAATAGGCACTGACCGGCGTTGGCGCTTCCATCGCATCCGGTAACCAGGCCTGGAGCGGCAACTGCGCCGATTTCCCCCATGCGGCGAACAGAATGCCGCCGTAGACCAGATAACGGGCGTCACCTTGCACTTCACTCAACGCGCTGAGCGCAAAGGTGCCGGTCTGTAAAAACAGCGTTGCGGCGGCGAGATACAACCCCAGCGAAGCGATGTGAGTGATCAACAGTGCCTTTAACGCAGAACGCTGTGATTTTGCTGTCTGGTAGTAGCTGATCAGCGCCCAGGAACAGCCGCCGGTGATTTCAAAAAACAGCAGTTGTCCCAGAATGGTGGAAGAGAGAACCAGTCCGGACATGGCGCCGATAAAAATCAGCAGAAAGGCGTAATAACGATTGCTACCGTTGTGCGGGTGTTCGCGGTTTTTTTCAGTCAAATAGCCGTTGGAAAAAAGTGAAACCAGCAGGCCGAGAAAAACAACCACAAACAGGATTAACGTACTGACGCGATCGATTACCAGCCCAAAGAGCGCGACGTCGTTGACGCTGGCCAGCGGCAAAACAACGGTCGCTTTCCCGGTCTGGTAAAAGATGACTTCCAGCGCCAGCATACTGAGCGTCGCCAGCCCGGCAAACAACGTCCCCAATGTCGCGGCCTGGCGCTGTGGGGCAAGCGAAACGACCAGCGCGCCGATAAACGGTAGCAGTAGCGTCGTCAGAGCAAGAGATTCCATGGTATGTCGATGCTCCTTACAGACCGGTTAACCAGAAAACATACGACAGCGCGGCGAGACTAAAACCGAGCCAGGTAACGTGGTGCGTCAGCAGGAATCTGCCGCGCGCCAGAGTATTTTCGACGAAAGAGGCCAGCACGAAGAGCAGCAGAACTTTGCCCAACGTCACGACCAGCGATATCAGTAAGCTGCTGAAAGTCAGGGTTGTTGCGTTGCCAAACGGCAGGAACAGCGAGATGAACAACGCGGCCATCACCACCTGTTTCAACCCAAGCCCCCACTTCACTAACGCCAGTCCGGCACCGGAATACTCCGTCAACGGCCCTTCTTGAAGTTCCTGCTCGGCTTCTGCAACATCAAAAGGAATTTTTCCCATTTCAATGAAGCAGGCGAAACCGCAGGCGAGCAGTGCCAGCAGTGTGGCGACTGGCGATGCCCAACCGGCCGCCAGTACGTTGCTAATGACGGCGATATGCGTGGAACCGGCCATCAGCGCGATGACGAGCAGAGAGAGGATCAGAATGGGTTCCACCAGGATACCCATCGTCATTTCCCGGCTGGCCCCGCTCCCCGAGAACGGACTTCCGGTATCCAGCCCGGAAAGGGCAAAAAAGAAGCGAAATAAAGCAAAGAGATAGATCAGGGTTATCAAATCGCCGCCGCCCGCAAGGGGGGACGTGCGGATAAATAATGGCAATGCCATTGCCACCACCAACATGCTGCTGAGCAATACCCATGGCATGACGCGAAACATCAGACCTGATGATGAGGGTGCGACTTCCTGACGTTTTAACAGTTTGTTAATGTCGCGGTAGTCCTGCCAGATTCCCGGCCCGGTACGTGAGTGCATTCGGGCGCGGATCTGCCGGGATATTCCGGTGAACAACGGCGTCAGTGCCAATAAAATGACGGCCTGCAACAGCGCAAAACCAGCCAGATATCCGTCGAAGAGTGTGGGTGTCATGGTCGTTTCCTCAGACGGCGATAATCAGTAACAAAACAACCAGCGCCGCCACGACATACAGGCAATACAGGCGGAAGTCGCCGCTTTGCAGATACTGTATTTTGTGCGCCAGGCGCTGTGTCAGACGGACGATGGGGGCGATGATGTACTCATCCCAGAAGGGTTCCGTGTTCCGCGCAACGGTCGTGGCGTGAAGTAAACCACTGGCAAGCGGTGGTGACGGATCGAGCTGTTTGCGTAACCGGTAGAGCGTGGAGAACATCACCCGCAGCGGCTGAGTGAAGCTGCCTGCTGAAGGCGCCATCGCGCTTTCCCAGCCGTAACCGCAGGCCCAGGCATCCCCGGCGCGGCGAAACGCGCCGCGTCGGGAACGATTGACCCACCAGTACAGACCAGGTAGAAGAGGCAGAGCGAGCAGCAGCAGGAAAACGGTTGATGGGGTCATCAAGGTTTCATGCATTTCACCTGGGATCAGCGAAATTCCCTCAGCCACAGGCGCGGTGCTGGCCGCCGTAAACGAGAGCACAATCTGCATGATTTGCGGCGCGACCCAGCTTGCGCCGATGCCAGTAAAGACGCATAGCGCGGCGAGCACTGCCATCGCCGCCACCATCTGCCAGGGGGCTTCCTGCGCCTGCTCTGCTTTTTCGCTGCGCGGCGCGCCGCAGAAACTGATTCCGTACACTTTAACGAAACACATGGCTGCCAGCGCACCCGTAATGGCGAGCATCACGATGGCGATGGGACCTGCCAGACGCAATGCCACATCGTCAAACCGGGTCATAGCGAATAAAGACTGATAGGTGTACCACTCACTGATAAAACCGTTCAGCGGCGGCATCGCTGAAATGGCCAGACAGCCAATCAGAAACGCACCTGCAGTCCAGGGCATCCGTTTTGCCAATGCGCCCATTTTTTCCATATCGCGGGTGTGTAAACGCCAAATGATGGCCCCGGCGCCAAGAAACAGCAGACCTTTGAACAACGCGTGATTGAGCAGGTGAAAGAGGGCGCCCAGCAGGCCGACCGCCGCCAGGATGGGCTGGTGTATCGACAGGCCAATCATGCCGACGCCAACCCCGAGCAAAATAATGCCGATGTTCTCAACGGTGTGCCAGGCCAACAGGCGCTTAATATCATGCTCCGCCAGGGCATAAAGTACGCCGAGAACGGAAGACACGGCGCCAAACGCCAACACGACAATGCCCCACCACAGTGGAATGCCGCTATGCGCAAGGAGATCGATACCGACTTTGAGAATGCCGAAAATACCGATCTTCACCATCACACCCGACATCAGCGCTGAAGCATGTGACGGTGCGGCAGGGTGAGCGCGGGGTAACCAACTGTGCAGCGGCAGCATCCCTGCTTTTGCGCCAAAGCCAAAAAATGCCAGCAGGAAGACGGCAGATGCCAGACCGGGCGAGAGTGACAATTCCCGGAAACTGGCGAAGTCGAGGCTGCCGCTTTGTCGCCACATCAGGAAGAAGGCGATCATTATCAGAATTGAACCGGCGTGGGCTATGAAGAAATAGAGCATGCCAGCGCTGACGGACTCTTCATCCTGTTCAGCAATTACCAGGAACCATGAGGCCAGCGACATGATTTCGAACAGCACAATAAACCAGAAGGCGTTGTCCATCACCAGTAAACCGACCATCGAGGCGATAAAGAGGTTCATAAAGAACCCCATCGCGGCTGCGCCTTTGCCGACGTATTCGCGCATGTAGGCCAAAGAGTAGAGCGCACAGACGGTGACCAGCAGTGAAATCACCAGCACCATAAAGGCGGACAGACTGTCCATTCGAACCGTCAGCGCGGCAAATGAGAAGGGGGTCTGAATCGCCCAGGTGAGCGTTGCTCCGGTTTTCAACTGCGCTATCGCACTGCTGATCCCGGTAAGTCCCCCTAAAACGCCCGATAAACCGGCGATATTAATCGCTACCCGATCGCGACCTGAGAATAACAATGACATCACGCCGCCAGCGACATAGAGCGCCAGCGACCAGATCAATAATTGCAGGGCATCCATCAACGTTGCTCCTGAGACAATGAAAGAGGATCCAGCGCGAGGTCCGGCATCGCGTCGACAGCCAGTCGCTGTTTTAGTCTGGTTTGCTGGTGCAGGACATCATCGGTGACCAGATGCAACGCCTGAGTGACGCAGGTAGAGACGCACGCTGGACCTTCGGGGAGGAAATAGCAGAGGTCGCACTTAACGGCGATGGCTTGTATCCCCGCATCCCAACGTAAGAAGGGGCTGAGCGCCGGAGCGCTTTCCGGCACGTCATTAAGTTGTCCTTGTGCCTGATGGGCAAACTGCGTGGGAGCGTCAACAGGACGACTGCCGGAAGGGACAATAGCGCCAAACGGGCAGACAAGGCCGCAAAGTTTACAGCCAATGCAAAGGCTTTCATTGAGCTGAATGGCGTCATCATGGCGCGTGATCGCATTGACAGGACACACCTGTTTGCAGGGGGCGTCTTCGCAGTGACGACAAAGCACAGGCGCAGTTTGTGTGGGGGTTCGCACCAGAGCAAGTCGTGGATGTTGCTGCAAGCCTTGCTTTTTATGTACATCCGAACAGGCAGCAAGACAGGTATTGCATCCAATACACCACTGAGGATCGGCTATCACAAAGCGGTTCATGTGGCTCCTTGAGACAAAACAAAACGTTACGCTTGTTATGCACAAAGGATGCCATTTTTAAATTTATAATTAAATCAATTAGTTATGTTGTTTTTGTTGTGAGTGTAGAACAAAAGTGATGGTCAATACCGTTCGCTATTTTGTGTGTCGGCATTAGTGTCGGAAGTGAAAATAACACTGTGATATTAGTCACATTAGAGGAGGTTTCGCGGAGAAAAACGGCGCTGGCGACACAATTGCCGCCAGCGCCGGGAAGAGGAGTTACGCGTTTTCTTTTAACCAGTTCAGCACCACATCGTGGTGATTGCTGGTTTTAAAGTCATCGAACACATGTTCAATTTTCCCGTCGGGATCGACCAGGAAACTGATGCGATGGATACCATCGTAAGTTTTGCCCATAAAGGATTTTTCACCCCAGATGCCAAATTGTTCGCAAACCTTATGATCTTCATCTGACAACAGCGTGAAGTTAAGGACTTCTTTCTCAGCAAATCGGGAGAGCTTCTCAGGTTTATCGGTGCTGATCCCCAGCACTTCAACACCTGCTTTTTTTAACTCATCCATGTTATCGCGTAAGCCACAGGCTTGAACGGTACAGCCGGGCGTCATGGCTTTGGGGTAGAAATAAACCAAAACTCGCTGTCCCTGGAAGTCGGTTAAATTTACTTGTTCTCCGTCTTGATCCGGCAAGCTAAATTTCGGTGCGGTATCACCGGCTTTCAGTGGGTTCATTACTTAACTCCATCCTGTTCATCATGTTGTGAATAATTGACAACGTTTATACTGCCTTGCGCATTGAGTTCTGTACATAGTGCTTTAAACGCTTGTTCAATATTTACCGAAACCTGCGATGCCGGGCTATGTGCGGTAATTTGAATAAAAAGTTGTGCCGCTTTTTCGTTTTCAGCAGGTTGAGTGCGTGAAACCAGTTCGGCGATATTCATTTGGTGGTTGTCGAACAGGGCGGTAAAACGCTCAATCAAATGCGGAGAGTCTGGTACGTCGACCTGCACCCATACCGTGGCAGGCATTGCCGGGCGAGGACGGGCGGTCGTACGCTTCATCACAATCAATAAATCCAGCTCTGCGCCTTTCAACGGCAAGGTCGATTCAATCAGGGTGATGGCGTTCCAGGAACCCGATAACAACATGATAAACGTAAACTCATCCCCCAGCATCGCCAGTCGACTGTCTTCAATATTGCAGCCACAACTGCTGACATGGCGGGTGATAGTGTTCACAATTCCCGGGCGATCAGCACCCAGCGCAGTGATGACCAGATAATGTTGCGATGACGATGTCAATCCTGTTCTTCCTTTGAGAGGTGAGGTAATCATAAGGAAAGCATAAAAAAAACCTGCATACAACAATCAGAACCGCTCTGGTCACTTGCTTTTATTGTCGTACCAAACGTACCATTGAGACACTTGTTTGCACAGAGGATGGCCCATGTTCACGGGAAGTATTGTCGCGCTTGTTACACCGATGGATGAAAAAGGTAATGTCTGCCGGTCAAGCCTTAAAAAACTGATTGATTATCATGTCGCTAGCGGCACTTCGGCGATTGTTTCTGTTGGCACCACGGGCGAGTCTGCGACGCTGAGTCATGATGAGCATGGCGATGTGGTGATGATGACGCTGGATCTGGCTGATGGGCGTATTCCGGTGATCGCCGGAACGGGCGCCAATGCTACGGCGGAAGCCATTAGCCTGACTCAGCGTTTCAACGACAGCGGTATTGTCGGTTGTCTGACGGTGACACCGTACTATAACCGCCCGACGCAGGAAGGGTTGTTCCAGCATTTCAAAGCCATCGCTGAGCACACCGACCTGCCGCAAATTCTGTATAATGTGCCCTCCCGTACTGGCTGCGATATGCTGCCGGAAACCGTTGGTCGCCTGGCGAAGGTGAAAAATATTGTCGCTATTAAAGAGGCAACAGGGAACTTAAGTCGCGTTCACCAGATCAAAGAGCTGGTTTCAGATGAGTTCGCTCTGCTTAGCGGTGATGATGCGACTGCGATGGACTTTATGCAGCTCGGTGGTCATGGCGTGATTTCTGTAACAACTAACGTTGCAGCGCGCGATATGGCTGAAATGTGCAAACTGGCGGCAGAAGGGCGTTTTGCCGAGGCGCGTGTGATCAATCAGCGCCTGATGCCGTTACACAACAAACTATTTGTCGAACCCAATCCTATCCCGGTGAAATGGGCATGTAAGGAGTTGGGTCTTGTGGCGACCGACACGCTGCGCCTGCCAATGACGCCGATCACGGATAATGGTCGTGAGATTGTCAAAGCGGCGCTTAAGCATGCCGGTTTGCTGTAAAGTTTAGGGAGATTTGATGGCTTACTCAGTACAAAAGTCGCGCCTGGCCAAGGTTGCGGGTGTTTCGCTTGTTATGTTGCTCGCGGCCTGTAGTTCTGACTCGCGCTACAAGCGCCAGGTGAGTGGTGATGAATCCTATCTGGATGCGGCACCGCTTGCTGAACTTCATGCTCCTGCAGGAATGATTCTGCCGGTGCAAGCAGGCGACTACAACATTCCGGTGACCAACGGCAGCGGTGCAGTGGGTAAAGCGCTGGACATTCGCCCGCCAGCTCAGCCGTTAGCGCTGGTCAGCGGTGCGCGTACCCAGTTTACTGGCGATACTGCAACTCTGCTGGTGGACAACGGTCGTAGCACCACGCTGTGGCCACAGGTTGTTAGTCTGATTCAGTCTAAAAACTACCCGATTGAAAAACGTGATGATGCCACTCAGACGCTGACGACCGGTTGGGTTGACTGGAACCGTCTGGATGAAGACGAGCAGTATCGCGGACGTTATCAAATCTCTGTTAAACCGCAAGGTTATCAACAGGCTGTCTCAGTGAAACTGGTTAACCTGGAGCAGGCGGGTAAACCGGTTGCCGATGCGGCATCGTTGCAGCGTTACAGCGCAGAGATGATGAATGTCATCTCTGCGGGTCTCGATAAGACGGCCACTGACGCGGCGAATGCGGCGCAGAATCGTTCTGCTGCGACCATGGACGTACAGAGTGCGGCCGACGACACCGGCTTGCCGATGTTGGTGGTACGTGGTCCGTATAACATCGTCTGGCAGCGTCTGCCGGCAGCGCTTGAAAAAGTGGGCATGACAGTGACCGACAGCACGCGTTCGAAGGGGAGTCTCGCTGTGACCTATAAACCCCTTTCTGACAGCAACTGGCAGGAACTGGGCGCAAGCGATCCGGGACTGGTTTCCGGCGACTATAAATTGCAGGTCGGTGATTTAGATAATCGTAGCAGCTTGCAGTTTATCGATCCGAAGGGTCATACCCTGACGCAATCGCAAAACGATGCCCTGGTTGCCGTCTTCCAGGCTGCATTCAGTAAGTAATAAATCAGGGCTGGAGATATCCGGCCCTTTTTTCTGATATGATACGCAAACGTGTGCGTCGGCAGAAAAACGCAATTTTTATCGTTAATTCACACCCAGGAGTGTTAAAGATGCAAAAGCAAGCTGAGTTGTATCGTGGTAAAGCGAAAACCGTATACAGCACGGAAAACCCGGACCTGTTGGTGCTCGAATTCCGCAATGATACGTCAGCAGGGGATGGCGCGCGCATTGAACAATTTGATCGCAAAGGGATGGTGAACAACAAATTTAACCATTTCATTATGACCAAACTGGCAGAAGCGGGTATCCCGACCCAGATGGAGCGACTGCTTTCCGACACCGAGTGTTTGGTGAAAAAGCTGGATATGGTGCCGGTAGAGTGTGTGGTACGTAACCGCGCGGCAGGCTCTTTGGTAAAACGCTTAGGCGTTGAGGAAGGCATCGAACTGAACCCGCCGTTGTTCGACCTGTTCCTGAAAAACGACGCTATGCATGATCCCATGGTTAACGAATCCTACTGCGAAACCTTTGGCTGGGTGAGCAAAGAAAATTTGGCACGGATGAAAGAGTTAACTTACAAAGCCAATGATGTGCTGAAAAAGCTGTTTGATGACGCTGGCCTGATTCTGGTCGACTTCAAACTGGAATTCGGTCTGTACAAAGGTGAAGTGGTACTGGGTGATGAGTTCTCTCCGGACGGCAGTCGTCTGTGGGATAAAGAGACGCTGGATAAAATGGATAAAGACCGTTTCCGTCAGAGTCTTGGCGGCCTGATCGAAGCCTATGAAGCCGTCGCACACCGCCTGGGTGTAAAGTTAGACTAACATATTCTCTTAAGCCGGAGGGGTAAAAACCCTCCGGTTCATCCCGAACAGCCGATTCTGGTAGCTGTTTCTTATGGTAATCCTCTCCCTGAGCGCCTACGATCATCACTATAACGAATATATTGATGAGGTATGACTATGCGCTGGCAAGGGCGTCGTGAAAGTGACAATGTGGAAGACAGGCGCAACAGCACCGGTGGTGGCCCTTCTATGGGCGGTCCTGGCTTTCGTTTGCCGAGTGGCAAAGGCGGTATCATTCTGCTGATTGTGGTGTTGGTGGCGGGTTATTACGGTGTGGATTTAACCGGCTTAATGACTGGTGAACCGGTCTCGCAACAACAAACGACACGTTCCATCAGCCCGAATGATGATGAAGCGGCAAAATTTACCTCGGTGATCCTGGCAACAACAGAAGACACCTGGGGACAACAGTTTGAAAAGATGGGGAATACCTACCAGCAACCGAAGCTGGTGATGTATCGTGGCGCGACGCGTACCGGGTGCGGTGCGGGCCAGTCGGTCATGGGGCCGTTTTACTGCCCGGCGGACGGTACTGTCTACATCGATCTGTCGTTCTATGATGACATGAAGAACAAACTGGGCGCCGATGGCGATTTCGCTCAGGGTTATGTGATTGCCCACGAAGTGGGGCACCACGTGCAAAAACTGCTGGGTATTGAACCGAAAGTACGTCAGTTGCAGCAGAACGCGTCACAAACAGAAGCAAACCAGCTTTCCGTACGTATGGAATTACAGGCGGATTGTTTTGCCGGTGTCTGGGGCAACAGCATGAAACATCAGGGCGTCCTGGAGTCGGGTGACCTGGAAGAAGCGTTGAATGCCGCTCAGGCGATTGGCGATGATCGTCTGCAACAGCAGGGTCAGGGGCGTATTGTCCCGGACAGCTTTACGCACGGAACATCTGAGCAGCGTTACACCTGGTTTAAACGCGGATTTGATAGCGGAGATCCGGCACAATGTAATACCTTTGGCAAAGGCTTTTAATCGACCGGGGCAGGGATGTCGGAAAATAATGTGCTGAGTACCTTAACTGCGCAAATGACGCAGCAGGGAATACGCCGTCTATTGGTTCTCAGTGGTGATGAACGCTGGTGCGGTGAACAGGCGCTCATGCTTCGCGACGCGTTACCGGGCGACTGGTTGTGGGTCGCATCTGAAGCGCCCGTTGAGCCGCATTGTCGGCCTCAGGCGCTTCAAACATTATTGGGGCGAGAGTTTCGTCATGCGGTATTTGATGCGCACCAGGGATTTGACGCCGCCGCGTTTGCCGCGTTGAGTGGGACGCTTCAGGCGGGAAGCTGGCTGGTATTGCTGACGCCTGAGTATGCGGCCTGGGAAAATCACCCTGACGAAGATTCGCTGCGCTGGAGTGACTGCCCACACCCGATTCCCACCCCCCACTTTGTCCAGCATTTTATGCGGTGCATCACCCGCGATGAGCAGGTGTTGCACTGGCAACAGAATCAGCCCTTCTCGTGGCCGCATTTTCCTCCCCGTAACGACTGGCAGCCCGCATCGGGTGAGCCACAGCCTGAACAAGCCGATATTTTGCGGCAGTTGTTGCAAATGCCTTCTGGCGTGGCCACCGTCACCGCCGCGCGTGGTCGGGGAAAATCAGCGTTGGCAGGGCAGTTGATCCGGCGAATCGGCGGTACGGCGATTGTGACCGCACCGGCGAAAGCGGCAACGGACGTACTGGCGCAGTTCGCCGGTGACAAATTTCGTTTTGTTGCGCCGGATATGTTACTGGCGGGCACTGAGTCCGCTGACTGGCTGATTGTTGATGAAGCCGCGGCACTTCCCGCTCCGTTACTTCATCGCCTGGTTGCGCGGTTTCCTCGCACGCTGTTGACCACCACCGTTCAGGGTTATGAAGGCACTGGTCGCGGCTTTTTACTGAAGTTTTGCGCTCATTTTGCGCATCTGCAACGTTTTGAGCTGCAACAACCGATTCGTTGGGCGCAAGGATGCCCGCTGGAAAAAACAGTCAGCGACGCATTGGTTTTTGATGACGAAACGTTCGTGCAGACCCCTCGGGGTGATATTCGTATCTCTGCGTTTGAACAGGACGCCTGGCGCACAAACCCGGAACTGCCGCTAGCGGTATATCGGTTGCTCTCTGGCGCGCACTATCGCACATCGCCACTGGATTTACGCCGCATGATGGATGCTCCCGGTCAGCATTTTCTTCAGGCCTCGGGGACCGATCGTGTGGCCGGTGCCGTCTGGCTGGTGGATGAAGGTGGATTACCCGCCCGTTTGAGTCAGGCGGTCTGGGCGGGCTACCGCCGACCCAGAGGCAATCTGGTTGCTCAGTCGCTGGCGGCGCATGGCGGCTGTCCGCTGGCGGCAACACTGACGGGGCGACGCGTGAGCCGCATTGCTGTACATCCAACAAGGCAACGTGAAGGTCTCGGTCAACAGTTGATTGCGCGAGCCTGTGCCGACGCGGCTCAGCTTGATTATCTCTCCGTCAGCTTTGGTTTCACGGAGACATTGTGGCGTTTCTGGCAACGCTGTGGGTTCATACTGGTTCGGATGGGTAACCATCGTGAAGCGAGTAGTGGGTGTTTTACCGCGATGGCCATTTTCCCGATCAGCGAGGCGGGGAAACAGCTGGCAGAGCGTGAACATCACCGGCTACGACGAGATGCGGTGGCATTGTCTCACTGGAATGGTGAAGCGGTTCCGGTTATCCCGCTGAAAGAGGTTACGCTTAATGATGATGACTGGCAGGCGCTGGCGGGTTTTGCTTTTGCCCATCGCCCGCTGCTGACGTCAATAGGCAGCCTTAGCCGTCTGCTGGAGGCCTGCTATCTCCCGCTTCCTGGGTTACGTGGACGTTTGCAGGACAAAGACAGTGAAATGCAATTGTGCGCCAGACTGTCTCTGTCAGGGCGCAAGGCGTTGCTGGCAATGCAAAGAACGGAAGTGGCGCTGGCGCTGGCATCGCTGGATGCCGGACGCGCGCAGCGGTTACATGATCGTATTTTGCAATGGCAATTTTTTCACTAACTCCTTCAATTTCCTGGCATGGTCATTGTGATTAAGCGGCGTAGAATCGACTCATCAGTTAAGGAGATTGCCATGAAACATGACCATTTTGTTGTTCAAAGTCCTGCCCAACCTGCGCAACAGTTGTTGCTGCTGTTTCATGGCGTGGGTGACAACCCGGTTGCGATGGGGGAATTGGGGCGCTGGTTTATTCCCCTGTTTCCGCAAGCACTGATCGTCAGCATTGGGGGCGCAGAACCTTGTGGTTTGGCTCCGGGACGCCAGTGGTTTTCCGTACAGGGCGTGACGGAAGAAAATCGTCAGGCGCGGGTAGACGCTATTATGCCGGTATTCGTTGAAACCATTCGCTACTGGCAACAGCAGAGCGGAGTGGATGCGAAGGCCACAGCGCTGATTGGTTTTTCGCAAGGCGCAATTATGTCGCTCGAAAGCGTGAAAGCGCATTCGGGCTTGGCTTCCAGAGTGATTGCGTTTAATGGTCGTTACGCCAGTCTGCCACAAACCGCGACAACTGCGACGACCGTGCATTTGATTCATGGCGGCGAGGATCGGGTGATTGAGTTATCGCATGCGGTGGCGGCCCAGGAAGCCTTATTACGCGCGGGTGGCGATGTCACGCTGGATATCGTGGAAGATTTAGGTCACGCCATTGATGACCGCAGTATGCAGTTTGCACTCGATCATTTGCGCTATACCGTACCGAAGCATTACTTCGATGAAGCGCTGAGCGGTGGTACGCCCCATGATGATGATGTGATTGAGATGATCTAATCTGTAGGCCTGATACGCGTAGCGCCATCAGGCGCGAGTGCCGGATGGCAACGCTACGCGTTTTATCCGGCCTACGGGTTACTTCTTCGGTTGATCTTTCTTCGGCCAATCGTCATCGTCGTCCCACTTGTCGTTAAAGTCACGATGTGGGGGAAGATCCGGCTTATTGGCGAGGAATTTTTTATGGTCGACGCGCTTGAGATCTTTGATCACGTTCAGCAGTACGCCTACCAGAAATACCAGTACCAGAATCCACCAATATTTTTCCAGCCAGTCCATGCTTATTTCCTCTTGCAGGAACACTCATCAGGCGACGAGTTGCTCCATGATACGTTGATACATACGGGCAAGTAGTTGCAGATCGGCCGCATTAACACATTCATTAATTTTATGAATGGTGGCGTTAACCGGTCCCAGTTCCACCACTTGTGCCCCCATACGTGCAATAAACCGCCCATCGGATGTGCCACCCGTCGTGAGCAGTTGGGGTTTGATCTCATTATAGTGCTCAATGGCATTCACCACCGCATCCACCAGTTTGCCGCGTGCCGTCAGGAAAGGCTGGCCGGAAAGCCACCAATCGACGGTGTAGCGCAACTGATGTTTGTCGAGCAGTGCCAGCACGCGGGACTTGATCATCTCGTCGTTCAGTTCCGTGCTAAAACGGAAATTGAACTGGACAAACAGTTCGCCCGGGATCACGTTATTACTGCCCGTGCCTGCCTGAATGTTGGCTATCTGCATGCTGGTGGCAGGGAAGAATTCATTACCCTGATCCCACTCGATCCCCACCAGTTCGTTCAGCATGGGCGCTGCGCGGTGAACGGGGTTATCTGCCAGATGTGGGTAAGCCACGTGACCCTGGACACCGTGGATTGTGAGATTACAGGTCAGTGAACCACGACGACCATTTTTCACCACGTCACCGACGATTTCCGTACTGGAGGGTTCGCCCACCAGACAGTAATCGAGTCTTTCGCGGCGCGCCATCAGTGCTTCAACCACTTTAACGGTGCCATTTTGCGCGCTGGCTTCTTCATCTGAGGTTATCAAAAACGCCAGACGTCCACGGTGATTGGGATGCTGAGCAACGAAGCGTTCTGCCGCCACAACCATGGCCGCCAGTGAACCTTTCATGTCTGCTGCGCCGCGCCCGAACAGCATACCGTCACGGATCGTTGGCTCGAAAGGCGGGTTAATCCACCGATCGACATCGCCGACGGGTACTACATCGGTGTGGCCGGCAAAGGCCAGGGTTTCACCTTCTCCGCGCCATGCCCAGAAATTCTGTGTGTCACCAAAATCCATGCGCTCGACGGTAAAACCAATAGCGCGCAGGCGTTCAATCATTAACGCCTGACATCCCGCATCATCCGGGCTCAGGGAAGGGCGGCGAATAAGCTGCTGTGTCAGCTCAATAACCGGGCACGACATAGATTACACCTCATTAAAAAACGGCTAATACTCGTCGCCTTTCAAGTTGCATGTGCTGCGACGACGTTGACTCACTCCAGTCACTGACTGAAGTTTGCTTTTGGGGACTCATTCGCTTGTCGCTTTCTCGCAACCCGAAATCCACAGAGTATAACTGGATTCGCTAAAGCCAAGCAGCATAGGCTTACCGGGCGTCCAGAGCAATGGTCGTTTTATAATTGCTGGCATTTCTGTCATCAATGCGGCGGCGGCATTGGCATTGGTAATACTGTTACGCGTCGCTTCATCAAGTTTGCGCCAGGTCGTGCCACGGGTATTCAGTAACGCTTCCCAGCCGAGTTCAGCAATAAAAGTATTCAATAATTCACTCTCTAACCCGTCCACACGGTAATCGTGGAAACGGTAGTCAATGCTGTGCGCCTCCAGCCAGCGCCGTGCTTTTTTGATGGTGTCGCAGTTTTTGATGCCGAAGACGGTAACCATTTTTGAATCCTTTTACGCGAATTTCGAATAATTAAGCAATATTATCGCAGCACATGACCACGCGGAATAGTCATCATCGCTGTTATTTCTCAGGTAATGACGAACGTAAAATATAACACTGTTGAATGCGTTGTGAATAATGATACATGAATGTTCTTGAATATTTCGCAGATCTGAAATTCAGATTCTCACCCGTTGCAATTGACTGTTTTCACATTAAAAATAAGAAAGTCGTAGAAGATGTATGATTGTTGCGAAATATTGCAGTTAGTCACATAAAAATGGCGGGTATCGAACCATAGTGATGACATAGTCTCGCTCTTTGGAGAATGTAATCGCAGTAATCGGTTAAATTGTCTTCACCTGAAGATAATGTTTCCGTAGAATACCCATAATAATAAGAGAGGTTGTTATGATTGAACGTGAACTGGGGAACTGGAAAGACTTTATTGAAGTGATGCTTCGTAAATAGTTTTCAGGAAGAAATAAGCAGTGAAATAATCATAGTGTGAAGGTTTCACACAGAAAAGGCGACCCGTAGCAGGTCGCCTTTTTTATGGCGGGATTATTCTGGTCGCGGTTTTAGCGGAAAACGCCGACGCACCAGGACGAAGAACAACGGTACGAAGTAGATAGCCAAAATCGTGGCAGAGATCATGCCGCCCATCACACCGGTCCCTACGGCATGCTGACCACCGGAACCCGCGCCATTGCTGATCGCCATCGGCAACACCCCGAAGATAAACGCCAGCGAGGTCATCAGAATCGGTCGTAAGCGCTGACGACAGGCATGCAGAGTGGCCTCCAGCAGATCGTGTCCTTTCTCATTCATCTCGTTGGCGAACTCGACAATCAGAATGGCGTTTTTCGCCGAGAGACCAATGACCGTGAGTAACCCCACCTGGAAATAGACGTCGTTTTCCAGACCGCGCATCCATGTAGCGAGCAGGGCACCGATAACGCCCAGCGGCACGACCAGCATCACAGAGAACGGCACTGACCAGCTTTCATACAGCGCCGCCAGACAAAGGAACACCACCAGTAGCGAGATAGCATACAGCGCTGGCGCTTGTGCGCCAGAGAGGCGTTCCTGATATGACATTGCGGTCCACTCCAGACCAAAACCTGTCGGCAATTGGCGTACCAGCGACTCCATAATATCCATCGCGGTGCCGGTGCTGACGCCGGGGGCGGCTTCCCCCACAATTTCTACCGCAGAGTAGCCGTTATAGCGCTCCAGACGCGGTGAACCGGTCTCCCAGAATGAGGTTGCAAAGGCGGAGAAAGGCACCATCCCGCCGTCTTTATTGCGCACGTACCAGAGATTGATATCCCCTGGCAACATGCGGTATTTTGCCTCCGCCTGGACGTACACTTTCTTCACACGACCCCGGTCCATAAAGTCGTTGACGTAGGTCGAACCCCAGGCCGTTTGCAACGTATCGTTGATATCGTCGATAGAGACGCCAAGCGCCTGCGCTTTACGTTGGTCAATTTCAATTTGCAACTGCGGGCTGTCGTCGAGGCCATTGTGGCGAACACGGGTCAACAGGCTGTCTTTTCCAGCAAGCTCAATCATTTGGTCGCGGGCAGCCATCAGGGCGTCATGCCCGGCACCAGCGTGATCCTGAAGCTCCATATCAAACCCAGCAGAACTGCCAAGACCGCTGATCGCGGGGGGACTACTGGCGAATACCCTGGCTTCTTTAATCTTGCTAAAGGCTTTTGTTGAACGCTCAATAATGGCAAACGACGTGCCCGTTGTGGTGTCTCGTTCGCCCCAGTCTTTTAAACGGACAAACATTCGAGCTACGTTCTGCCCGTTTCCGCCCGGGCCTGAGCCGACCGTTGAGAAGACGGACATGATGTTGTCTTTCTCATGGGTAAAGAAATATTTCTCGACTTCCTCTACCACTTTCAGTGTCTGTTGCTGCGTTGCCCCGCTGGGTAACTGGACTGAGGTCGTGAACATGCCGCGATCTTCCAGCGGCAAAAATGAGGTTGGCAGGCGCAAAAACAGGAACACCATACCGCCAAGCAGCAGCACGTAGATCACTATCCAGCGCAGGCTGCGATGCAGAATTCTCGCGACCCCTTTTTCGTAACGTTCAGTATTGCGGTTAAAGCTGCGGTTAAACCAGCCGAAGAATCCTTTTTGCCCGTGGTGTTCGCCTTTATGCAGGGGTTTTAACAACGTGGCGCACAGGGCAGGCGTCAGGATCATCGCTACCAGCACGGAGAGCACCATTGCGGCAACAATGGTGATTGAGAACTGTCGATAAATTGCCCCGGTTGTCCCGCCGAAGAAAGCCATCGGCACAAATACTGCGGAAAGCACCATCGCGATACCGACCAGCGCCCCCTGAATTTGCCCCATCGATTTGCGTGTCGCTTCGCGCGGAGAGAGCCCTTCCTCACTCATGATTCGCTCAACGTTTTCAACGACCACGATGGCGTCATCGACCAACAGGCCAATCGCCAGTACCATCGCGAACATCGTCAACGTATTGATACTGTAACCAAACGCGTAGAGCACCGAGAAGGTGCCCATCAATACTACGGGCACCGCAATGGTCGGGATAAGCGTCGCACGGAAGTTTTGCAGGAACAGGTACATGACGAGGAACACCAGCAAGATGGCTTCCAGCAGTGTTTTTACCACGTCTTCAATAGAGGCTTTAACGAAGGAGGTGGTTTCATAGGCCAACTTGTATTCCAGCCCATGCGGGAAGTACTGCGCCAGTTCATCCAGACGGTGAAGAACCAGACTGGCGGTGGCCATTTCATTGGCGCCAGAGGCCAGTTTTACCCCAAGACCCGAGGCCGGATTGCCATTAAAGCGACTGATATAATCGTATTTTTCCGCCCCCATTTCGACGGTGGCGACATCTGCCAGTTTAACCTCGGAACCGTCCTGATTAACACGCAGCGTAATCGCACGGAATTGATCGGGCGTTTGCAGCAGCGATTGCGCATTGATGGTGGCGTTCAGCGCCTGCTTGTCCACCGAAGGCGTACCGCCAAGCTGTCCGACGGCGATCTGCGCATTCTGCGACTCAATGGCATCGGTCACGTCTTTGGCGGTCATCTGAACGCTGTTCAGTTTGGCGGGATCCAGCCAGATTCGCATTGAATACTGTGAGCCGTAGGCATCAATGTCCCCCACGCCGTTCACGCGACTCAGCGGATCCTGAATATTACTGGCGACGTAGTCGGCAATATCCTGCTTATCCATTGAGCCATCGGTAGACACAAACGCGATGGTCAGGATATTGGTATCCCCGGTTTTTCGCGCGGTGACGCCTTGATCCTGTACCGCCTGTGGCAATTTACGCATCGCGGATTGCAGCTGGTTTTGTACCTGCTGAACAGCTTCATCCGGATCGGTCCCGGCAATAAAGCTGAGTGTGATCGACGCTTGTCCTGTTCCGCTGCTCTGCGATGACATGTACATCAGATTATCGAGACCTGTCATATTTTGTTCGATAACCTGAGTGACGGTATTTTCCAGCGTTTGTGCGGAAGCGCCCGGATAGTTTGCGTTGATTCGCACGTTTGGAGGCGCCAGATCGGGGTATTGTTCAACGGGCAAAGATAAGATGGCCAGGGTTCCTGTCAGGCACAACAGTATTGCCAGCACCCAGGCAAAAATGGGGCGATCAATGAAAAAATTCGCCATTAAAAGAGGACCTCGTGTTTCTACGTATCGTTATGGGTATGACCTGCACTACTGTAGCGGCAGGGCGTCAGGCAAACGTGGAGAAAAAAAGGAGATAATGTAAATTATCATACCTGGTTACGGCGTACGTTTTGTGCCAGTCGCCCCTGGCCTGTGTTCAGGTTTTCTGACGCTTTGCCATTCTTTATGTCAGTTGACCCTCTTTCGTTTCTGATGACCGGAAACTGATACTCACCAGCGTACCTCCCCCGGAAGGCTGAGAAAAATGTAAGGTACCGCTGAGCCTTTCAGCACGCTCACGCATAATGTTCAGGCCATAGTGTCCCGGTGGTTCGTTCGGTTCGCCAATTCCCACGCCATTATCCCGAATGTAGACGGTATGATTTCCGTCCGGCGCCGTAACGCAACTGACGGCAATCTCGGTGGCATCGGCATGTTTAATCGCGTTTAACACCGCCTCGCGGATAATTTGCAGCAAATGCACCTGCATTTGCGCATCCAGCGCCAGTGTGGGCAGGCGACAGTCCAGAGACAGTTTAGCGGAGGTTTGATTTTTCAGGGTATCGAGCATTTCGTGCAATGCCGAGGGTAAATCGGCCTGCTGCAGCGTCAGACGGAAAGTCGTGAGTAGCTCACGCAATTGGCGCCAGGCATCATTCAATGCGACGGAAAAATCGGAAAGGATGGTTTGCGCTCCCGCATTCTCTTCCGCCACGGAGCGTTTTAACAAGGTGAGCTGAATGCGTAAATAGGAAAGCATTTGCGCCAGCGAATCGTGCAGTTCGCGGGCGATGGTCGCGCGCTCCTCCATCAACAGCAACTGCTGAAAGTGTTTCTGTGCCTGGTTAAAGTACAACCCGCGCCCCAGCATACTTGAAACACTGTTCAGCAGCGGTGCGGAGGCATTAACGTTAGGGCTTTGCCAGTGTAACTCGCCATAGACTGTCTCCTGCATGGTGACGGGCAGGATTTGCAGCGGGAGATCGGCGCTCAGCGTTCCTTCGCTGATGCGCCAGTTGTCGCCTACGGTCAATTCCAGATAATACGCGGCGTCATTTTCCCGCACGATCTTCAGAATATGGCGGAAACAGTGCACGTCGATCTGACTGGTATTCAGCGCCTGAGAACACTGATAAAGCACCTCAAGTTGACGGTTGGCCTCATGCAGATCATGGGTTTTCTCTTCAACAGAGGCCTCAAGCGAACGATAAAGTTTAAACAGTTCGCTCGACATCTGATTAAAGGTTTTTGCGAGCAAACCCAGCTCGTTAGGTAAACCGGTATCCAGTGGCGGAGCATCAAACTGCCCGTGCTCAATACGCTGGCTCGCCATCACCAGTTGATTGAGTGGCCGCACGACCTGGTGGCGAATCCGCCGTAGCGTAAAGAAGACCAGCGTAAAAATTCCCAGCCCGCCTGCCAGCGAGATACTGACAACCAGCATCATTTTACGCTCGGCATAGCGCTGGAGTTCCAGCACGTACAGATCTATGTGGTCGACATAGGCGTTGATGTTTTTTTGATACCACGGCAAATCGCCGTCAACCAGCCGTGCGTCCATTTCCAGCCAGTTTGCATGCAGCCGCCCGTAGCCGCTTTTTACTGCGTCCGGAACGTACCAGGTATTCAGTTTTTGCAGCACCGGTGAATTCAGGGTCTTCTGGAACAACTGACGGTGCGCGTTTAGTTGAGGACTGCCGCTTTGTAGGTCGTAGCCCAGCCGATAGCTTTGCATCCGCAGTGAGCCAGAAATATTAATGGCTTCCGCATCCTGCAAACTGCTGGCAAGCGTCAGCAACGCGATACCGGTAGAAAGTATCGACAGCAAAACAATGTAAAAAAATGCCCGGGCCAGGCTGGCCGAGACGGGGCGTTTGACCGTCACACGCGTAATCCTCTGTACAAAGGCAATGAGTAAAGCGCAGGTGGTGAAATGATAAAGAAAGTTCTGGATTAACTAAAACGCAATTTCACCTGCCATGAAATAAATTGATCTGCCACAGGTTCTGGATAAATAGTTGTGTATCCTGGGCAAATGAACATTGCCGACCCTTGTCGGGTCGGTTAATAACATTGTTCCTATAAAGAATAAGGTTTTTACAACCAAAACAGAAGGTCGCCATGAATCGTTTTATTATGGCTAATAGCCAGCAGTGTCTGGGTTGCCATGCCTGTGAGGTCGCCTGCGTGATGGCCCATAATGCAGAGCAACATGTACTGAGCCAGCGGCATTATCAACCCAGGATTACGGTTATCAAACATCAGCATCAGCGCAGCGCGGTGACCTGCCACCACTGTGAAGATGCACCCTGCGCCCGAAGCTGTCCAAACGGCGCGATAAGTCACGTTAACAGCAGCGTACAGGTGAACCAGCAGAAATGTATCGGCTGCAAATCCTGCGTGGTCGCGTGTCCATTTGGCACTATGCAAATTGTGCTGACACCGGTCGCGCGCGATCAGGTCAAAGCCACGGCGCACAAATGCGACTTGTGTCAGGATCGTGAAGGCGGTCCGGCCTGCGTAGAAAACTGCCCGGCCAATGCGCTGCAACTGGTGACGGAGTCGTCCCTCGCCAGCTTGTCAAAAGCACGCCGTTTGCGTACGGCACGTCAGGAAAACCAACCCTGGCATACCGATGCCGCCGGGATGGCGCCTTATGTCGTGACTAAAGTTGAGCGGATGCAGGCGACACTGCCGCGCGGCGAGCCGGACAAACTGGCGATTGAGGCGCGAAAAACCACCTTTGAGGAAATTTATCTGCCATTTCGCACGCTCCAGGCCCAGCGCGAGGCATCGCGCTGTCTGAAGTGCGGCGAACACAGTATTTGTGAGTGGACCTGCCCATTACACAACCATATTCCGCAGTGGATTGAACTGGTCAAAGCCGGAAACATCGACGCGGCAGTGGAGCTCTCCCACCAGACTAACTGTCTGCCGGAAATTACTGGGCGTGTTTGCCCCCAGGACAGATTGTGTGAAGGGGCGTGTACCGTTCGCGACGAGCATGGTGCGGTCACGATCGGCAATATTGAGCGCTACATATCTGACCGGGCGTTAAGCAAAGGCTGGCATCCCGACCTGAGTGATGTCCAGAAGGTCGACAAACGTGTCGCCATTATCGGCGCGGGACCGGCAGGTCTGGCTTGTGCCGATGTACTGGCGCGTCATGGCGTGAGTGCAACGGTGTTCGATCGTCACCCGGAGATCGGCGGTTTGCTGACATTCGGTATCCCGGCCTTCAAGCTGGATAAATCGCTGCTGGCGCGCCGTCGGGAAATCTTCAGCGCAATGGGGATCCATTTTGAGCTGAATTGTGAAGTGGGCAAAGAGGTGACTCTTGAAGCGCTGCTGGAGGATTTCGATGCCGTATTCATCGGCGTGGGAACCTACCGCTCCATGAAAGCCGATCTGCCGAATGAAGATGCGCCAGGCGTTTACGATGCGCTGCCGTTTCTGATCGCCAATACGAAAAACGTGATGGGAATTGATGAGTCGCCGGATGAACCCTTTATTGATACCGCCGGGCTGAATGTCGTGGTGTTGGGCGGCGGCGATACGGCAATGGATTGTGTGCGTACGGCGTTGCGCCACGGCGCCAGTAAGGTGACCTGCGCTTATCGCCGTGATGAAGTCAACATGCCGGGCTCGAAGAAAGAGGTGAAAAACGCCAAAGAAGAAGGGGCGCACTTCGAGTTCAACGTGCAGCCGGTTGATCTGGTGCTCAACGGTGAAGGACGCGTGAGCGGCGTACGCTTGCTGCGTACTCAACTGGGCGAACCCGATGCGCAAGGGCGACGTCGTCCGGTACCTGTTGCAGGCAGCGAGTTTGTCATGCCGGCGGACGCGGTCATTATGGCGTTTGGTTTTCATCCTCACGGTATGCCGTGGCTGGAAGCCCACGGCGTGAAGGTGGACGACTGGGGACGGATCGCGGCTAACGTTGAGAGCACTTTCCGCTATCAGACCACCAATCCGAAAATCTTTGCCGGAGGCGATGCGGTACGCGGCGCCGATCTGGTGGTCACGGCAATGGCGGAGGGGCGACATGCCGCGCAGGGGATGATTGACTGGTTGGGGATAAAATCAGTCAAATCTCACTAGGTCAGGCTGACGACAAATCCGGTTTCACGGCGTAGTATGGTGATTCACTTCTCGCTGTGGAGCCGGTATGTCGCAAAAAATTACCCTCATCAAAGATAAAGTCCTCTCTGATAACTACTTCATCCTGCGCAACATCACCTACGATTTGACCCGCCAAAATGGGGATGTCATCCGCCACAAACGCGAGGTTTACGATCGCGGAAACGGCGCGACGATTCTGCTGTATAACGCGGAGAAAAAAACGGTTGTTCTGATCCGCCAGTTTCGTGTTGCCACCTGGGTTAATGGCAATGAAACGGGGCAATTGATCGAAACCTGTGCCGGTTTGTTGGATAACGACGAGCCGGAAACCTGCATCCGTAAAGAAGCGATCGAAGAGACCGGGTACCAGGTGGGGGAAGTGAAAAAGCTGTTTGAGCTGTATATGTCACCGGGCGGGGTAACGGAGCTGATCCACTTCTTTATTGCTGAATACAGCGATAACCAGCGCGCCAATGCAGGTGGGGGCGTGGAAGATGAAGATATCGACGTACTGGAATTACCCTTTACTCAGGCGCTGGAGATGATCAAATCGGGTGAAATACGTGACGGTAAGACGGTGTTATTACTCAATTATTTGCAGTCTTCACACCTAATGGACTGATAAATAAATGTTATAATTATTTACATTTCTTAACGTAATCCGATAAATCTGATTGAGCCGGATAGGGACCCCAACGAAGATACTCACTGTGTAAGCTGTTTGACTTTTGGGGTTCGTACCGGCCATGCGCTATCGCGTTATTTTCATTTTCCTGCTCAGCGTCATCGCGGCCCGACTTACGTGGGCGGCGCCAGCGCAACAGACGTTTTCCGACTGGCAGGTGACCTGTAATAATCAAAATTTCTGCGTGGCGCGAAACAGCGGTGAACATCATGGTCTGGTCATGACCCTGAGTCGCAGTGCCGGGGCGCGCACGGATGCCGTTTTACGCATCGATCTGGGCGGATTAACGCCCCCTGATGCAACAGAGGCGGATATTGCATCGCGCCTGTTGCTGGAAGGAAAGCCGCTGACGCTGGACGCTCAGAGCTGGCAGATCTCGCCGTGGCATCTGATGACGGGCGATGCGGCGACCATCACGTCATTTTTGCAGACCATTCAACAAGCCCGGGCGATTACCCTGAGCGGGGGGCCGCAAATCCTTTCACTGGAGGGATTAAAGGCCGCCTTACTGTTTATTGATTCTCAACAAAAACGTGTTGGCAGTGAAACGGCATGGATTGAAAAAGGCGACGATCCGCCGCTCAGCGTGCCGCCTGCGCCTGCGTTAAAAGGGGTGGCGATGATTAACCCCACACCGACCCCTCTGTCTGATGAAGAACGCAACGATCTGCTGGAATACGCTAACTGGCGAATGAATGGTTTTCGTTGTTCACTGGATCCGATGCGTCGCGAAGTTCGGGTCACCGCCCTGACCGATGACAAAGCGCTGATGATGATAGGCTGTGAGGCTGGCGCTTATAACACCATTGATCTGGCGTGGATTGTTTCACGCAAAAAAACGCTGACGTCCCGATCGCTGCGTCTACGCCTACCGTTTAATTCCGCTGCGGAAAGTAACGACATGGAGTTGATGAACGCCACGTTTGATGAAAAATCGCGTGAGTTGGTGACGCTGGCAAAAGGGCGGGGGTTAACCGACTGTGGTATTCAGACTCGCTGGCGTTTTGACGGCCAGCGTTTTCGTCTGGTGCGCTACGCCCAGGAGCCGAGTTGTGACAACTGGCATGGGCCAGACGCGTGGCCCACACTGTGGATCACGCGTTGATCGTGACGACAAGCAGACGTGAAGTAACGTGTAACCCGATATCCCTGCGAGTTCCCCCAGCCTTACGCAAACACGTCGGCAATTTTCCCGCCGGGAGCCAGGGGGCAAGGGAGGCGGTGGTGAGCCTCCCTTGCGCGTTCACGGGGAGTGTGGCTTCAGATAAACAGTGGTCATAGGGTGAACGTCACCCTTCACCAGACTAAAAGATTCTCCTTAATTCTTTCACTGACCTACCGGCTCAATACGTGATGCGCTTTCGCTACGATGTTCTCGACTGTAAAACCGAAGAACGGAAATAATTTCTCTGCCGGGGCAGATTCCCCGTAGCCGGTCATCCCGACAATAGCCCCTTTCAGCCCGACATATTTGTACCAGTAATCGGCGATACCCGCCTCGATAGCGACGCGGGCGCTGACTTTCGAGGGCAAAACCGATTCCCGGTACGCTTCATCCTGCGCGTCGAAAATATCCGTCGAAGGGAGGGAAACAACGCGGACATTGCGGCCTTCTCCTGTCAGTTTTTCTGCGGCCTGTAGCGTTATCTCCATTTCGGAGCCGGTCGCTATCAGGATCACATCCGGTTTTCCTCCGCTGTCTTTCAGCACATATCCGCCGCGGGCAATCTCTTTGACCTGCTCGGGGGTGCGCTCAATCTGAGCCAGATTCTGGCGAGAGAGGATCAGCGCCGTCGGGCCAGTACGCCGTTCAACGGCCAGTTTCCAGCCGACTGCCGCTTCGACCTGATCGCACGGTCGCCAGGTACTGAAGTTTGGTGTCAGTCGCAGGCTCGCTAACTGCTCAACCGCCTGGTGTGTCGGACCGTCTTCGCCCAGACCGATAGAGTCATGGGTATAGACCATGATTTGCCGGGCTTTCATTAGCGCTGCCATTCGGGCTGCGTTACGGGCGTATTCCACAAACATCAGGAAGGTCGCGGTGTAGGGTAAAAATCCGCCGTGATGGGCAATGCCGTTGGCAATGGCGGTCATGCCGAATTCACGTACGCCGTAGTGAATATAATTTCCTGCCAGATCCTCTGTCAGTGAGGTGGAGCCTTTCCAGATGGTCAGGTTGCTGGGGGCGAGATCGGCTGACCCACCGAGCAGTTCCGGCAGCAGTGGGCCGTAGACATTCAAGGTGTTCTGCGAGGCTTTACGGGTGGCAATTTTGGCCGGATTCGCCTGGAGTTCGGCGATATATTTCTGGGTAGTCTTTTCCCAGGATTTGGGCAGGTCGCCGTTCATCCTACGAGTAAACTCTGCCGCCAAATCGGGATGCGCTTTTGCATAGGCGGCGAACTTCGTCTTCCACGCCTGTTGTGTTTTTTCGCCTTTTTCATGGGCATCCCAGGCCTGATAAATCTCTTTAGGGATCTCAAAGGCAGGATGATGCCAGCCCAGTTTCTGGCGAGACAATGCCACTTCTTCCTGACCCAGCGGCGCGCCGTGCGCCTCTTCTTTGCCAGCTTTGTTCGGTGAGCCAAAGCCAATCACCGTCCGGCAAAGAATCAGCGACGGTTTATCTTTCACGCTTTGCGCCTGCAAAATCGCGTTTTTCACCGCTTGTGGATCGTGACCGTCGATCTCTTCCACCACATGCCAGTGGTATGCCTCGAAGCGTTTTGCCGTGTCATCGGTAAACCACCCTTTGGTTTCGCCATCAATGGAGATGCCATTGTGATCGTAAAAGCCGATCAGTTTACCGAGCCCTAACGTGCCCGCCAGCGAGCACGCCTCGTGGGAGATCCCTTCCATCAGGCAGCCGTCGCCCATAAACACATACGTGAAGTGATCGACAATCTCATTACCGGGCTGATTAAACTGCGCCGCCAGCGTACGTTCGGCGATCGCCATTCCGACGGCATTGGCTAAGCCCTGACCCAGCGGTCCCGTCGTGGTTTCTACACCCGGCGTATAGCCGATCTCTGGGTGTCCCGGTGTTTTGGAGTGCAACTGACGGAAATTCTTTAACTCGTCTAACGACAAGTCGTACCCGGAAAGATGCAGGAGGCTGTACAGCAACATGGAAGCGTGACCGTTGGACAAAATAAAGCGGTCGCGATCGGGCCAGCCGGGGTCAGCGGGATTGTGGCGCAGAAAATCATTCCACAGCACTTCGGCAATATCGGCCATCCCCATTGGCGCACCGGGATGTCCGGAATTGGCTTTTTGCACGGCATCCATACTCAGCGCACGAACAGCATTGGCAAGATCTTTACGGGTCATAAATCACTCCGTGGCAAGGTTTACAGTTTGGCAGCAAGCAGGTCTTCCAGTTTGCGTTGGTCAACGGCGAACAGACGAATACCGTCCGATAATTTTTCTACTGCCATTGCGTCCTGATTGTGTTCCCAGCGAAATTCCGCTTCCGTCATTGGCACTGGGCGGGGAAGGGCTTGTGACGCTGGTACCAGTTTGCGGACAACTGGCTCCTCCTTATCTTGTAGCTCTTTTAGCAGGTTAGGGGCGATAGTCAGGCGATCGCAGCCGGTCAGCGCCAGAATTTGTTCGGTGCGACGGAAACTGGCGCCCATAACGATGGTGTCATAGCGATGCTGCTTGAAGTAGTCGTAGATGTTACGTACTGATTTCACACCCGGATCTTCATCGACCACGTAGGGGTCCATTGAGCTGCGCGCCTGATACCAGTCGTAAATACGACCGACAAACGGTGAGATCAGAAATACGCCCGCTTCGGCGCAGGCGCGTGCCTGAGCGAACGAAAACAACAGCGTCAGGTTGCAGTTGATCCCCTCTTTTTCAAGCTGCTCAGCCGCGCGAATACCTTCCCAGGTTGAGGCCAGCTTGATGAGGATCCGTGACTTTTCGACACCTTGTTGTTGGTAGAGGTCCACCAGATGGCGCGCTTTCTGCATACTCTTTTCTTTGTCAAAAGAGAGGCGCGCATCCACTTCTGTCGACACGCGACCCGGAATGCTGTTCAGAATTTCCGCACCGAAATTGACCGCCAGTTTGTCGCAGGCTTCAGATACCTGTTTACGCTGGGTTTTTCCGTGGTGTTTGCCCCAGACAACCGCGTCGTCAACCAGATGACCGTACTGTGCAAGCCCGGCGGCCTTCAACAACAGCGAAGGGTTGGTGGTGGCATCCTGGGGGTGATAATGGCGAATTGACTCAATATCACCACTGTCGGCAACGACGGTGGTGAATTGTTTGATGCCGTCTAACTGGTTCATAGGAAATACTCCTTGAAAAGTAAAGTGTTAGCTGAGTGCTTTGATTCACACTTCTGAGAAATTCATGGGGTATACCACAAAAAAGCATAGCAGACGGGCATGGTAATGTTGGTTTAAGCAGGTAACATGGCAGTTATAAATTGATAACAAATTCTTTCTTTGAGTAGTGAGAGTTTGGTGACGTTCAAAGTTTGTGCCGCTCAGTGAGGCGATAATGTGCGGCTCAGTTGAACCGCACCACTTTTTTGATCGATACGTGAAAGGAACAACAAATGGATGACCAGTTAAAACAAAGTGCCCTTGATTTCCACGAATTTCCTGTTCCGGGTAAAATCCAGGTATCCCCGACAAAACCCCTTGCAACGCAGCGTGATCTTGCGCTGGCCTACTCGCCAGGTGTGGCTGCGCCCTGTCTTGAAATTGAAAAAGATCCGCTGGCTGCTTACAAATATACCGCGCGCGGCAACCTGGTCGCGGTGATCTCTAATGGTACGGCGGTGCTTGGCCTGGGCAATATTGGTGCGCTGGCAGGTAAACCGGTAATGGAAGGCAAAGGCGTTCTGTTTAAAAAGTTTGCCGGCATTGATGTGTTCGACATTGAAGTGGATGAACTCGACCCGGATAAATTTATTAACGTCGTTGCCGCGCTTGAACCGACGTTTGGCGGCATTAACCTTGAAGACATCAAAGCGCCCGAATGTTTTTACATTGAGCAAAAACTGCGCGAGCGCATGAATATTCCGGTCTTCCACGACGATCAACACGGTACGGCGATCATCAGCACTGCGGCCATCCTCAATGGCCTGCGCGTGGTGGAGAAAAACATCTCTGATGTGCGTATGGTGGTTTCCGGCGCAGGTGCGGCGGCGATTGCCTGTATGAATCTGCTGGTGGCGCTGGGGATGCAGAAGCACAACATTGTCGTGTGCGACTCGAAAGGCGTTATCTACAAAGACCGCGAACCGAATATGGCGGAAACCAAAGCGGCTTACGCGGTGGCGGACGACGGCAAACGTACGCTGGATGATGTGATCGACGGAGCGGACATTTTCCTCGGCTGCTCAGGACCAAAAGTCCTCACGCCTGAGATGGTGAAAAAAATGGCCCGTGCGCCGATGATTCTGGCGCTGGCCAACCCGGAACCTGAAATCCTGCCGCCGCTGGCGAAATCGGTGCGTGAAGACGCCATTATCTGTACCGGTCGTTCTGACTATCCAAACCAGGTGAACAACGTGCTGTGCTTCCCGTTCATCTTCCGTGGCGCGCTGGATGTGGGCGCCACGGCGATTAACGAAGAGATGAAACTGGCGGCAGTCCATGCCATTGCTGAACTGGCGCATGCAGAGCAAAGCGAAGTCGTGGCTTCCGCTTATGGCGATCAGGATCTGAGCTTCGGCCCGGACTACATTATTCCGAAACCGTTCGATCCGCGTCTGATCGTCAAGATCGCCCCTGCGGTGGCAAAAGCGGCGATGGATTCCGGTGTGGCGACGCGTCCGATTGCTGATTTTGACGCTTACATCGATAAACTGACCGAGTTTGTTTATAAAACCAACCTGTTCATGAAGCCTATCTTCTCTCTTGCCCGCAAAGCGCCAAAACGCGTGGTACTGACGGAAGGGGAAGAGGCGCGCGTCCTGCATGCCACGCAAGAATTGATCACCCTGGGGCTGGCGAAACCGATCCTGGTCGGTCGTCCGAGCGTGATCGAGATGCGTATTCAAAAACTGGGGCTGCAGATCAAAGCGGGCGTCGACTTTGAGATCGTCAACAATGAATCCGACCCGCGCTTTAAAGAGTACTGGAGCGAGTACTACCAGATCATGAAGCGCCGGGGGATTACCCAGGAGCAGGCGCAGCGCGCGGTGATCAGTAATACGACGGTGATTGGCGCAATTATGGTCCAGCGTGGCGAAGCGGATGCGATGATCTGCGGGACTATCGGCGACTATCACGAACACTTCAGCGTGGTGAAGGATATCTTCGGCTATCGCGAAGGCGTACATACGGCAGGTGCGATGAACGCCTTGCTGCTGCCAAGCGGTAACACCTTCATTGCAGATACCTATGTCAACGATGACCCAGGCCCGGAAGAGCTGGCTGAAATTGCGCTGATGGCGGCAGAAACCGTCCGTCGTTTTGGTATCGAGCCGAAAGTGGCGCTGTTGTCACACTCCAACTTTGGTTCCTCTAACTGTCCGTCTGCGGGCAAAATGCGCACGACGCTGGAACTGATCAGATCGCGGGCGCCTGATCTGATGATCGACGGCGAAATGCACGGAGACGCCGCACTGGTGGAGAGTATCCGTAATGAGCGGATGCCAGACAGCCCGCTGAAAGGGTCGGCCAATATTCTGGTCATGCCGAACATGGAAGCAGCCCGTATTAGTTACAACTTACTACGCGTCTCCAGCTCTGAAGGCGTCACGGTGGGACCCGTGTTGATGGGGGTCTCTAAACCGGTTCACGTATTAACGCCGATCGCCTCTGTTCGCCGTATTGTGAATATGGTGGCGCTGGCCGTTGTGGAAGCGCAAACACAGCCGCTGTAATTTCGTTTTAATTAATTCAGGCGCGGGTTTCTCCCGCGCTTTTTTTATATCCCCATTCTTAGTGATCCATCTCACCTTTTAAACCAGCTTGCCGAATTTTGTTATTTACTCTGGCGAAAAATTGCCACGATGAGGAAAGTTTCAACACAGGCGGCGAGCAATGGATAAAGAACGCATCATTCAGGAATTTGTGCCGGGAAAACAGGTCACGCTGGCGCATCTCATTGCGCACCCCGGTGAAGAACTGGCGAAAAAGATCGGCGTACCCGAAGCCGGAGCCATCGGCATTATGACGCTGACACCAGGCGAAACCGCGATGATTGCCGGTGACTTAGCCATGAAAGCGGCTGATGTACATATCGGTTTTCTCGACAGATTCAGCGGTGCGCTGGTGATTTATGGATCTGTCGGCGCGGTAGAAGAGGCGTTATTGCAGACGGTCAGCGGCCTGGGTCGCCTATTAAATTTCACGTTGTGCGATCTGACAAAAAGCTAATGAGAGGCGGCCATGAGACGAATTGCGTTTGTCGGCACCGTCGGCGCGGGAAAAACAACGCTTTTTAATGCATTGCAGGGGAATTATTCCCTCGCCAGAAAAACGCAGGCCGTGGAATTTAATGAAAACGGCGATATCGATACCCCAGGCGAATATTTTAGTCATCCTCGCTGGTATCACGCCTTAATTACCACGCTGCAGGATGTCGATACGCTGATTTATGTTCATGCAGCAAATGACAAAGAAAGTCGCTTACCTGCCGGGCTGTTGGATATCGGTGCCAGTAAACGACACATTGCCGTCATCAGCAAAACAGACGTACCGGATGCCGACGTCGCCGCAACGCGACAATTACTGCGCGGATTAGGGTTCCAGGACCCCGTTTTTGAACTCAATACGCATGATCCGAACAGCGTGCAGCATCTGGTGGATTATCTGGCAGCACTTACCGAACAGGAGGAAGGGGCAGGTGAAAAAACTTATCACAGCTAATGACATTCGTGCGGCCCACGCACGTGGCGAACAGGCAATGTCGGTTGTTCTGCGCGCCAGCATCATCACCCCGGAGGCCCGCGAAGTTGCGGAGCTACTGGGTGTCACGATCACCGAATGCGATGAAACGCCCGTCGTTGCGGCGCCGGCACAAGACGACAAAACGGACAGCCAGCGTATTCGTGAAACCATCATCGCCCAGTTGCCGGAAGGACAGTTCACCGAAAGCCTCGTCGCGCAGTTGATGGACAAGGTGATGAAGGAAAAACAGTCGCTGGAACAAGGTGGTATGCAGCCGAGTTTTACGTCGGTAACCGGTAAAGGCGGCGTGAAAGTGATTGACGGCAGCAGTGTGAAGTTTGGCCGCTTTGACGGCGCTGAACCCCACTGTGTCGGCTTAACGGATTTAGTGACGGACAAAGACGGTAGCAGCATGGCCGCTGGCTTTATGCAGTGGGATAACGCCTTCTTCCCGTGGACGCTGAATTACGACGAAATCGATATGGTTCTGGAAGGGGAACTCCACGTTCGACATCAGGGCGAAACCATGATTGCCAAAGCCGGGGACGTGATGTTCATCCCGAAAGGCTCCAGTATTGAATTTGGCACGCCATCGACCGTGAAATTCCTGTATGTGGCCTGGCCTGCGAATTGGCAGTCCTGCTAACTGCCTGACCCAGCAGGCTATTTTATTTGCCATTTTGGCTCTGGGCAGTGCTCACAATCCTCCCGTACTCCGCGTACGCTCCGGTTGTTCCGCGCTGTCCATGCCCAAACTGGCGGCAACAATGACGCCTGTTGGGACAGGCTTTGGGGCGGATGTATGAAGGATTTCATTACTGAAGCATGGCTGAGAGCGAATCACACGCTCAGCGAAGGGGCTGAAATTCACCTCCCCGTTGATGCTCGCCTGACGCCATCTGCCAGGGAACTGCTGGAAAGCCGTCACTTGCGCATTAAGTTTCTGGATGAACAAGGAAGTTTGTTTGTTGATGACGACGAGCAGCAACTGCAGTCGGTACACGGCTTGACCAGCAGCGACTCGCATCCGCAGGCGTGCTGCGAGCTGTGCCGTCAGGAAGTGACGAAAAAGCCCGATACGTTGACCCATCTGACGGCGGACAAAATGGTTGCGAAAAGCGACCCACGATTGGGGTTTCGCGCCGCGCTGGACAGCACCATCGCCCTGACGGTGTGGTTACAAATTGAGTTGCCGGAACAGTGGCAACCCTGGCTTGCGGACATTCGTTCGCGTCTGGGCAACATCATGCGCGCCGATGCGATGGACGAGCCGCTGGCGGCACAGTCCATCGTGGGATTCAGCGAGGAACAACTGCATCGGCTTTCTCATCAGCCGCTGCGCTACCTTGACCATGATCACCTGGTCCCGGAAGCCAGCCACGGCCGGGATGCCGCCTTACTGAATTTGCTGCGTACCAAAGTCCGTGAGACAGAAGTAGTGGCGGCCCAGGTCTTTATTACCCGTGGGTTCGACGTACTACGACCGGATATCTTGCAGGCGCTGAACCGCCTCTCGAGTACGGTTTACGTGATGATGATCCAAAGCGTGGTGAAGCATCCGCAGACGGTCAGCCAAATTCAACAACGACTGGGAGAGGGCAATGATCATTGAACGTTGCCGTGAGTTGGCAAAAAACTCACCGGCCCGGGTGGTCTTCCCGGACGCGCTGGACGTACGCGTGCTGAAAGCGGCGCATTACCTGCAACAGCAGGGGCTGGCGCAGCCGATTCTGGTGGCCAGCCCATTTGAGATGCGCCAGTTTTCTCTGACGCACCGCATTGCCATGGACGGTCTTCGCGTTATTGACCCACAAAGCAATCTGCAAATGCGCGAAGAATTTGCGCAGCGTTGGCTGGCGCGGGCTGGTGAGAAAACCCCGGCAGATGCGCTGGAGAAACTCAACGATCCGCTGATGTTCGCCGCCGCGATGGTTAGCGCAGGCAAGGCGGATGTCTGTATCGCGGGCAACCTGTCGTCAACGGCGAACGTACTGCGTGCAGGGCTACGCATCATTGGTTTGCAACCGGGCTGTAAAACGCTGTCGTCCCTTTTTCTGATGCTGCCGCAGTACACCGGACAACCATTAGGGTTTGCCGATTGCAGCGTGGTTCCACAGCCGACGGCGGCACAACTGGCGGATATTGCTATTGCCAGCGCCGACACCTGGCAGGCGATTACTGGCGTTGAACCGCGCGTGGCAATGCTGTCATTTTCCAGCAACGGCAGCGCTCGTCATCCCAACGTGGCTAACGTGCAACAGGCGACGGAGATCGTACGTGAACGTGCGCCGCAGCTTGTGGTTGATGGCGAATTGCAATTTGACGCCGCGTTTGTACCGGATGTCGCCGCGCAAAAAGCGCCAGCCAGTCCGTTACAGGGGAAAGCCAACGTGATGGTCTTTCCGTCGCTGGAGGCGGGCAACATCGGTTACAAAATTGCACAGCGTTTGGGGGGGTATCGCGCCGTCGGGCCATTGATTCAAGGGCTTGCCGCGCCGCTCCACGATCTCTCCCGAGGTTGTAGCGTGCAAGAAATTATCGAACTGGCGTTGGTAGCAGCTGTACCGCGCCAGACTGACGTGAGCCGTGAAAACGTCTCGCACACACTGGTTGTATAAGGTCCCGTTCTGGACCCTTTAAACGAGGAAAACACAATGGAAGCATTAGGAATGATCGAAACCCGGGGCCTGGTTGCACTGATTGAGGCTTCTGACGCAATGGTTAAAGCAGCACGCGTGAAGCTGGTTGGCGTGAAGCAGATCGGTGGCGGCCTGTGTACTGCCATGGTGCGCGGCGATGTGGCAGCGTGCAAAGCGGCGACCGATGCCGGTGCTGCCGCAGCGCAACGTATTGGCGAGCTGGTTTCTGTGCATGTTATTCCGCGTCCGCATGGCGATCTGGAAGAAGTGTTCCCGATCAGCTTCAAAGGCGACAGCAGCGACATGTAATCACCCCATGTGACGTCACTGGCTGGCGTCACTCTCTCTCCTTTTCGCATTGTTCTCTTTGGAGAGCAGGGGGAGGTTTTACCTGAAAATGCCACGGAGGCGGGTATGAAACTGGCAGTCGTCACAGGACAAATCGTTTGTACCGTACGCCATCAGGGGCTGGCGCATGACAAATTGTTGATGGTGGAAATGATTGATTCCCAAGGAAATCCCGACGGACAGTGTGCCGTTGCTATCGACAGCATTGGGGCGGGAACCGGGGAATGGGTATTGCTGGTCAGCGGCAGTTCTGCTCGCCAGGCTCATCGTAGCGAAGCGTCTCCTGTCGACTTGTGCGTGATTGGCATCGTCGACGAAGTGGTGGCTGGTGGTCAGGTGATCTTCCATAAATAAGGCAGAAAATCATGAATCAACAGGATATTGAACAGGTCGTCAAAGCGGTATTGCTGAAAATGAAAGACAGCAGCCAACCTGACCAGGCTGTTCATGAAATGGGCGTCTTTGCCTCCCTGGATGACGCGGTTGCCGCCGCAAAAGTGGCTCAGCAGGGGCTTAAGAGCGTCGCGATGCGCCAGTTGGCCATTCACGCTATTCGTGAAGCAGGCGAAAAACACGCCAGAGAATTAGCGGAACTTGCGGTTTCTGAAACCGGCATGGGACGTGTAGACGATAAATTTGCCAAAAACGTGGCACAGGCGCGCGGCACGCCGGGCGTGGAATGTCTGTCTCCCCAGGTTTTGACCGGCGATAACGGCCTGACCTTGATTGAAAACGCGCCGTGGGGCGTGGTGGCGTCGGTGACGCCGTCTACCAACCCGGCGGCAACGGTAATTAATAATGCCATCAGCCTGATTGCCGCAGGTAACAGCGTGGTATTCGCGCCCCATCCAGCGGCGAAAGGCGTTTCTCAACGCGCCATTACCTTACTCAACCAGGCGGTTGTCGCAGCGGGTGGTCCGGAAAACCTGCTGGTCACTGTCGCAAACCCCGATATCGAAACGGCTCAGCGCCTGTTTAAGTACCCGGGTATTGGTCTGCTGGTCGTCACTGGCGGCGAAGCGGTGGTAGATGCTGCACGTAAACACACCAATAAACGTCTGATTGCCGCCGGTGCCGGTAACCCGCCGGTCGTCGTCGATGAGACCGCAGACCTGGTGCGCGCCGCGCAATCCATCGTCAAAGGGGCCTCCTTTGATAACAACATTATCTGTGCCGACGAGAAGGTATTGATTGTTGTTGATAGCGTCGCCGATGAGCTGATGCGTCTGATGGAAAGCGAACAGGCGGTGAAACTGACCACGGCTCAGGCTGAACAGCTTCAGCCGGTGCTGCTGAAAAATGTCGATGAGAACGGAAAAGGCACCGTCAGTCGCGATTGGGTAGGACGTGATGCCGCGAAAATCGCCGCATCGATAGGTCTGAACGTACCAGCGCAAACGCGTCTGCTGTTTGTCGAAACGTCCGCCACTCACCCGTTCGCTGTCACCGAACTGATGATGCCGGTTTTACCGGTGGTGCGGGTGGCGAATGTTGACGAAGCCATTGCGCTGGCCGTGAAGCTGGAAGACGGCTGTCACCATACGGCAGCGATGCACTCGCGCAACATTGACAACATGAACCGGATGGCGAATGCCATTGATACCAGCATTTTCGTCAAGAACGGACCGTGCATTGCCGGACTTGGCCTGGGCGGAGAAGGCTGGACCACCATGACCATTACCACGCCAACCGGGGAAGGGGTGACCAGCGCGCGTACGTTTGTGCGTCTGCGTCGCTGTGTGTTAGTGGATGCGTTCCGCATCGTGTAAGTGCCTCAGGCTATACGGAGAAGAAGAGATGGCGCACGACGAACAACTATGGCTTAGCCCACGTTTGCAAAAGGCCGCTGCCCTGTGCAATCAGACGCCTGAAAACAGCGATTCCGCGCTGTGGCTGGGCGTTGATTTGGGCACCTGCGATGTGGTGTCGATGGTTGTCGATAGCGACGGAAACCCGGTGGCGGTCTGTCTCGATTGGGCCGACGTGGTGCGCGACGGCATCGTCTGGGATTTCTTCGGCGCGGTGACCATTGTTCGTCGCCATCTCGATACCCTTGAACAACAACTCGGTTGTCGGTTTACCCATGCGGCGACCTCGTTTCCGCCAGGTACTGACCCGCGCATTTCCATCAATGTGCTGGAATCCGCCGGACTGGAAGTCAGCCACGTACTGGATGAACCGACGGCCGTTGCGGATCTGCTGCAACTGGATAACGCCGGTGTGGTGGATATCGGCGGAGGAACCACGGGGATCGCTATCGTTAAACAGGGCAAGGTGACTTACTCCGCAGACGAAGCGACCGGCGGTCATCATATTTCCCTGACGCTGGCCGGAAACCGCCGCATTCAACTGGAAGAAGCAGAGCAATACAAGCGCAGCAACGGGGCAGAAATTTGGCCCGTGGTGAAGCCGGTCTACGAAAAGATGGCGGAAATTGTCGCCCATCATATCGAAGGGCAAGGGATCGCAGACCTCTGGCTGGCAGGTGGTTCGTGCATGCAGCCGGGGGTTCATGACCTGTTTTGCAAACGCTTTCCAGAGTTAGCGGTGCATTTGCCGCAGCACAGTTTGTTTATGACGCCGCTGGCGATTGCGAACAGCGGAAAAGAGAAAGCGGAGGGGATCCATGCAAGCTGAATTGCAGACGGCGCTGTTCCAGGCATTTGACACCCTGAATCTGCAACGGGTGAAAACGTTCAGCGTTCCACCGGTCACCTTGTGTGGTCTGGGGGCGCTCAGCGCCTGCGGGCAGGAAGCGCAAACGCGCGGGCTGACGCATCTGTTTGTGATGGTTGACAGTTTCCTGCATCAGGCCGGAATGACAGCCGCACTCACACGCAGTCTGGCGATGAAAGGGGTGGCGATGACTCTCTGGCCTTGTCCGGTTGGGGAGCCATGCATCACTGATGTGTGTGCAGCCGTGGCGCAACTGCGTGAGTCGAAGTGTGACGGCGTGGTGGCGTTTGGTGGTGGTTCAGTACTGGATGCGGCGAAAGCGGTCGCTTTACTGGTCACCAATCCTACACAAACATTGGCGGAAATGACGACGCAAAGCGCATTGCGTCCGCGTTTGCCGCTGATAGCAGTGCCGACGACGGCAGGGACCGGTTCGGAAACGACGAACGTGACGGTCATCATCGATGCGGTCACCGGACGTAAGCAGGTACTGGCGCATGCTTTTATGATGCCGGATGTGGCGATTCTGGATGCTGCACTGACGGAAGGTATTCCATCGCACGTGACCGCAATGACCGGGATCGACGCGTTAACGCACGCGGTTGAAGCGTACAGCGCGCTGAACGCCACACCGTTTACCGACAGTCTGGCCATTGGCGCGATTGCGATGATCGGCAAATCTCTGCCGAAAGCGGTGGGCAATGGTCACGATCTGGCGGCGCGGGAGAGCATGCTACTCGCCTCCTGTATGGCCGGGATGGCCTTTTCCAGCGCGGGGCTGGGGCTGTGTCATGCGATGGCGCACCAGCCGGGCGCGGCGCTGCACATTCCGCACGGACAAGCCAACGCCATGCTGTTATCGACGGTGATGGGATTTAACCGCATGGTGTGCCGTGAGCGCTTCAGCCACATCGGACGGGCATTAACCAATAAGAAATCAGACGATCGTGACGCGATTGTTGCTGTTAGCGAATTGATTGTCGAGGTGGGCCAGACCAAACGGCTCGCTGACGTCGGTGCTCAACCTTCGCAATACAGCGCATGGGCGCAGGCCGCGCAGGACGATATTTGTATCAGCAGCAACCCACGCACCGCGACGCAGGAACAGATTATCGAACTGTACGCGGCGGCGCAGTAAATGCCTGATGGCGCTGCGCTTATCAGGCCTACAACGACGGGGTGCCCGTAGGTCGGATAAGGCGTTTGCGCCGCCATCCGGCAAGAGTGCGGTTTTAATGCCGGACGACGACGCAGACGCGTCATCTTCGGTCACTAATAACAAATGACAGGGAGTAGAGGCTATGGGAATTAACGAAATCATCATGTACATCATGATGTTCTTTATGCTGATTGCCGCCGTGGACAGGATCCTGTCGCAGTTTGGCGGCTCTGAACGCTTCCTCGGTAAGTTCGGTAAGAGTATCGAGGGTTCCGGCGGTCAGTTTGAAGAAGGGTTTATGGCGATGGGCGCGCTGGGTCTGGCGATGGTCGGTATGACCGCGCTGGCGCCGGTGATGGCGCATGTGCTGGGGCCAGTGATTATCCCGTTGTACGAGATGCTGGGCGCTAACCCGTCAATGTTCGCGGGTACGCTGTTGGCTTGCGATATGGGCGGCTTCTTCCTCGCCAAAGAGCTGGCGGGCGGCGATGTGGCGGCGTGGCTATACTCAGGTTTAATTCTCGGCGCGATGATGGGGCCGACGCTGGTTTTCTCTATTCCGGTGGCGCTTGGCATTATCGAGCCGTCTGACCGTCGTTACCTGGCCCTCGGCGTACTGGCGGGGATTGTGACCATCCCTGTCGGCTGTATCGCCGGAGGGTTGATTGCCATGTACTCCGGCGTTGAGATCAACGGCCAGCCGGTAGAGTTCACTTTCGCGCTGATCCTGATGAACATGATCCCAGTGCTGATTGTGGCGGTGCTGGTGGCGCTGGGGCTGAAATTTATCCCGGAAAAAATGATCAACGGTTTCCAGATCTTCGCTAAATTCCTCGTGGCGCTGATAACGATCGGTCTGGCGGCGGCGGTGGTTAAGTTCCTGCTGGGCTGGGAGCTGATCCCGGGTCTCGATCCTATCTTTATGGCCCCTGGCGACAAACCTGGCGAAGTGATGCGCGCCATTGAAGTCATCGGTTCAATCTCCTGTGTGCTGCTCGGCGCTTATCCGATGGTGCTGCTGCTGACCCGCTGGTTTGAAAAACCGCTGATGAGCGTTGGCAATCTGCTGAAAATCAACAATATTGCTGCGGCAGGAATGGTGGCGACGCTGGCGAACAACATTCCGATGTTCGGCATGATGAAGCAGATGGATACCCGCGGCAAAGTGATTAACTGCGCGTTTGCCGTCTCCGCCGCGTTCGCCCTTGGCGACCACTTAGGCTTCGCTGCCGCTAACATGAACGCCATGATCTTCCCGATGATTGTCGGCAAGCTGATTGGCGGTGTGACGGCGATTGGCGTAGCGATGCTGCTGGTGCCAAAAGATGACCCGACAGCGGTTAAAACCGAAGTGGAGGCGCAATCGTGAAGACTCGCCAGCTACTGAGCGTCGGTATCGATATCGGCACCACCACCACTCAGGTGATCTTCTCGCGCCTTGAGCTGGTTAACCGTGCGGCAGTGTCGCAGGTGCCACGTTACGAATTCATCAAACGCGAAATTAGCTGGCAAAGCCCGGTCTTCTTTACCCCTGTCGATAAGCAGGGTGGGTTGCAGGAAGCCGAACTGAAGGCACTGATTCTGGCTCAGTATCAGTCTGCCGGTATTGCTCCGGAATCGGTGGATTCCGGGGCTGTCATCATCACCGGAGAGAGCGCGAAAACCCGTAACGCCCGCCCGGCGGTGATGACCCTTTCCCAGTCTCTCGGCGACTTTGTCGTCGCCAGCGCCGGACCGCATCTGGAATCGGTGATTGCCGGTCATGGGGCGGGGGCGCAAACCCTGTCGGAACAGCGTTTGTGTCGCGTGTTGAACATCGATATCGGTGGCGGCACGTCGAACTACGCGCTGTTCGACGCAGGGAAAGTGAGCGGAACGGCCTGTCTGAACGTGGGCGGCAGACTGCTGGAAACTAACGCTCAGGGGCGTGTCGCTTATGCGCATCAGCCGGGACAACGGATTGTTGACGAGGTCTTCGGCGCAGGTTGCGATGCGCACGCGCTGACGGTCGCGCAACTGGGACAAGTAGCGCAGCGGATGGCGGATCTTATCGTTGAGGTGATTGACGGTACGCTCTCGCCGCTGGCGCAGGCACTGATGCAAACGGGATTACTGCCGGCAGGGATGCAGCCTGACGTTATCACGCTTTCCGGCGGCGTGGGGGAGTGCTATCGCAACCAACCCGCCGACGCATTTTGTTTTTCTGATATTGGACCGCTACTGGCAATGGCGCTGCATGAGCACCCGCGCCTGCGTGAAATGAACGTGCAGTTCCCGGCGCAAACCGTGCGTGCCACGGTCATCGGCGCCGGGGCTCACACGCTGTCGCTCTCTGGCAGCACCATTTGGCTGGAGGGCGTAGCGCTGCCGCTGCGCAATCTGCCGGTGGCGATCCCCGTAGATGAATCCAGCCTGGTCAACGCCTGGCATCAGGCGCTGATTCAGCTCGATCTTTGCCCGCAAACTGACGCGTATGTACTGGCGCTTCCCGCCTCGTTGCCGGTGCGTTACGCCGCATTACTCACGGTCATCGACGCGCTTTTAGCGTTCGTCGCGCGTTTTCCGAATCCGCATCCCCTGCTGGTGGTGGCCGAGCAGGACTTTGGTAAAGCCCTGGGCATGCTGTTACGCCCGCAGTTACAGCAACACCCGCTGGCGGTCATTGACGAAGTGATCGTTCGGGCGGGGGACTATATCGACATTGGTACGCCTCTTTTTGGCGGATCGGTTGTGCCGGTGACGGTGAAATCACTCGCATTTCCTTCCTGAGGGAACGACTTATGAAACTAAAGACCACATTGTTCGGCAATGTTTATCAGTTTAAGGATGTAAAAGAGGTGCTGGCAAAAGCCAACGAACTGCGTTCGGGGGATGTGCTGGCAGGGGTCGCCGCTGAAAGCTCGCAAGAGCGCGTTGCTGCGAAACAGGTGTTGTCGGAAATGACGGTAGCGGATATCCGCAACAACCCGGTGATTTCCTATGAGGAGGATTGTGTTACGCGTCTGATTCAGGATGACGTCAACGAAACGGCCTATAACAGCATTAAAAACTGGAGCATCAGCGAGCTGCGCGAATACGTGCTGAGCGATGAAACCTCCGTTGACGACATTGCCTTCACACGTAAGGGGTTAACCTCGGAAGTGGTGGCAGCGGTAGCCAAAATCTGCTCGAACGCCGATCTGATTTACGGCGGCAAGAAAATGCCGATCATCAAAAAGGCCAACACGACCATTGGGCTGCCAGGCACGTTCAGTTGCCGTTTACAGCCGAATGACACCCGTGACGACGTGCAGAGTATTGCGGCGCAAATCTACGAAGGGCTCTCTTTCGGCGCGGGCGATGCGGTGATCGGCGTTAACCCGGTGACGGACGACGTGGACAACTTAAGCCGCGTGCTGGACACCGTTTACGGCGTGATCGACAAGTTCAACATCCCGACTCAGGGTTGTGTGCTGGCGCACGTGACTACCCAGATTGAAGCCATTCGCCGCGGTGCGCCGGGCGGGCTGATTTTCCAGAGTATTTGCGGCAGTGAAAAAGGGCTAAAAGAGTTTGGCGTTGAACTGGCAATGCTGGATGAAGCGCGTGCCGTCGGCGCAGAGTTCAACCGCATCGCCGGGGAAAACTGCCTCTATTTTGAAACCGGACAAGGCTCCGCGCTTTCAGCAGGCGCGAACTTCGGTGCCGATCAGGTGACGATGGAAGCGCGTAACTACGGTCTGGCGCGCCATTATGATCCGTTCCTCGTGAACACCGTGGTGGGCTTTATCGGGCCGGAGTATCTGTATAACGACAGACAGATTATCCGTGCCGGTCTGGAAGATCACTTTATGGGCAAGCTGAGCGGCATCTCAATGGGCTGTGACTGCTGCTACACCAACCATGCCGACGCTGACCAGAACCTCAATGAAAACCTGATGATTCTGCTGGCGACCGCAGGCTGTAACTACATCATGGGTATGCCGCTCGGCGACGACATCATGCTCAACTACCAGACGACCGCATTCCACGATACCGCGACCGTGCGCCAGTTGCTGAATTTGCGTCCGTCGCCGGAGTTTGAACGCTGGCTGGAAACGATGGGCATTATGGCAAATGGTCGCCTGACCAAACGGGCGGGCGATCCGTCACTGTTCTTCTGATGACGCGGGGATGACAAACAATGGATCAAAAACAGATTGAAGAAATTGTACGCAGTGTAATGGCGTCAATGGGACAACCGCAGCCGCAGGCATCCGCGCCGTCACCGAAAGAAAAATGCAGCACGACGCAATGCGCTGCCTCTTCTTTGGCAGAAAGCTGCGCGCTGGATTTAGGTTCAGCCGAAGCAAAAGCCTGGATTGGCGTTGAGAATCCCAACCGTGCTGACGTGTTGACAGAGCTGCGTCGCAGCACTGCCGCCCGCGTCTGTACCGGTCGTGCGGGTCCGCGTCCGCGTACCCAGGCGCTATTGCGATTCCTGGCTGACCACTCTCGCTCGAAAGATACCGTCCTGAAAGAGGTGCCTGAAGAGTGGGTGAAGGCGCAAGGGTTGCTGGAAGTTCGCTCAGAAATTAGCGACAAAAACCTGTATCTGACTCGCCCGGACATGGGCCGTCGCCTGAGCCAGGAAGCCATTGAAGCACTGAAGGCACAGTGTCTGGCGAACCCGGACGTGCAGGTGGTGGTTTCCGATGGGCTGTCTACCGACGCTATCACCGCCAACTATGAAGAGATCCTGCCGCCGCTGCTGGCCGGGTTGCAACAGGCGGGTCTGAAAGTCGGCACGCCGTTCTTTGTGCGCTATGGCCGTGTGAAGATCGAAGATCAGATCGGCGAAATTCTTGGCGCGAAAGTGGTGATTTTGCTGGTGGGTGAGCGTCCGGGGCTGGGGCAGTCAGAAAGTCTCTCCTGCTACGCCGTTTATTCACCCCGCGTGGCGACGACCGTTGAGGCTGACCGTACCTGTATTTCCAACATTCACCAGGGCGGCACACCGCCGGTTGAAGCGGCCGCTGTGATTGTCGATTTAGCAAAACGTATGCTGGAGCAGAAAGCGTCCGGCATCAACATGACCCGTTAAGGAGGCATCATGCCAGCATTAGATTTAATTCGACCCTCGGTCACCGCGATGCGTGTGATTGCCTCCGTTAACGCTGAGTTTGCACGTGAACTTAAATTACCGCCACATATACGTAGTCTCGGACTCATCACGGCAGATTCTGATGATGTGGCGTATATTGCCGCAGATGAAGCCACTAAACAGGCGATGGTAGAAGTGGTGTATGGCCGCTCGCTGTACGCGGGAGCCGCGCATGGTCCGTCACCGACGGCCGGTGAAGTCATGATTATGCTCGGCGGTCCGAATCCGGCAGAAGTGCGCGCCGGTCTGGACGCGATGGTTGCCAACATTGAAAGCGGTGCCGCGTTCCAGTGGGCGAATGACGCAGAAAACACGGCATTCCTCGCGCATGTGGTTTCACGTACCGGTTCGTATCTTTCGGCGACAGCTGGTTGTGCGCTTGGCGATCCGATGGCCTATCTGGTGGCGCCGCCGCTGGAAGCAACATTCGGGATTGACGCAGCCCTGAAATCTGCCGATGTACAACTGGTGACCTACGTGCCGCCGCCATCAGAAACCAACTATTCCGCTGCGTTTCTGACTGGCAGCCAGGCCGCCTGTAAAGCTGCCTGCAACGCGTTTGCCGATGCTGTTCTGGATATTGCCCGTAATCCAGTCCAGCGCGCGTAAGGGAGGTTCCCATGATCAATGCACTGGGATTACTGGAAGTGGATGGCATGGTTGCCGCTGTCGATGCTGCGGATGCCATGCTGAAAGCCGCCAATGTGCGTCTGCTCAGTCACGAAGTGCTCGATCCTGGCAGGCTGACGCTAGTGGTTGAGGGGGATTTAGCGGCATGTCGTGCGGCGCTGGATGCCGGATGCGCTGCAGCACAGCGAACAGGCCGTGTTATCAGTCGCAAGGAAATCGGGCGGCCAGACGATGACACCCAGTGGCTGATCGGCACGTTTAAGCGCCAGCCAACACAATCAGTGAAACCGGAAAAGACGCCAGATGAGCCGGTGGCGTCTGAATCCCTGGAAGAACTGCTGGCGCAGTTGGCAACAATACGTCAGGGAATGACGGCAGGGGAGGTGGCGGCGCACTTTGGCTGGCCACTTGAAAAAGCCAGAAATGCGCTGGAGCAGCTCTTTTCTGATGGGACGTTGCGTAAACGCAGTAGTCGCTATCGTCTGAAGAACGTATAACCTGTCGGAGGCGCCGGGGGCTTCGGTGAAGTTCCCGGCTTAAAAGATCATGAAAAAGACCCGTACAGCAAACTTGCATCATCTTTATCATGAAGCGTTGCCCGAAGACGTTAAACTTACGCCGAAGGTCGAGGTGGACGCGGTTCACCAGCGACGGACAACGGATGTTTATGAACATGCCCTGACGATTACCGCCTGGCAGCAGATCTATGATCAACTGAATCCAGGCCAATTTCATGGCGAATTCACGGAAATCCTGCTGGATGATATTCAGGTATTCCGTGAATACACCGGTCTGGCGTTACGACAGTCTTGTCTGGTCTGGCCAAGCTCATTCTGGTTTGGTATTCCGGCGACACGCGGCGAGCAGGGATTTATTGGTTCGCAATGCCTTGGCAGCGCAGAGATTGCGACCCGGCCGGGGGGAACCGAATTTGAGTTGAGCACGCCGGATGATTACACCATTCTTGGGGTGGTCATCTCCGAAGAGGCCATTACACGGCATGCGAACCTTTTACATAACCCGGACCGGGTGCTGCATATGCTGCGCAACCAGTCAGCGCTGGAGGTAAAAGAGCAGCATAAAGCGGAGCTGTGGGGGTTCGTGCAGCAGGCGCTGGCGACCTTTAGCGAGAATCCTGGCAATCTGCATCAACCCGCCGTACGTAAAGTGCTGCGGGATAATCTGTTGTTGGCGATGGGCACGATGCTGGAGGAAGCGCAGCCGATCATGACCGCTGAGAGCATCAGTCATCAGAGCTATCGACGGTTGTTATCGCGCGCACGCGAGTATGTGCTGGATAATATGTCAGAGCCGCTGACTGTACTGGATTTGTGTAATCAACTGCATGTTAGCCGTCGTACGTTGCAAAACGCTTTTCACGCGATTTTAGGCATTGGGCCGAATGCGTGGTTGAAGCGGATCCGTTTGAATGCGGTGCGTCGTGAGTTGATAAGCCCCTGGTCGCAAAACGTAACGGTCAAGGACGCTGCGATGCAGTGGGGGTTCTGGCATTTGGGGCAGTTTGCCACAGATTATCAGCACCTGTTTGCCGAGAAACCGTCGCTGACCTTGCACCAGCGGATGCGCCAGTGGGGGTAAGTGCGGCGTGTGTGCCGGATGGCGACGCTCTGCGTCTTATCCGGCCTACAAACATGTGTAATGTGTAGGACTGATAAACTGTAGGCCTGATAAGCGCAGCGCCATCAGGCAATGCCGCAATACTGATGCCGGATGGCGACGCTTTGCGTCTTATCCGGCCTACAAACATGTGTAATGTGTAGGACTGATAAACTGTAGGCCTGATAAGCGCAGCGCCATCAGGCAATGCCGCAATGCCGCAATACCGATGCCGGATGGCGACGCTTTGCGTCTTATCCGGCGTACACGTCTGTGCAAATTGTAGACCTGATAAGCCGTAGGCCTGATAAGCGCAGCGCCATCAGGCAATGCCGCAATACCGATGCCGGATGGCGGCGCTTTGCGTCTTATACGGCGTACACGTCTGTGCAAATTGTAGACCTGATAAGCCGTAGGCCTGATAAGCGCAGCGCCATCAGGCAATGCCGCAATACCGATGCCGGATGGCGACGCTTTGCGTCTTATCCGGCGTACAAGTCTGTGCAATTTGTAGACCTGATAAGCTGTAGGCCTGATAAGCGAAGCGCCATCAGGCAATGCCGCAATGCCGCAATACCGATGCCGGATGGCGACGCTTTGCGTCTTATCCGGCCTACAAACATGTGTAATGTGTAGGACTGATAAACTGTAGGCCTGATAAGCGAAGCGCCATCAGGCAATGCCGCAATACCGATGCCGGATGGCGACGCTTTGCGTCTTATCCGGCCTACAAACATGTGTAATGTGTAGGTCTGATCAGCTGTAGGCCTGATAAGCGCAGCGCCATCAGGCAATGCCGCAATACTGATGCCGGATGGCGACGCTTTGCGTCTTATCCGGCCTACAAATATGCGTAATGTGTAGGCCTGATAAGCGAAGCGCCATCAGGCAATCACACCCAATCGCGTACCCGAATAAACTCACTCAATGCGGCTTCCGGGCTGTCGGCTTCTGGTTGCCAGTCGTATTCCCAGCGAACCAGTGGCGGCATTGACATCAAAATGGATTCGGTGCGCCCACCGGTCTGCAACCCAAACAACGTTCCTCTGTCCCACACCAGGTTGAATTCCACGTAGCGCCCGCGACGATAGAGCTGGAAGTTGCGTTCACGTTCACCCCAGCGCATCGTTTGGCGGCGCTCAACGATCGGCAGATACGCATCGCTATACCCTTTACCGACCGCCTGCATAAAGGCAAAACAGCTGTCGAAATCTGGGGTATTCAGGTCGTCAAAGAACAACCCACCAATTCCGCGCTGTTCGTTGCGATGTTTAAGGAAGAAGTAGTCGTCGCACCACTTTTTGTAACGAGGGTAGACGTCATCGCCAAAGGGCAAGCATAAATCACGCGCCGTGCGGTGCCAGTGAATGGCATCGTCTGTAAAGCCGTAGTAGGGCGTGAGATCAAAACCCCCGCCAAACCACCAGACCGGGTCCGCCCCAGGTTTTTCGGCGATAAAAAAACGCACGTTGGCATGGCTGGTTGGAATGTACGGGTTGAGTGGATGTACTACCAGCGAGACGCCCATCGCTTCAAAGCTGCGCCCTGCCAGCTCAGGCCGGTGCGCGGTGGCGGAAGCGGGCATCGCATCGCCGTGAACATGGGAGAAATTGACGCCCGCTTGTTCAAAGATCCCACCGCTGCGCAACACCCGACTGCGTCCGCCGCCGCCCGCTTCGCGCTGCCAGTTGTCTTCAACGAATCTGGTGCCATCGACGGCTGACAATTGCTGGCATATATCATCCTGCAAACTCAGCAGGAACTGTTTCACGCGTTGTACATCGGGTTTCATGGTTAACGTTTCTTCGAGTGGGCTTTCTGGTTATCGAACCAGTGAAAATAGCTGATTACGCCGTTGGCGATAGCGGTAGCAATTTTTTGCCGGAAGGCGGTTGTGCCCAACAGGCGTTCCTCTTCCGGATTAGTGATAAAAGAGGTCTCAACCAACACTGACGGAACTGACGGTGATTTTAGCACCACGAACGCGGCCTGTTCTGTACTGCGACTGTGCAGACGATGTACGGGTTTGATCTTCCTGAGAATATGCGACCCCAGCGTCAGGCTGTTTTTAATGGTGTCCGTTTGTACCAGGTCGAAAAGCACCTGCTGCAACAGATGATCTTTGTCGGTGGTTTTCTTGCCAGCGACTTCATCGGCCCGGTTCTCGCGATCGGAGAGGTATTTCGCCATCGCACTACTGGCGCCGCGATTGGAGAGCGCGAAAACAGACGCCCCCGCAGCTGACGGGTTGGTAAAGCCATCGGCGTGAATGGACATGAACAGATCAGCGCCGTGCTTGTGGGCAATTTCAACGCGATCGTATAACGGAATAAAGGTGTCGCCGTTACGGGTTAAACGTGCATCAATTCCCTGAGCGCGCAATATTGAACGGACGTTTTTTGCGATGGCCAGCACCACATGTTTCTCTTTTGAACCGTTGCGGCCAATGGCGCCAGTGTCGATTCCTCCGTGACCCGGATCGAGCACGACAACACGTCTGGCCCCTGCTTTTTTTGCCTTCGGCGTACTGTGGCCGTTGCTGGTTTTCAGCGGTTCTTCTTTGGCGATGGCGTTTGACATGCCTGATAGTGTCAGGGCAGCCAGCCCCGCTTTCAGCACCTGGCGGCGCGATGTGAGAGTTTTTAGTGGTTTAAAAGTGCTCATACGGCCTGAGTTGTAATAAAAATAAGTTCCAGATGTTATATCGTAGCGCGTAATCCGTTACGACTGTTCAGGATGAAAATTGTTTTACGTTTCATTTCAATACGTGACATTACCCGTATTATGCCATTTTTTTCACCGCTTCGCGTCAGATATTGGCTAAATCGGGCGATCGCGCCATAATCACAGTTTTTAACCCTAAAAGGTAACTCATACCATGGAGATACGCGTTTTCCGCCAGCAAGATTTCGAAGAGGTGATCACCCTTTGGGAGCGCTGCGATCTGCTGCGTCCATGGAACGATCCGGAAATGGATATCGAACGTAAGCTGAACCATGACGTCAGCTTGTTCCTGGTGGCTGAGGTGAACGGCGAAGTGGTCGGCACGGTGATGGGGGGATACGACGGGCATCGCGGCTCGGCGTACTATCTTGGCGTGCATCCGGAGTTTCGTGGTCGTGGCATCGCCAATGCACTACTGAACCGACTGGAGAAAAAGCTGATTGCGCGCGGCTGCCCGAAAATTCAAATCATGGTGCGGGACGATAACGACGTTGTTCTGGGCATGTATGAGCGCCTGGGCTACGAGCACAGCGATGTGCTGAATTTGGGTAAGCGTTTGATTGAAGATGAAGAGTATTGAGTTTCATCCCGGAGACTATGACAGTCACGGACGTTTACGCTTGCCTTTTCTGTTCTGGTGCGTTCTGTTGCTACAGGCGCGCACCTGGGTATTGTTTGTGATTGCGGGCTCATCTCGCGACCAGGGCAATACACTGCTGAATCTGTTTTATCCCGATCACCACTCGTTTTGGCTGGGGCTAATCCCTGGCGTACCCGCCGTTCTGGCGTTTTTACTCAGTGGGCGGCGCTTTGCGTTTCCGGTTTTGTGGCACGGGTTTCGCTGGCTTTTAATTTTTGCCCAGTCGGTGATACTTTGCTGGCAGCCGGTATTGTGGTTGATGGGAGAGCCGGTTAGCGGCGTCGGGCTGGCGCTGGTGGTGGCGGATATCGTCGCGCTTATCTGGCTGATAACCCATCGGCGTTTACGCGCTTGTTTTGCCATTGAAAAAGAATAACGGCACTTTTTAGCGAAGCCGGACTCCAACCAAGGTTAATTAATCAAGAAAGGAAGTGAGATGAAATCGCTGCGTTTACTGGTATGTGCTTTGCCGTTGGCCTTAACCGGCTGCTCCACGCTCTCTTCGGTGAACTGGTCTGCGGCCAACCCGTGGAACTGGTTTGGCTCATCGACAGAAGTGACCGAACAAGGCGTAGGAGCATTAACGGCATCCACCCCGCTTGATGAAAACGCCATTGCCGATGCGCTGGATGGCGACTATCGCCTGCGTAGCGGGATGAAAACGGATAACGGCAATGTGGTACGTTATTTCGAGGCGATGAAGGGTGACCAGGTGGCGATGGTGATCAACGGCGACCAGGGAACCATTAGTCGGATTGCTGTCATGGACAGCGAGATTCCGGCACACACCGGTGTTGAGATCGGTACACCGTTTAGCGACCTTTACAGTAAAGCATTTGGCAACTGCGAGTTGGCCTCAGGCGATGATAGCAATGCCGTAGAGTGTAAAGCGGAAGGAAGTCAGCATGTTAGCTATGTTTTCTCTGGCGAGTGGAGTGGTCCGGAAGGTTTAATGCCCTCTGATGACACGCTGAAAAACTGGACGGTGAGCAAAATTATCTGGCGTCGTTAATTTGCGTCGGAACAAACCGCCTGGCAGAAAAAACGGTTACAATAGCCCCCATCAATAATGCCACGAAGTCGTGGCATTCTCATATTCAGGAGGAATGATGTCTCAGGTTCAGAGTGGCATTTTGCCAGAACATTGCCGTGCGGCGATTTGGATTGAAGCCAATGTGAAAGGGGAGGTTGATGCCCTGCGTGCGGCGAGCAAAGCGTTTGCCGACAAACTGGCAACCTTCGAAACAAAATTCCCTGATGCGCATTTAGGCGCAGTGGTGGCTTTCGGCAACAACACCTGGCGTGCCCTCAGCGGCGGCGTGGGCGCAGAGGAGCTGAAAGATTTTATCCCTTACGGTAAAGGTCTGGCGCCGGCAACACAGTACGACGTGCTGATCCATATTTTGTCCCTACGTCATGACGTGAATTTCTCGGTTGCGCAGGCGGCGATGGAAGCCTTTGGCGACTGCATCGAGGTGAAAGAAGAGATCCACGGTTTCCGTTGGGTAGAAGAGCGCGACCTCAGCGGCTTTGTTGATGGGACGGAAAACCCGGCGGGCGTTGAGACGCGCCGTGACGTTGCGGTCATTAAAGACGGCGTGGATGCGGGCGGCAGCTATGTGTTCGTTCAGCGTTGGGAGCACAACCTGAAGCAGCTCAACCGCATGAGCATCCACGATCAAGAGATGATGATTGGCCGCACCAAAGAAGCCAACGAAGAGATCGATAGCGACGATCGCCCGGCGACCTCTCACCTGAGTCGCGTGGATCTGAAAGAAGACGGCAAAGGACTCAAAATCGTCCGCCAGAGTCTGCCATACGGTACTGCCAGCGGTACTCATGGCCTTTATTTCTGCGCCTACTGCGCGCGTTTGTACAATATCGAACAGCAGTTGTTGAGCATGTTCGGCGACACCGACGGCAAGCGCGATGCCATGTTGCGCTTCACCAAACCGGTGACTGGCGGTTATTACTTTGCGCCGTCTCTGGATCGTTTGATGGCGCTGTAAGACGTTAACTGTTTTGCACGTTGAAAGGCCAGCCAGTGATATCACTGACTGGCCTTTTTGTTATTCCCGTTTTAGCGTGGCGCGGGGGAAAACGAAGGGTAAACAGAGAAGCAACGCGTCATGTTTTAATCCAGATTCACGTTACGGCAGCCAAAGAGCACCGTAAAAATAAATCCGGCAATATATGAAACCAGCATGCCGCCGGCATATACCGCCATTGCAGGGAGAATACCTTGCGCTGAGGTCATTAATGGCAGAGCCACCAGACCGGAGGGACCAAAGGCGCTGTTTAACCCCATTGGCAGACCGGACCAGGCCACCAGACCGATAAACAGCCCCCCGGCAGCACCGCCAAAGCAGGCGGTAATAAAAGGTTTCATTCGTGGCAATGTGACGCCATAAATCAGCGGTTCGCCGACGCCGAGTAAACCTGGAATGATCGCGCCGCGAACCTGGCTACGTAACGTACTGTGTTTTTCAGCCCGCCAGTAGAGCGCCAGTGCAGCCCCAACCTGGCCTGCGCCCGCCATCGAAAGAATCGGAAAAAGGCTGTTAAACCCCTGGCTGCTCATTAACGCCAGATAGACGGGAATAAAACCCTGATGGACGCCAAAGACGACAGAAATCAGAAAAAGCCCGGCGAGGACGGCACACCCCAGCGGGTTGCTGTTGAGATGGATAAAGAGCCACGACATCCCTTCGAATAGCCATCCGCCCAGCGGCATAATCACCAGATAAGCCAGAATGGCTGTGATCACCAGAGTGAGCATGGAGGTCAGAAGCATATCCAGATCATCAGGCATAAAACGGCGAATCAGACCTTCAATGCGTGCGCTGGCCCATGCGGCGATCAGAACGCCAATAATGTTGCCGCGCGGGTCTATCGAGAGTCCGAAGAAATCCTGAAGACCGGAGAAATAGCCCGTGGTGGCCGTTGGGTTGTACCCCAGCAAGAACAGCGAGGCGATGATTGCACCGTTAACCCCTGTGCCGCCAAACGCCTGCGCCGCGTTGTAACCAATAAGAATGACCAGAAAGGTAAAGAGTCCTTTGCTAAAAACCTTCATAAAGTTCAGCGCATCGGGAAGCGTGCCGGTCGCATCGGCCGGGACGTGCATCACAGTGCCGATGAGTGTCGCAATCCCGAGTAGCAGACCCGCGGCAATAAAGCCGGGGATCAGCGGGGTGAAAATAGTGGCAAAGGTTGACAGAAATTGCTGAATCCCGGATGTCTGCTTCGCTTTAATCTGGCGTTTGTTCTGCGCCGCGATTTCCGCAGCCTGTGGGGGCACCGTTTCACCCAACAATACGTTCATGGCATCTGCCGCGCGTTGCGCTTTACCCGGGCCAAAAATGACCTGCACCTGGTTATCAGAGATAACGACGCCTTTCACCCCCTCCAGCGTTTTAATGGCAGGATCAACCAAGTTGCTGTCATGCACTGACAGGCGCAAGCGGGTCATGCAGTTGCCGCATTTGGCAATGTTCGCTGCGCCGCCGACCCGATCGAGGATGCGATTCAGGAGTTCGTTACTGATGTCTTTTGCCATTCGCGTTATTCCTCTTCCAGTACCCGGCGAATGAAGCCGCCGTGTTGCTCAAGCCGCAACCTGGCTTCTGTTGCATCGAGGTTTTTCAGCAACATGATAATGGCGGTTTTGCAGTGACGCGCACACGCCAGCAACGCGTCTTCAGCTTGCTGTTCGGTACAGCCTGTTGCATTTTTGACGATATTGACCTGCCGGGCATGCAGCTTTTCGTTGGTGGCAACAACGTCTACCATCAGATTGCCGAATACCTTACCTGATTTAATCATCAGCCCGGTCGAGAGCATATTGAGAACGAGTTTTTGCGCGGTGCCGGCTTTCATACGAGAAGAACCGGTGACGACTTCTGGACCGACGACAGGGGTGATGGCCAGTTCTGCGGTTTTTGACACATCGCTGCCCGGATTACAGGATATTCCGATCGTCCGGCAACCGATTTTACGTGCATATTCCAGTCCGGCAATCACATACGGCGTACGACCGCTGGCAGCGATGCCCACCACCACATCGTTGTGGTTCAATGCGAGACTTTTCAGGTCGTTGATACCGAGTTCCCGATCATCTTCTGCGCCTTCGATGGCGTGCTGTAGCGCGCGATCGCCTCCGGCAATTACGCCCACGACGACCCCAGGGGCCACGCCGTAAGTTGGCGGGCATTCACTGGCATCAAGGACGCCAAGGCGGCCTGACGTTCCTGCGCCGGTATAAATCAGACGTCCGCCAGCGCTGACCTGAGCCGTAATCATATCAATGGCTGCGGCGATGTCTGGCAGCACGCGTTCTATCGCCAGGGGAACGGTTTTATCTTCATTATTAATGATTTGGCACATCTCTAATGTCGATACACGGTCAATTTCTGCAGAGGCGCGGTTAGCCCCTTCGGTAATCATCTTTTCAAGTTTCATTGTGCGGACTGCCTTACTGGTTCGTCATTACTCTATACTATAGTTGGAATCATATATTTCATAAAATTAAACATAATGAGAATCATTGAGTCTCGATGTGGAGTGTGAGGACAATCAAACTCTGATGCCTTTATGGTATGCTGCGCCGAGAGTTTGGAATTTTTGATTCCATGATGACGGGAGCCGAAGCGATATGTTTTATCTGACGAAAATGCGCAGTGCAGAGGGCGAATTTACTGAAAATGAGCAGAAAATTGCCGGGTTTCTTTTGGCGAATGTCAGTGAACTGAAGGCGGTTTCTTCCCGTAGCATGGCAAAACAGCTGGATGTGAGTCAGTCCAGCATCGTGAAATTTGCCCAGAAGCTTGGAGCCAAAGGCTTTACTGAACTCCGAATGGCGTTGATTGAAGAGCACAGTATCAGCCGGGAAAAAAAACATGATACGGCGCTGCATCTGCACAGTACCATTACCAGTGAAGACACTCTGGAAGTGATCGCCCGCAAGCTTAATCGCGAAAAAATGTTTGCCCTTGAACAAACCTGCGCACTGATGGATTTCACTCGCCTGCAAGCGGTTATTGGGGCTATCAGCAAAGCCAGTCTCATTCAGATAACCGGAGTCGGCGGTTCGTCCCTGGTGGGACGGGATTTATCGTACAAACTCATGAAAATTGGCTACCGCGTTGCCTGCGAGGTGGATACCCATGTCCAGGCCACGGTCGCGCAGGCCCTGCGAAAAGGAGATGTGCAGATAGCTATCTCCTACAGCGGTTCGAAAAAGGAAATCGTGTTGTGCGCTGAAGCTGCGCGTAAACAAGGGGCCACTGTCGTCGCTATCACATCATTGAGTGATTCTCCACTACGCCGCCTGGCGCACTTCACGCTGGACACCGTCTCCGGGGAAACCGAATGGCGAAGCTCTTCGATGTCTACGCGGACCGCGCAGAATTCGGTGACCGACCTTCTCTTTATCGGCATGGTACAGCTTAACGACGTTGAGTCCCTGCGCATGATCGAACGCAGTAGCCAGCTTATTAAGCAGCTAGGTAAATAGCGTACTGATTTTTTAATTAAGATTTACCTGAATTAGTGAGCTGTTCCGCAGCACTTATTTGTTATTGCTGTATTTTCAATGTTAATGGAGTGTAAGGCTCTGTATTCAAATGGAGAACATTGAAATGGGTAAACTCACGGGTAAAACAGCACTGATTACGGGCGCGTCACAAGGTATTGGCGAAGGGATCGCCAGGGTGTTTGCTCGCCACGGCGCGAACTTAATTTTGTTGGACATCTCCGATGAGATTGAAAAACTGGCGGACGAGCTGGGAGGGCGCGGCCATCGTTGTACGGCGGTTCATGCTGATGTCAGGGATGCCGCCTCTGTTGCTGCAGCGATTGCCCGCGCGAAGGAGACGGAAGGTAAAATTGATATTCTCGTCAATAATGCGGGTGTTTGCCGGTTAGGTAACTTTCTTGACATGAGCGAGGAGGACCGGGATTTACATATTGATATCAATATTAAAGGTGTCTGGAACGTCACAAAAGCCGTGCTGCCCGAAATGATCGAGCGTAACGACGGGCGCATTGTGATGATGTCTTCCGTGACGGGCGATATGGTTGCCGACCCAGGTGAAACCGCCTATGCCTTATCCAAAGCCGCGCTGGTCGGTCTCACCAAATCACTGGCTGTAGAATTTGCACAGGCGGGGATTCGGGTGAATGCGATCTGTCCTGGCTACGTGCGCACCCCGATGGCGGAAAGCATTGCCCGGCAGTCCAATCCGGACGATCCAGAGTCCGTACTGACCGAGATGGCGAAAGCGATCCCGATGCGCCGCCTGGCAAGCCCGCTTGAAGTCGGTGAGCTTGCGGCCTTCCTCGCCTCCGATGAATCCAGCTACCTGACGGGAACGCAAAACGTCATTGACGGTGGCAGCACGCTGCCGGAAAGTGTCAGCGTCGGTGTCTGATTGACGCGTATGACCTCCTCACCGTCGGTGGGGAGGTGTTCTCTTATTCTCTTTTCAACTTTCAAATCATTAAACGGTATATAAAACCGTTACTCTTTTGACGCTAGTTATAAATATGATGGCAAATAGAAAGAGTCTGACCCATTAGGCTATTTTATTTGGCATTTTGGCCCCGGGCAGTGCTCAGAATCCTCACGTACTCTGTGTACGCTCCGGTTCTTGCGCGCTGTCCATGTCCAAACTGCCTGCAACAATTACGCCTAATGGGGGCAGGCTCTACGTCATTAAATTTATAAGGGTGCGCAATGGCCGTTAACTTACTGAAAAAAAGCTCTCTGGCGCTGGTAGCGTCTCTGTTACTGGCCGGCCAGGCGCAGGCAACGGAACTGCTGAACAGCTCGTACGATGTTTCCCGCGAGCTGTTTGCCGCCCTGAACCCGTCGTTTGAACAGCAATGGGCGAAAGACAACGGCGGCGACAAGCTGACGATTAAACAATCTCATGCCGGTTCATCAAAACAGGCGTTGGCGATTTTACAGGGCCTGAAAGCCGACGTCGTGACTTACAACCAAGTGACGGATGTGCAGATCCTGCACGATAAAGGCAAACTTCTCCCGGCGGACTGGCAAAGCCGTCTGCCAAATAACAGTTCGCCATTCTATTCAACAATGGCGTTCCTGGTACGCAAGGGTAATCCGAAGAATATTCATGACTGGAATGATCTGGTACGGGCAGATGTGAAACTGATTTTCCCGAACCCAAAAACCTCCGGCAACGCGCGCTATACCTACCTCGCCGCGTGGGGCGCAGCGGATAAAGCAGACGGTGGCGATAAAGCCAAAACCGAGCAATTCATGACGCAATTTTTGAAAAACGTCGAAGTGTTTGATACCGGCGGCCGCGGTGCAACCACCACGTTTGTGGAGCGCGGATTGGGCGATGTGTTGATCACCTTTGAATCGGAAGTAAACAACATTCGCAAACAGTATGAAGCGCAGGGTTTTGAAGTGGTGGTGCCGAAGGTCAATATCCTCGCCGAGTTCCCGGTGGCGTGGGTGGATAAAAACGTGCAGGCCAACGGCACAGAGAAAGCGGCGAAAGCCTACCTGAACTATCTGTACAGCCCGCAGGCGCAGACCATCATCACTGATTACTACTACCGCGTGAATAACCCGCAAGTGATGGACAAATTGAAAGACAAATTCCCGCAAACTGAACTGTTCCGTGTGGAAGATACGTTTGGCGCCTGGCCTGAGGTGATGAAAACCCATTTTGCCAGTGGTGGTGAACTGGACAAACTGCTGGCGGCGGGGCGTTCGTAAATGTTAGCCGTCTCCTCCAGACGCGTGCTGCCCGGCTTTACTTTAAGCCTGGGCACCAGCCTGCTGTTTGTCTGCCTGATTTTGCTGCTGCCACTCAGTGCGCTGGTGATGCAGTTGGCGCAAATGAGCTGGGCGCAGTACTGGGACGTGATCACTAATCCGCAGGTGGTTGCAGCTTATAAAGTCACGCTATTGTCGGCCTTTGTAGCGTCGATGTTTAACGGCGTGTTCGGCCTGCTGATGGCGTGGATCTTGACCCGCTACCGCTTCCCGGGGCGCACTCTGCTGGATGCGTTGATGGATCTGCCGTTTGCCCTGCCGACGGCGGTTGCGGGTTTGACGCTGGCGTCGCTGTTTTCGGTCAACGGTTTTTACGGCGAGTGGCTGGCAAAGTTTGATATCAAAGTCACCTATACCTGGCTCGGTATTGCGGTCGCGATGGCGTTTACCAGCATTCCGTTTGTGGTGCGTACGGTGCAACCGGTGCTGGAAGAGTTAGGCCCGGAATATGAAGAAGCGGCAGAGACGCTCGGCGCGACTCGCTGGCAGAGTTTTCGCAAGGTGGTGTTGCCGGAGCTCTCTCCGGCGCTGGTGGCAGGTGTAGCGCTCTCCTTTACCCGCAGCCTGGGAGAATTCGGCGCGGTGATTTTTATCGCGGGCAATATCGCGTGGAAGACCGAAGTGACATCGCTGATGATTTTTATTCGCTTGCAGGAGTTCGATTATCCGGCGGCGAGCGCGATAGCGTCGGTTATCCTGGCCGCGTCGTTATTACTGCTGTTTTCGATTAACACTCTGCAAAGTCGCTTTGGTCGACGTGTGGTAGGTCACTGATGGCGGACGTTACTCAATTAAAGCGCTATGACGCGCCCCGTATTAACTGGGGGAAATGGTTGCTGATTGGCGCGGGCATGCTGGTGTCCACGTTTATTTTGCTGGTGCCGATGATCTCTATCTTCGTGCAGGCATTCAGCAAAGGATTGATGCCGGTATTACAGAATCTGGCTGACCCGGATATGCTCCACGCCATCTGGTTGACCGTACTGATTGCATTGATTGCGGTGCCGGTGAATCTGGTGTTTGGCGTGTTACTGGCGTGGCTGGTGACGCGCTTTAACTTCCCGGGCCGCCAATTGTTGCTGACGCTGCTGGATATCCCATTTGCCGTCTCGCCGGTGGTCGCCGGTCTGGTGTATCTGTTGTTTTATGGCTCCAACGGTCCGCTGGGCGGCTGGCTGGATGAGCATAACCTGCAAATCATGTTCTCCTGGCCAGGCATGGTGCTGGTCACCATCTTCGTCACCTGCCCATTTGTGGTACGTGAACTGGTGCCAGTGATGCTGAGCCAGGGGAGTCAGGAAGACGAAGCGGCGATTTTGCTCGGCGCCTCCGGTTGGCAAATGTTCAGGCGCGTTACGCTGCCGAACATCCGCTGGGCGCTGTTGTACGGCGTGGTGCTGACCAACGCCCGTGCGATTGGCGAGTTTGGCGCGGTGTCGGTGGTCTCCGGTTCGATTCGCGGTGAAACCCTGTCGCTGCCGCTACAGATTGAATTACTGGAGCAGGACTACAACGCTGTCGGCTCCTTTACCGCCGCCGCGTTATTGACGCTGATGGCGATTATTACCCTGTTTTTGAAGAGCATGTTGCAATGGCGCCTGGAGAATCAGGAAAAACGCGCGCAACAGGAGGAAAATCATGAGCATTGAGATTGCCAATATTAAGAAGTCTTTTGGTCGCACCCAGGTGCTGAACGATATCTCACTGGATATTCCTTCAGGTCAAATGGTGGCTCTGCTGGGGCCATCCGGTTCAGGAAAAACGACACTGTTACGGATTATCGCCGGGCTGGAACATCAATCCAGCGGCCATATTCGCTTCCACGGTACTGACGTCAGTCGCCTGCATGCCCGCGATCGTAAAGTTGGTTTTGTGTTCCAGCATTACGCGCTGTTCCGCCATATGACCGTATTTGACAATATCGCCTTTGGCCTGACGGTGCTGCCGCGTCGTGAGCGTCCGAATGCGGCGGCAATTAAAGCGAAAGTGACAAAGTTGCTGGAGATGGTGCAGTTGGCTCATCTGGCAGATCGCTTCCCGGCACAGCTTTCCGGCGGGCAGAAACAGCGTGTAGCGCTGGCGCGTGCGCTAGCCGTAGAACCACAAATTCTGCTGCTTGATGAACCGTTTGGCGCACTAGACGCTCAGGTACGCAAAGAGCTGCGTCGCTGGCTGCGTCAGCTGCATGAAGAGCTGAAATTCACCAGCGTCTTTGTGACGCACGATCAGGAAGAAGCCACCGAGGTGGCGGACCGCGTGGTGGTGATGAGTCAGGGCCATATTGAGCAGGCCGATGCGCCGGATCAGGTATGGCGTGAGCCGGCGACCCGCTTCGTGCTGGAGTTTATGGGCGAGGTGAACCGTCTGCAGGGGACAATCCGCGGCGGACAGTTCCACGTTGGGGCGCACCGCTGGCCGTTGGGCTATACCCCGGCGTATCAGGGGCCTGTCGATCTGTTCCTGCGCCCGTGGGAAGTGGACATCAGCCGTCGCACCAGTCTTGACTCACCGTTGCCGGTACAGGTGCTGGAGGCCAGTCCGAAAGGCCACTACACCCAATTAGTTGTGCAGCCTCTGGGGTGGTACAACGAACCCCTGACGGTAGTGATGCAGGGTGACGATGCGCCAGTGCGCGGTGAGCGCCTGTTTGTTGGGTTGCAAAATGCGCGTTTGTATAACGGCGAACAGCGCATTGAAACGCGCGAAGCGGAGCTTGCTCTGGCTGAATCGGCCTGATAGGTTAATTCGTATGTTTATCGCCCGGTGGCGCCGGGCTTACGGGATCGTCGTCATTGGTAGACCGGGTAAGCGCAGCGCTACCCGGCTTTTTTATGAGCAGAAAACGTGAATACATTAGAACAGACCATCGGCAACACGCCGCTGGTTAAATTACAACGTCTGGGGCCGGACAACGGCAGCGAAATTTGGCTCAAACTGGAAGGGAATAATCCGGCAGGCTCGGTAAAAGATCGTGCCGCATTATCAATGATTGTCGAGGCGGAAAAGCGTGGCGAAATCCAACCGGGCGACGTGCTGATTGAAGCGACCAGTGGCAACACTGGTATTGCGCTGGCGATGATTGCTGCGCTGAAAGGCTATCGCATGAAACTGTTAATGCCGGACAACATGAGCCAGGAGCGGCGTGCCGCCATGCTCGCATACGGTGCTGAGTTGATCCTGGTTACCAAAGAGCAGGGGATGGAAGGGGCGCGGGATTTGGCGGCGTCAATGGCCAATCACGGTGAAGGTAAACTGCTGGATCAGTTTAACAATCCGGATAACCCGTATGCACACTACACCACCACCGGTCCCGAAATCTGGCAGCAAACGTCCGGGCGGATCACCCATTTCGTTTCCAGTATGGGGACGACCGGCACCATCACCGGAGTTTCACGTTTTCTGCGTGAGCAAGTGAAGCCGGTGACGATTGTCGGGCTACAGCCTGAAGAAGGCAGCAGTATTCCGGGAATTCGGCGTTGGCCGGCAGAATATATGCCGGGCATTTTTAACGCCTCGCTGGTGGATGAAGTCTTAGATATTCATCAGAACGATGCCGAAAACACGATGCGCAAACTGGCGGTGCGTGAAGGCATTTTCTGCGGCGTCAGTTCCGGCGGTGCGGTGGCTGGGGCGCTGCGCGTGGCGAAAGCGAATCCAGGCGCCGTGGTTGTGGCGATCATTTGCGATCGCGGCGATCGCTATCTTTCGACCGGAGTCTTTGGCGAAGAGCACTTCAGCCAGGGGGCGGGCATTTAATCACATCGCCCGGCAATGGCCGGGCATGTCTGTTATTGGCGGTGCTTCCCGACCAGCAGATCCAGGAACTGCCACAGTTTTTCATTCATTTCCCGGTAACCCCATTCACGCATTTCCGCGTTTGTGCGAATAAAACGCTTCCCTCTGGATTCGGTCAGTTCCTGCTCGGAATGTTGAATCAGTCCTTCAACCGCTTCGGCGGTAAACTCCATATGGCACTGGAAACCATAAACAAAATTACCGTACTGCACGATTTGCCGTGGGCAGCCTTCGCTTGTGGCAAGTACCGTTGCCTGGTCGGTTAGCCCCGGCATGTCGTTGTGCCAGTGACCCACCATCAATGGAGAGCCAAAGTGGGCAATCAACGGATGCTGTTGACCTGCTTCGGTCAGCGTAATGGGATAATGACCAATCTCTTTTTCCGGGCTTTGACACACTTTTGCCCCCAGCGCCTCGCCAATCAGCTGCGAGCCTAAGCAAATCCCCACCACAATCCGTTGCGCGACAATGGCCTGGTTGATCAGATGCTGCTCAGCCAGTGAGTCAAAATGTGGGCACTCGGCAAGCGTAGTGCGCGGTGACTGCGGCCCGCCAAAAACCACCAGCATGTCGAACCCATCGGCATTTGCGGGGACGGGCTCGCCGTTATAGACGCGAGACCAGGAGATGGCGTAACCGCGTTCTTCAGCCCATTGCAGATAGGCTCCGGTTGATTCGAACGACTCATGAACAACAAAATGAACTCGCACTTATAGTCTCCAGTTAGCGTTGCAGCGCCTGATGAATATCAGCCGCCAGTGTGTCGATATCGCTGTCGCTGAGTGTCGACAGCGTAATGCGCAGGCCGTGGGCTGGCGTATTAACGGCAAACACTTCGCCTTCGCGCACCAGCCACCCTGATTTTGCCAGTTTAAACGCAACCGCCTGGCTTGCGTCATGGAGCGGTATCCACAGATTCAGGCCGTCGCCGGGAGTGACGGAATCAATGCCCTGATGGCGTAATGCCGCCGCCAGTTTTTGCTGCTGAGAGGCATAAAACAGCCGGGTATGATGAAGCGATTGCTGGAAGTCCTCGTCGCTCAGACAGGCGCAAACGAGATCCTGCAACAGATGGCTGACCCACTGACTGCCGGAGTTCAACCGTAAACGAAGTTTTGCCGATGTGGCCGCGTCGCTGCAAACGATGGCAAGGCGCAGGTCCGGACCGAGCGTTTTCGACATCGAACGCACCACGGCCCAATGTTGCGTTTCGCGGGCAATGACCGGATACCAGGGGGATGAAGAAAGCAGCGCGAAGTGATCATCGACAATCACCAGCACTTGCGGATAACGAGCCAGAATGGCGTGTAACGCAGCAGCGCGCGAAGCGCTCAGACTACATCCCGTTGGGTTGTGCGCCCGTGGGGTCAGAATAACGGCTCTTGCCCCTTTTTGCAGTGCCTGCTCCAGCCCTTCCGGCAGCATGCCTTCGGCATCGACAAGTACCGGAGCCGCGCCAAACCCGGCGTAACGGAGCATACTGATACTGCTTAAAAAGCAGGGATCTTCCACCACCACGCTGTCGCCAGGCAACAGATGCGCACAGAGCAAGCGCTCAATCGCATCGATGGCGCCACTGGTAATATCGATTTCACCCGCATGAGGCGTCGCATTCTGCATCCAGCGCGTAGCCCATTTCCTGAGGTCAGGAGATACAGCCGCATCGCCATACAGACGTGGCGACTTGTTTATCGCGGTGAAGTAGCGGCTGAGGTCGGGCAGGCGCCGGGGATCAGGGTTACCGCCGGAGAGGTCGGTAAGCGGTGTTCCTGGATTGCTCCCTTCAAGTGCGACAGGCGATGGGAGGCCTTTGATCACTGTCCCGTTGCGTCCGAGGCTAACGGCAAGCCCGGAGGTGACCAGTCGCTTGTAAGCCGCCGCGACAGTATTGCGGTTGATCTCCAACGCCGTCGCCAGTTCACGGACCGACGGCAGCGTTTCGCCTGGCGTCAATCTGCCGCTCGCGACATGTTGACGAATATTGTCAAAGATTTCGTTGGCGGTTTTTCCGTCGATCATTATTGACCTATGACAAAATGAATTTTAGCATATGACGATAATAGTGAGGCGTGAGCCCGCTGTCCAGTGAGAGGAGAAGGTTATGGGGCAGGAGAGTGAAATACAGTCAGTGCTCTTCGACGATACGCATCGGGCGATACAGACCGATATTGTCGCCGTTCAGTCACAGGTCGTTTATGGTAGCGTCGGCAACAGCATTGCGGTGCCTGCCATCAACGCACAGGGATTACGGGTGACCCCGATCCCTACGGTATTGTTTAGCAATACTCCGCATTATCAGACATTTTATGGTGGCATTATCCCTGCTGACTGGTTTAGCGGTTATCTTCAGGCCTTAAATGAACGTGACGCACTGCGCGAACTTAAAGCCGTGACCACTGGTTACATGGGAAGCGCGGAGCAAATCGCCCTGCTGGCGCAGTGGCTGAAGACGGTCCGGGACTCGCACCCTGATGTGTGTATTCTGGTGGACCCGGTGATGGGCGACACGGACAGCGGAATGTACGTGAAAGCGGAAATTCCCGCCGCGTACTGCTGCCATCTGCTGCCGTTGGCGCAAGGACTGACCCCCAACGTCTTCGAACTGGAGAGGCTCAGTGGGAAGCCGTGCCACACGCTGGATGATGCCGTGATAGCTGCCAAATCGCTACTTTCCGATACCCTGAAATGGGTGGTGATCACCAGCGCACCGGGTGAAACCGATGAGACGATAAACGTCGCGGTGGTGACCGCCGATTCGGTGGATGTTATTGAACACTCACGGGTAAAAACCGATCTGAAAGGAACCGGCGATCTGTTCTGTGCGGAACTGGTGAGCGGTCTCGTGAAAGGAAAAACGCTGGTGGCGGCGACGAAAGGTGCTGCACAGCGGGTGCTGGAGGTCATGACG
>NZ_NRDO01000039.1 GCF_010231475.1 Citrobacter sp. NCU1 | reverse complement strand
TCACTAACGTTTGTCAATACCCAAACGGTGATTTCGTTAAATATTTTTGATCATTTTCAACGAATTACATTTTTGCTTTGCGATTAGTGCTCTTTGTGCCAAAAACAGATAATTGCAGTCAGGCGAAATTTATGGTAGAACTTGCCACCAGAGAAGATAGCCATAAGAATCACGCCAAACAACCTGTAGCGCTCTTTGCGACGTTCTGACGCCCTCAGGCTACCTTTGCACCATCTACCCTCTTTAAATCGCTCTACGGGCTTCCTGTGCGTTCTGGTGACGTATGGCGCACCTCTGGCACTTACTCCCGAAACCAATAGCACAACTACTGACGGATAACGTTAGTTATCAGGATGGTAGGCGTTGGTATTGGATTGAGGCTTAGTGAACTGAACCATAGCACGGTGAAAGTGAACTTTAGCCGCTCTACCTTCGAGAATTAGCATGACTATGGACGGTAGGACGTAGGAAGGTTAATTGTCGTTAGGTAGAGTTAGCATGTGGTCAATCATCGTCAGATGGTTGGGTACATGGTTATATACCGCGCACAGCGCAATGGTATTCGCCCACGGCGAAAGCGATCTCTTGCCGATGGCAAATAATCGTTCGTGCCTGACTCTCGTCAGTAACGAAGTTTGCACGAGTCCAGAAGGTAAAGAGTAACGCTTTGCTGTGGTATGAGCGGAACGAGGGTGTCCGGGAAGCCATCAAGCGGCGTACCAGGACATTTCCCCTTGAGTGACGGCGAACTGCCGCCAGCAAATGATCTTTGCGACAAGCGCAATACCACAGATCTTTTAGAAATCTCTTTCTTTAGAATCGATTTCTAAAATCTCTTTCTATTGGACGGTTTTTTCCCTGGTATGAGTGCCTGATACTGGGGTTTTTCCCGTGCATTAATCTTGGACACTGGGGTTTTTCCCGTGTATCAAGTTATCCCATACCCGAACATCCGGGTTTTTCCCGTATATCATCATGCTAAGATTAATCCTACTAAAGCGGTGGTTAATAACGGTAAACCCGCTGGTAATTCGCAGTTAAAGAAGCACCATTGATGCGGGGTAAAGGTGCCAAACCCGCCAAGGTAGTTTCAAATGCAACTATCACCCACTTTACACAATCTCTTGCACCATGCGGCTCACAGCGATCATTGTCCACAATGAACACTTTCATGATAGGTGCAATTTGCTTAACGACTTTTTGTTATAATGTAACAATTCGATTTTCATGCCAAAATCGCCGTTGTTGAGAATAATTATCATCAAATCAGATCGCATCGCCACAAATGAGAACCCCTCTCATTTAACGTGCAATATCGCGCATCGTTAGGACATTCAGGTTATCTGTCCTATTCATCTTGCAGTAGAAACAACAACTTATGGTCAACCTCGATTTTATCGCCTTTTTTCGGCTGTTCCTGGGGCTAAAAGCCACGGTGAAAATAAATAAGTTGACAAGAAGTGTTTTCCACGAAACAAGAGAAACAAAAATAAAATCTTTATAAATCAATATGATATTTGGCACTCAAGAATCCACCAGATCGGGGGCCTGGCTTTAGTCCGTTAAGCGACTCAAGCAACCGCGCTTCCCCTAAAGCGGGTTTAATCGCGTTTAATGCCACTTAATACCCTTGAAACTCCACTCCACGAATAAGACATTTATGCAAATAAGTGAAAATTGATCTTGTTATCTATCTGTTTTTGATCAATATTTACACTATGAAACAGATTAAGGAGGTAAGAGAATGGCAATCAGCAAGGGTGCAAAACGTACAGACGGACTTGAGAGCGCCGATCAGGTGGCTCTGGTAGTGGAAGAAATCGCGAAGAAGAGCCAGACAGTGGCGGATCTCTTCCTTATAGGAGTAGAGACACAGCTTCGCGGCGTAGATATGCGTTCCTGGCGCTGGGATGAACTGGATATTGGTAGCAAGGTGCTACGCATCACCCAGGACAAGACCAAGGAAGCGGTAGAAGTAGAATTGACGGAGACAGCGCGGGAGGTACTCAAGGCTCGCTACAACGAGCGCGGGGAAAATCTGTATGTATTCCAGAATGACAGCAACCGGAGCAAAGGTAAGCCGATCAGCCGTTCCAAAATCCATGCAGAGATTCAGTATGCAGTGGACAAACTCAAGATGCGCGGCCTACTTCCACAGGACGCAGTGATCGCCATGCACAGCGCACGTAAGACAGTGGCGGCTATCGCCCATGCCCATGGCGAAGATCTGGAGGTAATTAGTAAAATGTTGGGGCATCGCTCCACCGAGCACACACGCGCCTACCTGGGGATCACACAGGCCAAAGTAGACGCACTACGAACGAAGTATTCAACAGGGATCAAGAGAGGGACACGCGCATGAAACGCTTGCTTGTTCTAACGCTGGCGCTGTTACCAGCCCTGGCGAATGCCACACAGATAACCCTGATTCTTAGTGACGAAATCGAAACATCTGATGGTAAGATTTGCCTCTACGAGAACGCAGTTAGAAGTGAGCAAGTAAAAGTGGCTGCCAGCGCTCAATGCCGCCACACAATGACCTTTGAGGACTGATGATGAGTAACAAAAACTACGACAGCCACCGCAAAGCGATTGTTAGCAAGGGAATTCCTTCCGACCTATTAAAACGGATCACTGATTCTGACATTCAGGTGATCAATACATTTTTAACGCGTGTGAACAAACTTGAGCTAACACAGCGGGAGAAAGACTGGATTATAACCGTCATTGGACGATAGCTTTAGCCATCAGCCCACAACTTAGAATGATCCGTAAGTGACAAAGGCCGCAAAAATCTTTATAGCAGCCAATGTCACGGAACGGAAGCTCATGGTCAGACTTAGTTAGGTACATCCACAATGAAATCCATACCACCCTCGGCATTCTTACTCACATTTGAAACTGTGAAACCATTTTCATCAATACTTTTCAAGGCTCCATCATCAGTGTAAAACCCTTGGATCCGTTCTCTGGTGTCAGCACTGACCACGAAATATTTTTTCTCGATTGCTTTAGTAGTCTCATCAGCACCAACTTTATGTTCAGTATCCGATGTGAAAGACCATACTAAGCAAACGATCCAGCCCAAAAATGTCCATCCTAAAAGGATGTTTAATGCAAAGATCGCTTTAAAATTTCTGTGCCATCTTCTGTAAGCTATGACGGAAGGAATGAGATAAAGCACTAACAACACAGTTAATAACATCAGTCCATTCATCGGGCGAATCCAACTTTAGGTGATTTAATCAATAAATAATGGCAAAGAATAAAATAACTTCAGCATAAAACATCTCCAATAGCGATAATTTTAAAAAAAATCATGCCCTGTCCAATCAAAACTGCGTAGGACGTACACACCACCAGAATTCAGGTATGCTGGGTTTACAGTGGCGTAAAACTCGATATTTGGCAGAAGCAGCTCGGACAGAATGGAAATGAGGAAATTCTTCTCTCTGACAGTCTGAGTTTAGCGCCCAGAGATTTTATTTTTTGCATGAGAGAAAATGAGCATTTACCATCCAACCCATTGTTATTATGTTAAAAATTAATCTTCCGAGTTAGTGCTTGACACCAAAACAATAGTGTAATATAGTTGATAAAATGCCACACCTATTGACCAATCACGTAAATTAGTTCTAAACTTCTTTCATCTACTTGATGAGGAGTTCTTCAATGCGTGGTTTTTCATTACGTTACGTCTTAGTTTCTGGTGTCATCATCAGTATCATCACCGCATTGCTTTACCTCGCTCTCCTGACTGATAACTCTCTCTACTCTGTTACTCATTTCGGCTGGGTGTTAGCCGCTCTGAGTAAACGCTTATAAAAGCCATAGCAGCCAAAAAGCCCCGTTAGTGGTAAGGAGACAAGCGGAGAGTAGCGACTTCATCAGATTGTCAGAAGGATCACACCTTATCAGGGTGCTCGTGTACCGTTAGGAGCGTGAGCGAAGCGCTGGCAGAGCCGGATCTTTAGCTACCGGGGCATTACCACTATTCACCTGTTTACGCAGCCACAAGGCCGCACATCGGGCTTAAATGCGAGTGATCAGTCTGTCGATGACATAACAATGCCAAGGTGGGCTTTTTCTTCACGTTTTACTATCGCGGTGTGAGGATGCAACTGCCGCCAACGCTAAGTTATACTGTCATCTCACCATGTAACTTAGCGTGACAGTTACCAAGGGCGGATCACAATGGTAGAACCCATAGGCGACTAAAATAGGTAACTATTTAAGTTGCTGATAGAGAAGGCTTTTAAGGCTTCTCCACAAGGGGAGAGATCTGGAGCGGGCGAAGGGAAATCACCCCCGCTCCAAAGATCTCGTAATCCCATGGATTTATTAACAAAAACTTGATGCATTGTAGGACGGTTTTGTAGGAGGAACTACAACATTTTGCAAACCGTTTCACTCCAGAACGCTGATAAGTTTTAGCGCGTCACTTCTGACAGAATCTTGTATTCGCCCAGAGTCAGCGATCAACGCCAAAGCCTCAATACTTAAACCATCCCTGATCACTTTTCGCGCTTTACTGAGACGGCCCCGGCAACTTTTCTCTGTATAACCCTCACGTGAGTGCATTTGCTCAATGATATCAGCGCTTGATAAATTTGAATCGGCAAAATGATGGTAATAGTTTACGAAGCACTCCATCCCAATAGCCTTAAGGAGGCTGACCAGGGTAACACTACTCGTTATCTTCTCTGGTTGATTCAAAACCTCTTCCATAGGTTCGGGTGGAAGGGTTTGCATAGCCGCTTCATTGACTGAAGCTGAACTCCTGACAATCAAGTCTTCTTTGATGGAACTAACTCGGGGATCAGTAAGAATCGCGCCCTTGAGGTTAACGATATGTGCGTTAACGTGATCACTATGCCGAGCGTAATCTCGTATTACTTCATGTGGGATTTTGTAGGCATCAAGAATGTTGTAAGTTTCATCGAAAATAACGGCTATCAAATAATCAAAATCGGCAGCTTCATAGTTACGCAATGCACTCAGTTGCCGGGAAGGATTATCCGGCGTGACTCTCCTCGCTTTGATCTGCACTTTCTTGCCATCAGTGTCGATGGCATCAGCACCAGCAGTTGAATTGCTGAGAAGAGTCATACCTAGCGCCTCAGAAACCAGCCATTCGGCATAGTCACCTACAGGATTATTCTTGGTGCGGATGACACCTCTAGAACACAACTGGGTTAAAATTTCGGAATGAAGTGACAGTAACTCAAGATCACTCAGAGACGTTAGCCAATCATCTGATATTAAATGATTATTTTTCAAAAGCACTCTCCATTGCTGAAGCGAAACGCCACTGTAACGCCTACGTAACGCACCTGGATTTTGATGTTTTGTCGGCTCTTATAGAAGAGTAAGACTGATTCATAGGTGTCTCACCTTCTGCCAAAGAATACTGTTCATTAATACAGCATCCAAAATTTATAAACTTATACTTACTTCACTTTCTCAGTTTGTCCCAACGCACCGCTGACACAATGCCCCAATTGCCACTGACATTAGGCCTACGCCATTTTGCCGTCTCCATGCTACGGAGATACTCAAGGGCTTCGGCAAACGTGCCAAAACGCTTCTGAGCGCTCTTATCGCCCACTCCGAATGAACCATCGCGAGTGCTTGCCAGACCGGGATGAAAACACGAGCCATCAGCCGCGTATGGAACCAAAAGTTCCGGGTCGTTATCTTCATATGAATCAGACGATAACAACAGCCACGGCTCAACGCTCAGAGCGTTAGCCAGCACCTCAATCGCATCAAGAGACGCATTAGACCTACCACGTTCAATTCTACTCATATAGCTACGTGCAAACCCACACCGATCGGCAAAGGCTTCCTGGCTCAATCCGGTGGCTATGCGGAGCTCTTTTACTCGTTGTCCAAACAGTTTTCTTAGGGTCTTTTTCATTCCCTGAATTTGCGCAGATGTCCACTAAAGCGCCACGCTCCAGTGGTGACATTTTGAATCAATGGTCTATGATTCGATAACTGACACCGCAGGGGTGGATTCTGAGGGATAACAACATGTCAAAAACACGGCTGAGTAAGCCCGTTTTTTCAGCAAAGTCGTTGCTGACCATTATGTTAATAGCTGCGTCATCTGCATCTTATGCAGCAGAGAGTATTGATCAACTGGCGACGCGCATCGGTATGGATCACTTCCGGGAAGCGATCAAAAAGGGTGATCGCAACGCCTTCAAAATGCTGCCGGCAAAAGGCTACAAAAACGGCCTTACTGGGCTGCTCATCAAAACGAATACTTACGCTAACCCCGATGATAGCTTTGCTGATTGTGACACGGATACTGTGTTTGTTTCAGTTAAGGATCATAAAACAATTCCAGGCTGTCGAATTTCTTTAAAGTTAGCAAGTAAAGATGCAGACGGGAGCTATCACGATAGTGGCATTCGAATCGAATACGGTATCGCGACCGATTCGAAGAAGTTCATCGCCAACAATTCGGCTTGGGCACAACACGCAATTTCCGGTGACAAGGTGCTGGAGAACGAATTAACCAGTGCTAAAAGCGAGACACTTTGTAATTCGTGGGCAACGATGGCCCGAAACATTGCAGCAGGCAGAGATAATCAAGACCCGCAATCTATGTTTGATCAGCAAATAGAAGGGCTAAGAGGCAAACCGGGCATTACTGAACAAAACATTGTGTTTGCACACTACATCGCCCACACGGTTTATACTGACTTAGCGGGTAAAACACCGAAAGAAGCTGAAGCCATCATTTATAATGTTTGCCGAAAAAGCATGTAATCAATTAACCCACCTTGGGTAAGGCTGTAGCAATAGTCGCTCTGGATACACCGTATTCACGTGCTAACGCGCTGATACTAATCCCGCTATTCCATTTGTCTACAATCGCTCTACGGTCTTGTGGGGCGATTTTAGAAGGTCTCCCCAGAGTCTTACCTTCTGCCTTAGCCCGCAACAATCCCGCTTGGGTGCGTTCAATCAGTAGATCACGCTCCATCTCCGCAACCGCAGCCAGCATCGACAGCAGCAACTTACCCGCAGCGGAAGTGAGATCAGTCGTGCCAAGCTGGTGGACGATAACCTTGATATTACGGTCAGCCAGCGCCCTTACCGTTTGCAGGACGTCAATCGCATCACGCCCCAGACGATCAAGCTTCGCTACCACCAACGTTTCACCATCGCGTATTTTATTGAGCATTTCAGAAAATGCTTTACGTTGCATTGCCGGAACCTTCCCGCTGACAACATCGGCATACCAGTAATCAATTTGCCAACCAGCCTGCCCGAGTTCCAGACGCTGGTTCTCAGTATCCTGCTGCGATGTCGAAACACGCCCGTAGCCAAAAGTCGCCATTGTTGTTTCCTCATCTGGCCCCTGCCAGAAAACGGTGTCAACTTAGGATGGCCTGCCAAAAAAGCCAAGGCTAATTTTCCAACAGTGTGAAAGCACACGATTGAAAGGTGCCGGAAAACGGTCGTTTGTTGGCAGCCGTTGAACTCCATAGTTGCCCTCCCCCAAAAAGATACAAGATAGGACAGCTCACCTTCTTGAATTTCGGGATAAACGATGTTGGATTCGCTTATCCCTTATCTGCCTTTCGGCAATACGTTTTCACTCACCAAATCGAATACACACAGCCTGCTATCCGTTGCAATGCCCCCCTCATCTGTTAAGATGTCGGGTGTTTTTGCATGACTCGATGACCATCAATAGGTAAAAAATGTCCACACTTAAACCTGCCATTTTCTCTTTCTTCTCCGGTTCAGGATTTCTAGACTTGGGGTTTGAAAACTCCGGTTTTGAGGTGGCTTTTGTGAATGAGTTTCACCCGCCGTTTATGGATGCTTATAAGCATTCAAGGGCAGTAATGAACAAACCTATCCCCCGTTTTGGCTATGCCGAAATGAGCATAGAGGACGTTGATCACAAAGCTCTAAAAGAAGCGATCAAGACTCTAAGGAAGGAGAAAAGACAAATCGGTTTCATTGGCGGGCCACCTTGCCCTGATTTCTCTGTTGCTGGTAAAAACAAAGGCCGCGACGGTGAGAACGGAAGACTTTCTCAAAGTTACATTGATATTGTTGTCGAAATGAAACCTGACTTTTTCTTATTTGAGAATGTTAAAGGATTATATCGCACCTACAAACATCGAGAATTTTTTGAACACCTCAAAGAACAGCTAAAGAATGTGGGTTATACTCTGCATGAAAAACTGATCAACTCAATTGAATATGGCGCCCCACAGGATAGGGAGCGAATTATATTAATTGGTTTTCAAAATAAAAAGTTAGCAAAATCCTTTGAATGGGGTGGCAGGATATATCCTGAACGCAGCGCTTTTGATTACAACTGGCCTACTACAAATGATTTCGCTATAGATTCATCATTAACTATGCCAGAGTCACTCCCTTTAGAACTTACTGTTAATTATTGGTTCAAGAAGAATAATGTTTCGGAACATGTTAATGCAAAACATGTTTTCACTGCTCGAGCTGGTTTAGTTCGATTTATGGCAGTAGCGGAAGGAGATGACAGTAAGAAATCATATAAGAGACTTCATCGCTGGAGATATTCGCCAACGGCTGCGTATGGGAACAATGAGGTTCATTTACACCCCTACAAGCCACGCAGATTGACTGTAGCAGAAGCACTTGCCATACAGTCTTTGCCGAAAGATTTTGAGCTACCAGCTTATATGACTCTTTCAAATATGTTCAAAACTGTTGGTAATGGCGTTCCTTATCTCGCAGCGCAAGGAATTGCAAAATCAATATTAAAGCATTTAGGGATAAAAGATGAATCTAACAGCAATGAATCTTGTGAATGCAATAGCGAACCTTCCCAAAAACAGACTGTTTGATTATGTAAACGGAGTCAATGCAGGGAAGATCGCTATTGTTTCAATCCAGCAACCGGAAGGTCCAATTAGGATTAAGCGTTTCAATCCAGTGAAAGGTGAAACTTTTGAAAACGCCAGAGTTGATAGCATCTCCAGCCAAATGTTATGGCGATTAGCGAACGCCATTCAAGAGGATGCACCTATCAATGTCGATAGAGTTTTCGGTGCTAGCTATAACACTCGTTCTGTGATCGAAAGTTTGCTCGCCCATACGCCATCGTTCTATTGGTGCAAACTTGACCGACTGGAAGTCATAAACACTCGCCAAACAGTAAAGAAAGGGCACAAGCATCTAATCTATATACCTAATACCCCCCATGAGAACGGAATTCTTTCTGAATATAAGGCTAATATTGTTATTTCAGAAATGAAAACTGAAGTGGTTTATCAAAGCATTGATTTGGAATCAATGCGTCCAGTCGAAGGTATGTCTATTGAAGAAACAAGAAGGCATGCTCAAATACAAATAGCACTTGTAAAAATAGGTCATCACTTAGGCTACAGAACATGGGTCGCAGCCAATGATCGCGGCTTGACGTATAATGGAAAAGCAATCGCACAAATGGACGGCGTCATTGACAGCCTTTCTCATGAAAGAGTTCTACAATCGTATGATGATGCAATCAAAGAGGCTAGACTTATAGATTGCATATGGTTCAGAAATGGTAAATTGATGCCCGCAGTGATGGAAATTGAGCACAGCACAGGGATCAAGAGTGGCTTAACAAGAATGAAGCAATTTTGTGATTTCGCTCCTCGACTGCAAGATATTCGATGGACTATCGTTGCACCAGATGACTATAGAGCGAAAGTAATCGAATTTGCCAACATGCCACAATTTAAAGACCTTGATACAAAATTTTTCCCTTACTCCGCAGTTGAAGAATTATATTCCTTATGTGAACGAAGAAAACCTCAAGGTATTACAGATCACTTCCTTGATTCTTTTATGGAAAAATGTATTAAGCACTAAAAATAAAGCAGGAATTTATATCCGGCTCATTGAATTATTTCTTCTTTTACAGCTTCAATCGCGCTTCGCTGATCGCCTTGTATAATTCTGGGGCAAGTCGGCAGGGCGCAAAAAGTGGAAGCCCTAGATCGGCCAACATCACCACTAGGCATTGCGTTCAAAAATTTCGGCGTCGCCAAGATTGTCCTTATAGAGGCGATAAGCCTCCGGTGTTACCGGTTCACATCCGCACCCGTAATCACCGACATCAACTGCGACTTTAGGCACAAGCAGCAATTGGTTGCGGGCGTTAATCAGATTCCCCGCCTCCCGCGACTGTTACTGCCTGACTATGGCATTCTCAAGAATGCGGCTGTTTGTTGTAAGTCTATGTCTGCTTCACCAGACGCTCTAAGAGAGCGCCACAAATTTCAAACCATGAAATCCACTACCCCTGATAAAAAACGCGCTAGGGAGCTTCCCTGCACGTTGGATGCGCATATCACCGCATCTGCAACACTATGTGCTTCGTCTTAAACGCTTCAGGTGAGCCGAAGCACCCTCTGTATATGAAAAACGACAGTGTTCTCATACCGTTAGGTTATCATCGATAACTGCGTTCAGAATACGAACGCAGTTAATTGATAAGTAAGGTTTTTATCGTAAAGCCGTTGTGCTACCGTGCTCGAAACATTCTCAAATCTGCTCAGTTCGAATTACCCTGATGGCAGTTTGAGGTTCCGTTCAATAAGGTCGCACCATGAAAAGTCGAGAATACAAAGCTGCCGAAGCAGACCGCAAATTCTTTAGGGTTTCAGCAGGGATCGACTGGCTGGACATCACTGTCAGTTTATCCCGGCTAACGCAGCACCGTTATGTCCAAGATGAGCTACTGGAAATCACCGGATTAAAGCTCTGGGTTGAACCAGCAAGGCTATATATATCGAGGTTATCACTGCTCACCCAACCTCAGGGCAACAGCGTAAGCAAGTGGATCAAACCCAAGGTAAGCACGACTAACGATGTTTTCCGGATTCGTTTTAGGGATTTACTGGCAAACGATACGGTAAAGCTGAATGCAGTGCTCGCCCGCATGGAGAACCGTTTTCCTTTTGCGTCTGAACCGCGCATTGCTGGCATCGAGGTCTTCTGCGATTTCTGGCATAAACAACGGTCAGTATCAGCGACACGAACAATGACTTATCGGCTTCAGACAAGCCTGTTTAGTAACGGAACCCGACCAAGGCAATTCAATCCCGCTTCGTGGAAAAATGTCTACCTTTTCCCCGGAACACGTATCACTCCATATCGAAACTTCAGGACTGGTAACAAGTGGGACAACATCTCGTGGCAGGTCTACCACAAACGCACTGACAACGATCAGAAACTACCTGTAGAAGAGCAACGCGCTCGTGTTGAAGTCACGTTAAAAGGTGCTGCGCTCACTCACTACTCTCTTCACCGTCTTAGCGACATGCAGCGCTTTCGATTTGAAACCCTCACTCACCTGTTCAAATTTCGCAAACCAATTAAACCTGAAATGATGGCTGACGGAGATATGTTCCGGTTTACCGCTATCAACGCAGTTCGTAAAGTAAACGACGCAACAGCCGAGCGCGGATTGCATTCTTTCGATAACATCGGGCGTAGGGGTAAACGTAGCTGGATGATGGTCAACGGTGACAAGCTCCTGCGGAAAGAAAGTTCTCATCTGGCGGTTGTTAACGATCTACAAAACGCCGTCAAAGGTGCTTTACGCCGTCTCAACGTTTGAGCCGCGGCCCGTTCCCCTATTCCAGAAAAAAGTGACAATCAGCAGGAAAGAAGCCGCATTCCTGCTGGTCTGGATGCAGTTCTCTTAATAACTGTATATATAGCAACTCAACTATCAGCTTACATACCTTCGCTAACGGTGTTTGTCGGTGGCTGTTCCTTTCAATCAAACATGAACTAAACGTTGTTAACCTTCAACGTGTTCGCGGTGAAAAGCAGCCGGATAAGTTGGGTGCGGGAAAGTGGAAGTCCTAGGTTTGGAAGCTCCCATCTCAGGCATTGCGTCCGAAAATTTCCGTGGCGGCGAGACAGTCCTTATAGAGCCAAACAGACTCAAAAGTTAATCTGCGCAGTAAAGCTAAAGCTCGCCCAGATTTCTCATTGATTGCTCGATCTCCGCAACCCAGTTATCAGGGCAAGGATAAACGCGGCTTTCAGTGTTAATGCGGTTTGGAGATACGCGGCGGGTTAGCCCATGCAATGACTTAACATGCGCTATCCAACATGTTTTGACTGTTCTCCCCGTTCGGGATTTAACATCATCGGCAATCTGCCGGTAAGTCGCCATAAACGTCCGTGCTCCTCAGGTTGTTAAAATGTTCCGAAAGTCGCTGCTTGTTGAAGGTTGCATCTGATTCATCTAGCTGCGCCAGTCGAGCTACGCAAGCGCCGCGAATTCCGCACCATGAATTTCCACTACCCTTGATAAAAAACGCGCCTGAGGGCTTCCTAGCGCGTTTGGCACATCCTATGATTTATGTCTGCGCCGTGCGTCGTTGACCGCCTTAATACCCGCCTCGGTATCAAACTGCGCAATCTCAGGCAGGTTGTAGCTAAGCAGCGAAATCACGCCATACTGTTCTCCAACATCGGCATCCTTACGATAGGTTGTCATCGCGGTGGTGCTGCCGCGAACATGGCCGACAAGCTGCGCAATAGTGCGTTCATTGCTCTCAAACTTGTCTACGGCGTTGATGAAAGTATGCCGCAGCGAATGGAACGTTTTCTTGCCGTCACGAGGAAAACCAAGGACTTTGCCAAAGTAATTTTCGTTGAACCATTTGGAGGCTGCGGCGCGATATCCTTTGATTTTATTATGCTTCAACTCAGGGAAAAGACGATCATACCCAGCAGCTTTCAACGCATTCACATACTCAAGTAGCCCTAGTTCGATCAGTCGTGGATGTAAGGGAACCTGACGTATAGCATTCACCGTTTTCAAGGATTTATCGCCGCCAGCCTGCGCCTCTTCATCCATCACCTTATCCGGCGCATCAAGGTTAAAATCAATGTAGGCAACACCGTTTTTATCTTCGCGAATATCCGTCAGATAAAGCTGGCAAAGCTCATTGATGCGCCCGCCCACATATAATGCCAGCAGAGGTAACCAGTAGTGAAACGGGCGAAAGCTTGTATAACGTCCGTATTGATTGGGCGTTCCCGCGCCTTTCTTAAACCAGTCAGCCGAGAAAATTTGCACTAGTTCATCGTCGGTGAAGAGGTCGCGGCGATCCTGCTCACGCACCATCACACGGCGCTGAGCCAGCACATTCTCAGCAGGGTTATCAAAAAGATAACGTTCGCTCTTCGCCCATTTGAGCATCGATCCCAGTGATTCAATATGCCTGCCAATCGCATCTCGGCTCATGACCGGCTGACCATCAGCCAACGCCGTTTCAATCAGCTTATGCGTATCTGAAATCTTGTATTTTCGCCGCATCAAATACAGATTGCCGGGCATATTCTGCATTCTGTTGGCGTAGTCCTTCACGACATCACGATCCAGCTCACTCAAGGACATATCGCCCATGATCTCCGTGAAGTGTTCAATTCTGGAACGAATTTTACCCTCGCTGGCCAACTTGATATCGCCCGTATTTTTATAGACCAGAAACGCTTCCAGCACTGCCGAAACCGTCATGTTTGCATACATCGGATTGCAATATGGATTCATGGTAGCGGCCGCAGGAAGCGCTGTTGATGGCACTGTAGAAGCTTTTGGTGTGGTGGTTGATGTCGGTTCCGATTTCGCAAGCGCTCTATCCCAGACGCAACGCAGTTTTTCAGCCTGCACGTTGTTGATGAACAAAGAACTTGCATTCAGCGTCACCCCGGGTAAATCCAACAACCAGAGGGAAAGAGGATTGCCGTTGTTAGCCCTGAATGCCGTAACCTCGACCTCTCGGCCGTTCAGCACTTCAACAAGAGCAAACTGCGGCTGGTAAAGCTGCATATAGCCGTTCACCGCAGCCTCAGCACCGTCATACGCAATGTTATTCAAAACGAACCCATGCGTATCGGGGTCACGATCAAGCGTGCTGAAATCATCAATCAGAAAGCCACGCTGGTTCGACACAAGGGCATACAGCGGCACATTGGCTGCCAAAAGATGCTGGACGACAGTCTCAACCCCAACCCCAAATGAATTGCAAAACAACGCCAGGCTGATTTTGCCTGCGCCAGTCAACAATGGGGCATTGCCCCTGATCTTCTCTTTATCCACTTGTCTGAACTCTTCCAGAGACGCATACCACTTCTCCAGCAAACGCGCGGCAATAGCTCTGGCATTTGCAAGGTGGGTTGTGCGGGTAGATGCATGAATTTCACGCTGCCCTATCAGAGCGCGATAACGAACCGGAACGGTGATCCGCAGAACATAGATACCGCTTGGACGTCGATAGAGATTATCACGCTGCGCCATCGGCTGTATGACCCCTGTGTAGGAGGATCACGAGCACCGTCACGTATGAATAAGAAAAAAGCTGAGGAATGAATACGTTAGGGGAATTCTGGAGCGGGCGAAGGGAATCGAACAGAGAAGCCCAAGAGCCGCGAAAGATCTCAACATTGGTAGTTGATAGCGGAGATTGTAGAGGATCATTCTCATGTCTATCAAGGGCCACTCTTATCTTTATCCAACTTCGGAAGGGGTCTGGATGTTTCAGATCTTCATTCCGGTGTACATGCGGCACATTTTCGGCGGGAAACGCTTGTACCGGAAATCGACGGGAACCAAAGACCTTAACGCCGCTAAACACTTCCGCAATCACATGCTGATCGAGTGGAAGACGCTAAAGGAACAGTATTCCCCGAACACGGAGGAACGGCGCATACAAAACGCCATCGCCGGATTGCATAAGCAGACCACGCTACGCGCCCCACTCCAGACAGTGCCAACGTTAACCGCTATCCGCGATCAATACGCTGAAAAATACAGTGATAAGCGCTCATTCTCGACGCTGGCTAAATCTGCTCGCGCCGTAGAGGTGTTTCTTGCTTCGCTTGACCGTGCAGACATTCAGATCACGGAGATTAGACGGTCACAAGTGGCGATGTTTATCAATCAGCAGGACAAGAAAGCCCCTCAAACCGTGCAGAACTGGCTAACGTGCCTTGGAAGCCTGTATGAGTATGCGCGGAGAGGTTACGACGACATAGCACCAGATAACCCGTTTCACGGTCACAACCTCGAAGCACGACGAACAATCGAGAGCTATCAACCATTCGAGCCTGACCAAATGCAAAAGCTACTGGATGCAGCAGAGCCGGAGATCAGGAACATTATAATCATGGGGCTGTTTTCAGGATGCCGCCTTGATGAACTCGCAAGCCTCAAGAAGTCAGAGATCCAGACGGTGGAAGGTGTGCGCTGTTTCTACATATCGAAGTCAAAAACCAAAGCGGGGATCAGATATGTGCCGATTCACTCCCTGCTATCTGCGATAGTCGATGAATACATGAGCCACAGTTACGGCGAATACCTGTTCCCACAGGCTAACAAGATTAACCGAGCTGACGGTAAGAAAGGCCCTTTCTACTCTCAAGCGTTCACCAGGTTACGCCGCCGTGTATTGCCTACCGCTACAGATCGCCAATGCTTCCACAGCTTGCGCGGGATGTTCATCACCTGCTTAGACCGTGCAGGAGTGCAGGAAACACGGATCGGCAGTATCACCGGACACACTGAACAGAAAGCCAAAACGGAAGCATTCCGCACATACTCCCAGGGGGCGAGCATGGAAGAGTTAGCCGGGTATGTTGAGATGGTGATTTATGAACAAATAGCGAACAATTAACCCAGTATCATCACCTACCAACATCATAGAAAAGTCACTTTAACAGGATAAAATCCCGCACGTTTTGCCAACTGTGAATTTATCCAGTGAAATACTGATTCATCGTTGCACAGCGAAACGGTGCGGATTAACATAAGCACTACATGTAGTGTTAAATAACAAATCAAAGCACCACATGTGACCACCACCAACAACCATAGGGCTGATAGCATGGCAAAGAATCCTAAGCAAACATCAAGTAAAATCGCTTCTGTTGCTGGTCAAACCTTAAACGACCCCAATGCTTCAAAGGTGCAAAAACGGCTGGCAGCCTCCGCACTATCTCAACGTGCCGCCTCCAGCCACACCAGTGATGTGATGGAAACAGTTGCAGCTAAGGCACTCGATAATCCACGCTCAAGCGAAAAAACCAAACAGCTTGCAGCAACGGTGTTAGCTCAATCAACAAAATAAGAAACAAAAAAAGGGGCGTAAGCCCCTTTGTTTTATCAGCCGCCTGTACTGCTTTGACCGCTGCTTACAGCTAACGTTAACGACTGTTCGAAACTGGCTGCTGATGCTTTAGCGTTGAAATCGATGTAATCAGACAAGCGACTAACATCACTTTGCAGGGTTAGCCCCACTTCTGGATTCACTTGCAGGTTAAATGTTGGATTCAGCGTGTAAGCTGGCGCACCACCACCAAGAGACATAGCACTATCACGCAGGGATTGCCCTGAAAGGTCGTACTGATTCGCCGCTGTTCCGGCATTACCGCCGCCAACACCCAACCAATCCATGATAGCGGGGCCAACGCTTCGAGTATCAAAGCCTGTCTTATCCTGAATCCAATCCGCTGTAGCATTCGCAGAACCGTTAACCGCCTTATCGTAGATAGCGTCTGGCGCTGTCTTGTTAGGATCAGAGTACAGTGAAGGGAATGTTTCTTTCATCCAGCCGTTAAACTTGCTGAGATCATCAGTGATTTCCTTCGTGAAGCCTGTCACTTGTGCTAACAGGTTTCCAAGCCCAGAGCCTAATGATTTTGCTGTCTCGTTCAGGGCGGCGGTGTTCTCCGCTAAATCCTTACCAGCGTTACCAAACCCTTCGAGGAAGCCGGAAGTAAGATTCTGGTTAAAGCCATTATTGACCGCTTGCAATGTCGTAGATAAATCACCGTAGGCGTATGTCTGCTTAATCTGTTCATCGTTCAGGGTTTGACCGGAATCGACCATTTTTTGCAGCACGGAAGTAAACTCTGCACCGTTATTCTTGAGCACTGGCACCAGGTAGGACATATCATTACCGAGGTCTTCCAACAGGTGGCCCAGGGACGCATCACTCATCCCTCTACGCTGCCCTTCGTTTGTGACAGCCTGAACGAAGTCGAGGGGATTGTCCTGATATTTAGCGATATCGGCTTTATTCCAGCCAAACTGATTCAGGATATTGTCAATGGCCCCGTTACCGCCCTTCCATTTACCAGACTTTTGATCGAACTGGCTATTGGTTACGGATTCTCCGAGGCGCTCGCGCACATCTTTGAAATTGTCAGTAATGGTGTCGTAGTTTGAATCAATACCACGTTGACGGTTTGCCTGTACCAGCGCTTTAACGGCGTTTGGATTCACCTTTACGCTGTCGCTTTTTCTCACCAAGTCGAGGTTATCTGTAGCTGTCTCACGGACACGGGCCAACACACCAGCCCCGGCAGCTAACGCCGCTGTGCCAGCGATGAAACCTGCACCGCCGCCGATCACGTTCAGCCCACGCTCTTTGATGCCAGCCGCCGCGCCTTTATAGTCTGTGCGTTTAGCGTGTTTCAGTGCTGCCGCTTGTGCCTGAGTGGATGCAGTGATTTTGGCCTGGACTGCACTTTCGCGCCTCAACAGAGCAATTCTTTCACGTAGTTCATAATTTAACTTCGCGCTGCTGATCTGACCATTACGGAAAAGCTCTGTCTGTTCCTTAGCGAAGCGGGAAAACTGGTGTTGCTTAGCGGGATCAATGCCGTATTTCCCAGCTATCCCCTTCATCTGGAGGTTAGCACTACGAAACTTGAGATCGGCTGTCTCGTTACGTTTGGCAATCTTCGCCGCTTCTCGCGCCTGAGTTTTAGCCGCTTTCTCTGCAATATGTTGCTGTTTTAAGTCATTAGGCGTTTTAGGAGAAGCCGCTTTAGCATCTGCCACTTGTTCACGGGCTTTCTGTCTACGTTGCTTCTGAGCCTGGAAGCGAATTTTGGGATTGGCGATTTTCTCAAAGTGTTTTTGAAGGTCTGTAGCCGCCTTTTTCGCTTCGGCAATGCTTTGTTTATCAACGGTGAAAGTAACGGTATTTACGATACGTGAGGTATTTATTTCAAGCATCACCACCACCTTTCTGATCAAGGAAGTGATGAACGGCCTGTTCCACAGTCTCACCACGGAAAATACGCGCTCTAACGCCCGTATACGAAATCTCTAATAGCTCGCAAAGCTGGCTCACCTTGAGAAGCCCCTCTGCATCGTCTGCTTTCAGGCGAACGTGTAGCCCACGATTTGATTTAAGAATAAGTTCCACCTGTATTTTTCCTCTTGTTCTGGGGGAAACAAAAAAGGGATGCCACCAGAGCCACAATTGCGCTGTGGGTTAGTTAGCATCCCTCATTAATACGCCTGATTATTTCCAGCGGCCCAGGCTGCCGCTTTGCTCATTATTCTGAGGCTTTGATGTGGACAGAGAAGCCCAACCCGTTATTCACAGGCAGAGAACTGTTCTCTGAAATCACGTTCACCACGTCGCCACGTTCGCTTTCATAGCTCCAGCTATAGGTTTCTGCTGGGGTAGCGTCCAGAAGTTCAAAGTTGCTCGACGGAGCGCCGTAGATGTTCTGGTAAACGTTCGAGCCAGCCGCAAATTGCGGGATAGCGATAGCATCAGCATCACCCATCTGTGCAAGTAACAGTGGATCAGTCACTTTGATCACATCGACGTTTGAGCCTGGAATACTGAAAGTGCTCACGCCTGGCAGAAGGTCACGACGCTGATAAACAACGTTGCTTTCATCCAGAGGAGACACGTAGCGGAAAGCCGCTTCCATTGCAGGGCTGAAACGCAGGTCGCTATAGAATCCACCTTTAGCGAATACGATGATTCGTTCCACTTGTGCCGCCATACCTTGAGCCGCCTCAGTGATCTGACTCACCATGTCATCAATTGCACGTAATGTGCTGCTGTCTGTAGCAGTGAGATCAAGCGTGGCTGTCATCGGCGCTACGCCGAACAGGTCGCCAAAGTCGATCAGCACATCATCAGTTTTTGGCGTGTTCACCGTACCGGAGAACAGAGAACGTGCAAGATAGCTCTCACGAGTTCGCATAAAGGCTACGCTGTGCTTGTGAGTGTAATCAGTGAATAAATCGGTGAGGGTTTCTTGTGTGTCAGTGCCAGGCTTGCGCTTGCCCTGAATGTCTGCCGGAGTGATCTGGTCTTCACGCAGGAAATACGGAAGCTCGATCAGATATTCCTTACCGTTCTGCCGTGCCGTGGTGTTATGTTCGCTGGAGAACCTTGCAGTAGGCAAATTGAACAGAGAACGGTTATCTTCAACAAGACGGCTCACCGCCACTTTATGAGAAGAAACGCCCACGCCGTCGAACAGCCCCAGCGAGGCAAGGAGATAGTTACGTGTTGGGTTCAGATTGAACAGTGGAGAAAGATCCACATAGGTTTGACCTAAAATAGCCATGTTATTATTTTCCTTCCTTGATTAACTGGTGAAGAATTCACGCATCTGGAAGCCTTGAGCAGCCAGAGCAGCTACAGCGGCATCGTGTGCGCCATCAGCAGCAGTGAGATTGTCCGATTTAATGCAGACAAGAGAGCCACGCGCCGGAGAGCGTAGGACGTTGACGGCTTTGTTAGAGCCAGCAGTGACAAATTCACTTACTACCACAAAGGCATCAGCGCCGGAGGTGTATAAGGCCCCGGAAGCGTTCACCACATCGCCGCATTCAACATCAGCAGGAAGAGAGGCAAAAATCTTGCTTTCCACAGAGGCGAAAGTGTCTGTGGCATAACTGACAATATCAGTTGGTGACAGGCGCTGTGGGAACAGCGTATCAAGATCAATAATCATTGTTTGGTTGAGTCCTTTACTTTACGTGCAATCAAATCATCAATGGTTGGCTTCTGTTCTGGTGATTCGTCAGGGAAATACGTTTCCATTGCCTTGATCACGTCGGACACTTCACAACCTGCATACTGCGCCACCAATTCAATCATCTGAGAATTGACGGTGAGAACATCGTTTTTATACTTGAGTACACGCGATTTGTTATTAAGTAGAAACATTGTCGTTTCCTTCGCGTTATGTCTGCATGTTTATAACGAAAGCGTTACATGCAGGGTAAAGAGAGGGGCTACCGAAGTAGCCCCCTGGAGGAATGCTCTTGTTAGAAAGCATTGGTTAAGGTCATCTCTGATAATTATGATGTTAAACAATGACTTCTAAATAAATGAAGGGCGCAATGTGAATACAGGTGTAAACACAAAGTAGGATCGCCCGTCATTGCTCCCACTTCAAAACAGAAGCCCTTCTGTCATGGCAAGAAGTGGGAAAGTGGAATCTCGTTATCATCGCTGGAAACAATAATAAGAGAATGCCAGACGTAACTTTGATGTTTGTCTGACTGCTTATAATCCATGAAGGATGGTTATAAGGCATAGAACACGGAATGTGCTCTCTGAAAGAGGATGGCGCGGGGATTGGTCGCCACTGCCCGACAAAAAGCAGTAGCGTCCGCGCCCCTTTGGAACCGACACAACAAAGGAAAACAACCGCTTTCAGGGAACACACTCAGGGGGAGAGCGCGCCGCCTATGGGAAACGGCATTCTCGGGAGTGTATTGACATACGAGGGAGAGAAACGTGATTCGATACGTTTGTTGAGTCCCTATAGCCACTATAACATTTTCGTTACGAATTGTCAAGGGGTTTATTCAATTTAAGTGAATAGTTATGCAACATGGTTTTGTAGCTGATCGCTCAGTTCGTCCTTACACGCTGCCAGGGACAGCGCCAACTGTGTAACTTCCCCTACCAGTTCCTGATCCTCTCGTAGGCTGCCTGTACGCTCTACAGTGATGATGATACCTTCCAGCGCCACCGCTGCAAGGGAGAGCTTTTTAACGGCCTCAGGGAGGCTCTCAGATGCTTTCTCAGGGCTTGCTTTGTATACGGCGTTCACTGCGTCAAGAAGTGGCATGTGTAGCTGTTCGTGGAATTCGTCCAGTGCGTCTTCAATTTCATACTTAGTCATTTGTTAGCCGTCCCTTTGCTGCTTTGACGATGTTCAGCGCCACTTGAAACGGCGCTATTTCCGTTGCCAGCACATCAAGGAGGTATTCCACCTTATTAACATCCTGTGCCTGTTCAGCCCTTTCAGCTTGTTTAACTAAATCCTGCATGTATTGCATACGCTGTTGAAAGTATTCTTGTTCTGTTATTTCTGTGATCATTCTGTATAGCTGTCTCCAATGTGGAATAATTCATCAAAGTCCCTGGCTCCCGCCACGGTGTTGTTCATTGCGTTGTATGTTAGGTAGTGGTTTAGGCTATCGAAGCCCAGGCATTGCCAGCGGTGAAGCTGGCTATCATCGTAGGTGTAAACTTTGCGCTTGCGGGGGCGGTAATAAACTCCGCTTGAACATTCGAGGAGATCATTTAACGCGGCCCACTCTTCCACAGAGGGCGGTGTTGAATGAACTTCTGTCACTGTTTCGATAAGCTCCCCAGGGATTTCCTCAAGGGATTTTACGTAGAGGCGTTTTGTTCGTACTTGCGAGGCTTTACCGATCCTGTTGACATTTTCCCGTTCTATACGGGTGAGGGTGTTCCGTTCTTTCTTAGACATTGCACCTCGGCTTAGTGGTTCGAGGTGATGAAAGAAACGTTGTGGTTAACGTCGAAATCGTAATAGCCACCTCTTCGAGTGATGGTGATCACTTTGGCATCTCGCATCAGGAACAGCCAATAGCGGATTCCGCTTTCCGAGTAGCCCAGAGCGCTTGAAAGTTGTTTCACACTGGAACGGAATATTCCGTTCTCACGGTGGAGGCTTGCGAGGTGGTTATAGATGCGGTAACAAACGTCATTAACTTGAAATTGGTGCTTGGCAGCCTCATTGAGGCAGTAAAGATTGATCATAATCCTCCTGGTTAAAATGGTATTGGGTCGAATCTTGAATAAAGATGCGGGTGAAGTTGTTCGAAACGTTCTTCTAACCTCTCCTCGAATCTGCTTGATAAGCGCTTGCCGTCATTACGCAGGACACGACGCGCATAAGCTGTAAATGTGTCGTATCTTTGGCTTTGTCTAAGGCTATCAGGCTGTGAGAGCCGCTTACAAACAACCTCAAGAGCCATATCCTCATCAATGACCGTCTGATCGCTTTCCGTGGTTGTTACAGCGCTTTCAGTGGCGCTCTCAGACACAATCACAGCTTCCTCTATAACATTGGTCATTGTTGGTGCTGGAACTTCTTCCGGGGCTTCTGACTTCGCTTCTGGTGCATACGGTAGGACAATATAAATGTTTGTCATCCCTTTACGGCCTTCACTAATAACTTGCACCCAACCAAAAGACACGAGGTCTTTAATGTGGCGGCGTACAGTTTGATCAGTACCGAGTCCAAGCCGATCACCGATACCAGTTAATGAAGGGGTTACTTGTTTGAACGTACCGGACAGGCTTTGCAGATAGGAATAAACGATCTTGTGGTGAAGTTTTACTTCGTGAGTTTCGCCGTTAACTTCTACGGAAGTGATTCCGAGTAAATCATAGTCAATCGCCAGGAATGGCTTTACGTGTTTTGCTGTCTTCATTATTTTCCTCTTTGCTAAGGATCGCTGTTATGAGTTCCGATACCAGAGCGGCAGCGGGTTTGTCTTCTTTGTTGGCACGGTTGATCAACGCCTCGTAAGTTTCTGTTGTGAAATTGATTTTCATCGTGTCTTCTCCTTCGTGAGATTATTCAGTGGTCGAAGCGCGGATTTCATCCCATCGCTTCAATACTTCTGTGAGAAAGGCTTCTCGTTCGTGGTAGCCGCGAGCACGGCAGGCATTGCGTAATGCTCGGATGTGGTAACGGGTGGTGGTTCCGTCTGTTAATTGTCGAAGAGTGTCTTCAACGTCGAAATATCTCAGTGTGGCCTCCTTGGTTAGGCGTATAAAGAAAAAACACCTTGCAGCCTGACGGCTCAAAGTGCGTTGATGGATTATGTGGGTAAAGTTTTATGCTATGTGGTTATTCTAACCCATTTCTAAACTTTTGTCAACCCCTTAACGGCGATTTTGTTAAATATTTCTGATCAATTTCAATGCGTTGCATTTTTACTTTGCGATTAATGCTCTTTGTGGAAAAATTTAAACCCTATCAGTCAAGGTAAGTTTGTGATATGATCCATTCCCAAGCAGTTAACCTATGCTCATCACCAAAAAGCTCCTGTACCCCTCTCTACGGCGTTCTGACGCTTTCAGGCTACCATTGCACCAGCCACCCTCTTAAAATCGCTTACAGCGCGTCTGGTGACGTATGGCGCACCTCTGGCATTTACTTCCGAAACCAATAGCACAACTACAGACGGATAACCGTAGTTATCAGGATCGTAGGTGTCGGTATTGGATTGAGGCTTAGTGAACTGAACCGTAGCACGGTGAAAGTGAGCCTTAGCCGCTCTACCTTCGAGAATGAGCATGACTACGGACAACAGGACGTAGGAAGGCGAATTGTCGTTAGGTAGAGTTAGCATGTGTCAATCATCGTTAGATGGTTGGGAACATGGTTACATCACGCGCACAGCGCAAAGGTATTCGCCCACGGCGAAATGATCATGTGCAACCGTTTCACGGTGGCAAAGCCATTGCACCATACAGAGGGTGTAACTTGCGTAGCGTCGCGAGCGGAACGAGGCCAGCCAACGTAGCCCGAAAGGTAGCGGAGTAAGGCTGCTTGCCTGGAGTGACGGCGAAGAGCCGCCAGCAAATGATCTTTGCGACCAGCGCAAAACCCTAAAAGAATAAAGATCATTCTTATTAGGTTATTGTTATTAAGTCATTCTTATTGGGTATCAGACTTGATAGGGGTAGTCCTGTCAAAATTGATAGGGGTGGGGGTATCAGTTCTGATAGGGGTATCAATCTTGATAGGGGTTATCTCTTCACCCAACGGTAGATCGTCGCCCTGCTCACTGCGTACCGTCCATACAACAACCCTAAGATTAATCTCAGGTTATTCCTATCAAACAAGCATCTAATCCGCTGGTAATTGGCAGGTAAAGATCAGGGGTAAATGTAGCCAAACTGCATAAGTCACTTTCATTGTAGAAATGGTTAACTATGTAGAAGCCTTGCCCCGTGCGGCTTGTCACTTATTGTCACAACGATCATCACTTTGATGTAAGCCCGTCCTGCTTAACGACTTTTTGTTATAAAGTAACAATTCGATTTTTTTCCATGCCAAAGCACTCAAATGATCAGCTTTCAAATGATTTCATCATGCAATCAATTTTAAGTGCATAAACTCTGCATACACCGTGCATACTGGCAGGTTAGCGCCGCCCTCGCCTTACAACATTAAATTTACCAACGCAAAATCAATAAGATAAACAATAACCACACACAACCTCTTGTAGTGTGATGTTCGGGTGTTCCCGCTCTTCTTCGTGCCGATCTGATGGTTTGGCAATGTTCAAACACATGTTTATAAATGCCAACTCGATGATTTTGTTGAAGATATTTCAAAATCATGCAGATTTCGATCTGGGTGTGCCTGATCTTCGCGTTCAGCACTGGACACAACTGCGCCATTTACCACACACAACACAGATCAATTTTTGATCACTTTTCTTGCAAACAACTGAAAATGATCATAATATTTATATAACGCATTTAGATGTGTGACCTTAAAGGAGGGTAAATTGAACAGAGCCGTAGTGTTAGACGAACAGCAAGCTAAAGCGATCAGGGAGTGGCTAAACGCTCATAACAAGAGCCTGATAGCTGACGTTACGTTAATGATGCAAGCCGCCGTACTGCGTGTGGGGGATGCCGTCGCGTTACGCTTCGACGAAGTGATCAATGGTGAGATTGACATAGAAGAACAGAAAACAGGGAAGCGTAAAGCCCTCACCCTTCCGGCTCCAGTGATGCAGATGATCGCACGTCGTCGTGCTGAGTTTCCAAATGATGTACATGTGTTCAGGAGTCAGCGTAACCGCTCGATGAACAAGCAAGCGCCTGTACGACGCGAGGAAGTGAGCAAGCAGATCGCAGAAGCCGCTAAAGCTATCGGGATTCATGGCACTGTATCGGCGCACAGCTTCCGCAAAGCTGGCGGCAATGCAATCTATAAGCGTTCAGCAAACAACATCGCGTTAGCTATGACCGTGCTCAATCACAGCAACATCACCGATACCAGGCGCTATCTGGACTTAGACAAACAAGCCGTTAGCCGGGTGATCAATGAGATGGATTTATAAGGGGATAAACATGAAAAACAATTTACTGGTGCTGACACTGGCACTACTGCCAGCCCTTGCGAATGCCACACAGATTACTCTAATTCTCAGTGACGAACAGGAGACAGGAAACGCTAAGGTGTGCATCTACAGCAACGCCAACTTTACAGAGACAGTAACGATCAGACCGTCCGAACAGTGCAAATACACCAGAACATTTGAGAAATAACAATGAGTAAAAACTACGAGAGCCACCGCAAAGCGATTGTTAGCAAGGGTATCCCACCAGAACTCTTAAAGCGGATCACTGACTCTGACATTCAGGTGATTAATACATTTTTAACGCGAGTGAACAAACTTGAGCTAACGGAGCAGGAAAGAGACTGGATTATAAACACAATCAACATGCAGTAACCGAAGAAGTGGCGAAGGCTGGCAACTTGCCGGAAGACAGCCTCCACCGTATCCAACAATCCCAACGGAGATCAGGAAATGCCGAATCAGCACATTATGGCGTTAGCGCTCGCGCTGTGCAACGTCGAAGCCGGAAGACGGGTTAAAGTGCCAGCAATGACAGGGAGCCAACTACATTTGCTAATGATGTGGTTACAGGCTTTGAGAGGGTAATAGTTAATACTCCAGGGGGCGTAATGCCCCCTTTTTGGTAAAGCTAAACGCTGTGATTGCCTTCGAAGATAATCGACTCTAATTCCTGCAAACCTTGTTGAGACTGTTCGTTAAGGTGAGCTTCTAATTTATCGTAATTTTCCAGCAACTTACGTCCAAGAGGAGTTAAAATCGTACCACCGCCTTTATTACCCCCCGTCGAAGTAATAACTACAGGTTTGCCAATCCCCTTGTTGAGAGAGTCAATCAGTAACCAAGCTCGTTTATACGGTACACCAACATCTTTAGCCGCAGCAGACAGTGAGTGAAAACCATCAATTGCTCTCAGCAGATCAATTTTCCCAGGACCAATCGAAATGTTGTCGTTGACGTAGATTCGCGGCCTCACTAATAGGCAATTAGGCTTTTCAATAATGCTGTTCATAAGCCCTCACACGGTCGCATCGCTGGTTTGGCGAGTATGTTTGAAAGTCTTGATTGCGGAGATCATGAGTACCACTCCCAATAACGTCATTAGTGCTTTAACAGGAATTAGACCAACCATTAAACCACCAATCGCAGCACCGATAACAGAACCGACCACCATCCAGATAAATAGTGATTTCTCAGTTTTCAGAATTTGGAATGCGTCGGCATTCGTATACCGGAAAAAACCGACAATCATTGTCGGCAAGCTAATCATCAACGATAAGCTCCCAGCTAATTTGATATCAGCACCGAACAAGATAACGATAGTCGGAATAAGCAACTCTCCACCCGCTACACCGAGCAATGCAGCGACAACCCCTATAAAGAAACCTGAGATCACCCCAGCGATAACTGTTGCTGTGCCCGGCATAAAAAGCCCACCAGAGCTATTGTGCAGGGGCAGCCATGCCTCCGAGAGCATCACGAGGGACAGAAGTACAAGTAAAATAAGGATGATTCTATCCAGCCAAACGCGAGACATTTTCATAGCTCGCCCTGCTGCCCACCATGCCCCAACAAGGCTACCAGCCAGCAAATTGAGCACTATGTCAAGGTGTCCCATTAGTTGATCAAGTGAGATGGATTTAGTGCGAAATAACAAGGCTACGGCAACCACGGTTAAGCTCATTGCCTTGTTAAAGATAACGGCCTCAAGAGTAGGCATCTTGAAAGTACCTTTAAGGACAGGTAGACGAAACTCCGCACCACCAAGCCCAATCAACCCACCTAAAGCACCAATAATCGCCCCCGAAATAAGCCCTTTGCCATTCTTAGTCGAAGCTGTTGACATAAATTCCTCTTTTTCGTTATGTCATTTTTGACATAACGAATAGCATACCATTACAAAGAGGAAGGTGAAAAGTACACTTCAAGGATTAGACAATAGAAGCCAATAAGCCCGTTGGTGGTAAGACAACGCGCGGAGCCGTTAGGCGACTTCATCAGGGTTATGTCAGACAGTGAAGTTTATCAGGATGACCATGTACCCGAAGGAGCGAGGCCGAACCGCTGGCAGAGCCTGCATTTCGTGTGCAGGTACGAACACCACCATAAACCTGTTTATTCCCTGCAACGTCATCGCGACGTGTGGCATGTGGGAGCATCGGCAAAAAATGCGCTTCACTGTAAGGTTATGAGAATCAATGCCCGGATCAGGCTTTGCCTTCACGTTGTGCTATCGCGGTGTGAGGTTGGAACTGCCGCCGCCGAATAGTTATACTCTCATTTCCATGTAACTATCCGTGACAACTAACAGTGTACCTTGTGTTGGTAAATCGTCGTTCAATGGTAGAACGATCACGACAACTTATGTTAAGTAAGTTGTTGATAGCAAAATGAGTTTTAACGAAATTTTGCCACAAGGGGAGAGATCTGGAGCGGGCGAAGGGAATCGAACAAAAATCCATTCCACTTCTGTAACCTACTGACAGATAACGATATTGCGATCAGCATAGGTAACTGATTACGTGATAATAGAGGATCATTATCGTGTCGATCAAGAGCCAGGCGTACTTATACAAGCGAAAAGACGGAATCTGGATGTTTCAGATCTTCGTACCGAAGTACCTCAGATTTTTATATCCGTGTCGGATGTGGCGAAAGACCACCTCAACCCGCGATCTCAATGAGGCTCGACGGTTCAGAAACCACCTGTTGTTAGAATGGGAAGAGTTAAAGCGGAAGTACAATCCGAGTAACCCGGATCAGTGGTTGCAGCAGTCAATAGCCGCCTTGCATACCGAAGGAAAAAAGAACAAGAGCCGCCCTCAATCCGTAGCGCGATCCTGTTCGATTCCCACTCTGTGCCTATTACGGGACGAATACGCCGAAAGCTACAAAGACCGCCGCTCTTATTCAACGCTGAGCAAATCGGCGCGAGCCGTTGAGCTATTCCTTGAAAGTGCCAAACAACCGGACATTGCTTTAGAAAGGATAGGCCGTCGCCTGGTTACTGAGTTTCTCGAAACGCAAAAGGAAAAGGGGGCCGCCGATCAATCTCGTCAAAACTGGCTGACGTGCTTAGGCTCACTCTATGAGTTTGCAAAGCGCCGCTACGACGGCATACCAGATCGCAATCCTTTTCACGGTCACAACCTCGAAGCACGACGAACAATCGAGAGCTATCAACCATTCGAGCCTGACCAGTTGCAAAAGCTACTTGATGCAGCAGAGCCGGAAATCAGGAACATCATCTTAATGGGGCTGTTTTCAGGATGCCGCCTTGATGAACTGGCAAGCCTCAAGAAGTCGGAGATCCAGACGGTGGAAGGTGTGCGCTGTTTCTACATCAGCAAGAGTAAAACCAAAGCTGGGGTACGGTACGTCCCTATTCACTCCCAGCTATCTGCGATAGTCGATGAATACCTAAGCCACGGCTACGGAGAATACCTATTCCCACAGGCTAATAAGATTAACCGCGCTGACGGCAAGAAAGGCCCGTTCTACTCTCAAGCGTTCACCAGGCTACGCCGTCGTGTTTTACCTACAGCTACAGATCGCCAATGCTTCCACAGCTTGCGCGGGATGTTCATCACCTGCTTAGACCGTGCTGGATGCCCCGAGCAGCGTGTAGGGGCGATCACCGGACACACTGAACAGAAAGCCAAAACGGAAGCGTTCCGCACCTATTCCCAGGGCGCGAGCATGGAAGAGTTAGCTGGGTATGTGGAGATGGTGGACTATGAACAAATAGCGATCAATAAAACCAGTGTTATCAACTAAAGTTAACGCATAAATAGGCCACTTAACAGCATAAAATTCCGCACATTTTGGCGGCTGTAAATTTATCCAGTGAAGTGATTATTTATCATTGTAAAGTGAAGCGGTGAGAATTATCATTCACACAATATGTAGTGCCATAACTAACGCAAAAACACTACATATGACACCTCCACTACCAAAGGGCTGAGAGCATGACAAAGAATCCTAAGCAAACATCAAGTAAAATCGCTTCTGTCGCTGGTCAAACCTTAAACGATCCAAACGCTTCGAAACTACAAAAGCGCCTGGCAGCATCTGCGCTTGCTCAACGTGTCGCCTCCAGCCACACCAGCGAAACTATGGAAACGGTTGCAGCTAAGGCACTCGATAACCCACGCTCAAGCGAAAAAACCAAACAGCTTGCAGCTACGGTGTTAGCTCAATCAACGAAATAAGAAACGAAAAAAGGGGCATAAGCCCCTTTAATGTATCACCCGCCTGTACTGCTCTGACCGCTCAGTGTTGAAAGCGTCAGACTGCGGGTGAATGAATCCGCGCTCACTTTTGCAGACCAGTCGATATAATCAGACAAGCGACTCACATCACTTTGCAGCGACAGCCCCACTTGAGGATTCACTTGCAGATTAAAAGTTGGATTTAGGGTGTACGCTGGCGTATTACCGCTGCTGAGTGACATTGCAGAACCACGCAGTGAATCACCATTTAGGCTGTATTGATTTGCCGCTGTACCAGCATTCCCGCCACCAACGCCCAACCAATCCATAATAGCTGGCCCCACTGAACGGCTGTCCCACCCTGTCTTATCCTGAATCCAATCCGCTGTAGCATTCGCAGAACCACCCACAGCACCATCATAGAGAGCCTGAGCCGCTGGCTTATCGCTATCAGTGAACCATTGAGGGAAACGACTGCGAAGCCCAGCATTGATATCACTCACAACAGCAGAGATCTCACCCACAAATCCGGTGATTTCTTTCGAGAGATTGCCTAAGCCCTCTCCGAGGCTTCCCGCCGCTTCGGTGATAACTTTGGTGTTCTTCACGAGGTCGTCGCCACCGTCAGCGAAGCCTTTCATAAAGCCAGTGAACAGACTGTTATCAACGCCGTTCATCAAGGAAGACATAGCCACGGACAGATCGCCGTAAGCGTAGGTTTGCTTAATCTGCTCATCGTTCAGCGTCTGACCAGAGTCAACGAGGCTTTTCAGCGTCTTGTTATACTCTGCGCCATTATTCAGGAAAGCATCGGTATAGTGTGCCAGGTCATCCCCGTAATCCTCGATCAGATGCCCGATGGACGCTTGAGACATACCACGGCGCTGGCCTTCGTTTACTGTTGCCTGAATAAAATCAGCAGGGCTATCCTGGAACTTCGCTATGTCTTTTTTACCCCATCCGAACAGGTTCATAACATTGTCTACCGCACCGTTGCCGCCCTTCCATTTTCCAGACTTCTGATCGAAAGTGGAATTTGAAATCGACTCGCCCAAACGCTCGCGCACGTCTTTGAAGTTGTCAGTGATTTTGTCTACGGATGCGCTGTCTATGCCGTGTTGCTGTCCGTATGCAACCAGCGTTTTCACAACGTTAGGATTAGTCTTAACAAGGGCCGATTTTCTCACCAAATCAAGGTTTTCATTCCCTTTGTCACGGATACGGCCCAGGATGCCAGCGCCGCCAGCAGCTAAAACAGCGCCGGATAAAATCGCCCCGCCACCGCCGATCAGATTCAGCCCACGCTCTTTGATCCCCTTTGCAGCCCCTTCATAGTCCGTGCGTTTGGCGTGTTTCAGCGCTGCCGCTTGTGCCTGTGTGGATGCGGTGATTTTTGCTTGGACGGCACTCTCACGCCTCAACAAAGCAATGCGTTCACGAAGTTCATAATTCATCTTCTGACTGCTGATCTGCCCTTTACGGAAAAGCTCTGTCTGCTCGTGAGCAAATTTTGCAAATTGGTATTGCTTCGCAGGATCAATGCCGTATTTCCCAGCTATGCCTTTCATCTGTAGAACGGCGGATCGACGTTTCAGATCGGCGGTTTCATTGCGACGGCGTAGCTTTTCAGCCTCACGAGCCTGAACTTTTGCCGCTTTCTCTGCCTGGTGCTGTTGCTTCAAGTCATTGGAGGTTTTAGGAGAAGCCGCTTTTGCATCTGCCACCTGTTCACGCGCTTTCTGTCTACGTTGCTTCTGAGCCTGAAAACGAATTTTCGGATCGGCTATTTTCTGGAAATACTTCTGTAGGTCAGTGGCGGCTTTCTTCGCTTCTGCAATGCTTTGCTTATCCACCACAAAGGAAACTGTCGTCTTGATGGAAGCAACGTTGATATCAAGCATCACCACCGCCTTGTTTATCAATAAAGAAATCTATAGCCTTTGATGGGGATTCGCCGTATTGGTACATACGCTGGCGCACTCCGTTATAACTCACGCCGTATATCTTGCAGATCTGAGCCAATGTTAATAGCTCAGTTGCATCGTTTATTTTCACTGTGCCTGATTTGGCACTCTTTAAGATTAGTTCCATTATTATTTACCTCTACAAATGAAAAAGGGGAAAGCGTATTTCTACACCCTCCCCCTCTCGTGATTTTCTCTTTAATCGGGATTACTCAGACAGAGATCCGAATACAATAGCCGTAGGGATATTGTTGATTGGTAGGAAGCTGGATTCCGTCGCAATAGATGGGAACTGCCATTTAGCATCGGCAATCACATATTGGTGATGCAATGCGGCCTCTTTGCCTAATGTCAGGTGACGCACTCCGATCCCAGTGTGAAGAACAAGCGCGTTAGCACTGTCAGACATACGAGGAATGACGGCGAACCCGTCCACGCCGATTTTGTCGGTGATCAGGCTGTAGCCTGTTACATCCATCACGGTGATCCCGTTCAGAGTCCACGCCTCGTAAGCAGGGTTATCCGCTACCGCTCGTGTATAGAAGTTGTCGCTGGCGTTAACGTTCAGCGTGTACACCATAAAATCTTTGATAGAAGGATGGTAGCGAAGTGCTTTAGCAGCAGCGCCAGCAGCCAGGATCACAACACCTTGTTTCTGTTGTGCCAGCCCTTCACCAAGCGCCACATTCTGAATACGAGTGATCTCGCTCAATTGCTCGAAGATGTTCGCCGTGTCGCTCACGTCGAGGGTGTATTCTGTACGATTACCGCCAACGAGGAAATCAAGATCGCCCTGTCCGGCAAACTCGCTATCAACACGCAGGCCAAGCAGAGCGTTAACCAAATCCACTTCAACGGCGTTATTAGCCATACTGTATTGTGAGTCTGAGAAATCGCTCAGAGCAATACTTACCTGATCGGCAATATCACTAATGCCTCTTGAGGCGTACTGCTGGAGATCTAAACTCGTGACACTGTTCAGAATCCCGAAAAATTTCATCTGGTAGAGAGCGTTAGTAAACTCAGGACGCTGGGCGCTCGACCAATCTGATTGGGCGTATGGGCTATTTTCCTTCGCCACGAGATTTTTTACATCAATGATCTTTTCCAGTGCCAGAGTATTAACTGCGTGGTGTTCCTCTCGGAATAATCCGAGGTTTGTAATGATGGTATTGAGTTGGGTACTGAAAGTGAACGGGCTTGAAAAGCTGTCGAAGATAGCACCACTAAATAAATCTTTTGCCATTGTTATTATTATCCTTGAGGTTATTACGTAGTGCGAAGCGCTACAGTGTCGAAGTCTGAGAAAGTGAAGCCGAGCGTTGCAAGCTGTGCCTGAGCTAATGATTCATCCAGATCGCCAAACTCGATCCCCGCAAGGAATAGAATGACGTGTACAGGGGAAGCCACAATAAAGGCTTTGCTTCCTGTGCTGGCTGGCTCTACCACCACGTAAGCAATATCACCGGGAGCGGCAGCTTTTGCGCCTGTATCGGTTACGAGGGAGCCAACAATGAGAGAATCAGGAATACCGGATTCCACACGGATCAGCTTGTCTTGAAGAATTGCATCGTCGCAATATGCCACCACTTTGTAACGGGCGTGGCTGTTATCCCCGTTTAATGTTTGAAACTGTCCAAACTGCATTATTATTTTCCTTGAGCTAATATTTTTAATCGTGCCTGTAATCCATCAAGAGGATTAACAGGAGTATTTAAGGTTTTGGTTATTGTCTGCTGTGAAGATTTCAACTCCTCAACAGAGCATCCGGCACATTTGGCAATAACTGAAAGCTGATCATCTGTGTAAGATGTTATTTCATCAGCCAGCTTGCTAATATGCTTCGTGGAATTCATCAGGAACATATCGTTCCTCCTAACTTATTTTGTTATGAACGGAATAAAAATAAAGCCAACGTGCTACGGTCGGCTTTATTGGTGCGGGGAGTCTTAGGATAAACCCCGCTGATCACTATCAGGTGATTTGCTTTCACGCTGGCAGATGTGATCAATGGAATCTCAATATCACCACTGGATAGTAATAAGAGAATGCCAGACGTAACAAAGAAAAATCTTCGAGATTGTCTGACTACATTCACCCTAACGGAATGAATGAGAGTAAAGAGCAGGATTGCTCTTCTCTAAAATAATGTATTCTCATAGGAAGGATGAGAGCGCCGGATATATCCCCGGATCATCCCGGAACGGGGCAGCGCTCTCCCCTTGTTAGACCGATATCAAGGACAGTGAAACGACACATAACAAAACCGTAAGAGAGAAGTAACGATTTTAGAGAAGAGGGCTAATTGCGTAGCCATCCTCTCGCCTGGAGCTACCAGGGAAATCTATAAGGAGGAACCCATAGAAGAAGCGGAGAAGTGAGTTTTATATCACCTTATTTTTAGTATAACCGATTTCGTTATGAATGTCAAGAATAATTATCATTATCATTTAATTTTTTTCAGCTTCACTAACCTGAACTTCTTCGGTCATCCCCTGCACCAACGCTTCTAAATCCTGCTGACAATCGACAATCAGCCTTGCCACTCGTGAGACTTCCCAGAGCACGTCCTGATCGGTGTGTAAGGCTTCTGTAACCTCCACTGAAGCGATAATCCCCTGCAATGCCACCGTTGACAGGTGAAGCGTTTTAACAGCCTCTGCGAGGCTGTCAGGCGTTTCCTCGCGGTATGCGTCTGTAGCTGCGTCCAGCATCGGAATAATCAGGCTATCGTGTAATTCTTGCAGGGCATCATCAATATCGTTTTTAGTCATTTGGTCAGTTGTTCCTTATTAGTTTTGATTGTGGTTGCCACTGCCAGAAATGGCGCGGCTAATGTGAGAATCTTATTTTCCAAATCATCAAGCGCCGTTATTTTTTCTTCGTCTTTCAGGAAAGCGTCATTGGTGATGTTTTCGATTTCATCGTAATACCATTCACAGCATTTGACGTGCTGCGCAAATCGTTTAGTTCTTGTAGTTCCCAAGTGCATTAATCGTGTATCTCCTTTTCATCATTAAAAATAAAATCGAGGTCTTGCGTGTGATGGGATAATCCCCACGTTTGGCAATACCCCACAAAATCGGCGTAGTGTTCCCACCCCTTCACCTGCCAGGATCTAAGTTGACTACTATCGATTTGGTATTCACGGCGGCGGCGTGGCTTGTAATAAACGTTGTCCGTTGACGATAGAACATCCTGCAATAGTTCAAACTCTGATCCGGTTGGTACTACTGCGGGATATTCTCGAACTATGGTTATTAACTCGCCTGGAATAGATTCTCGTGAACAATTTTTTAGCGTGGTGGTGAACTTCTTTTTATTAGCTCTTATTGCTTTTCCGATTCTAACAATGTTACTTCGCTCTTTTTTTCCCATTTATTCCTCGTAGAGGGAAACTTCCGTACCTGGTCATAACGTAAACGCCATAGAATATGGTGAACCACCATAATGCAGTTATCATAAAGTTTCCC
>NZ_NRDO01000038.1 GCF_010231475.1 Citrobacter sp. NCU1 | reverse complement strand
ACTGCCAGGCATCAAATTAAGCAAAAGGCCCAGTCGAAAGACTGGGCCTTTTGTTTTATCTGTTGCTTAATGGCGAGCACTCTCCGGAACAGGACCTATTCGTCGGGAGCGGATTTAAACGTTGCACAGCAACGGCCCGGAGGGGGTAGGACGCCAGCCATAAGCGGCCAGGTATAAAGCACGTGAAGAAGCCCATCCTGACGGATGGGCTTTTTTGCGTCTGTGGTCCGGGTGAAATGCCGGATTGAGCAGATTTTATCAGTCCATATCCGACGTGCAGGCCTGATAAGCGCAGCGCCATCAGGCAATCCAAATAAATAGCACGGCTCATAAACCCCGCATCCATTGCTCAACGAAATCAGCAAGTTGCTGAACGTCATTGATATCTAATAACGGGACATTAACCGTCAAAGGCACATCGCTGGCGACGGCAATCACGTGCGCGTCAGTCACCAGCTCTTCGTGATGGTGCCCGGTTCCCTCGCGAAACAACACGATCTTCGCGATGTCCTCATGCTTAAACCCTTCTACCAGAAGCAAATCCAGCTTTGAGGCATCCATTCTGCTGGCCAGAAAGGCGAGATCCAGTTCCTGTTCTTCCGGCGTTTCCGTCATGAGTGCCCAACGCTGTTGGCTGGCTACCAGCGTTTGTGCAGCACCCGCTTTACGTAGCTCGTAGCTGTCTTTACCGGGTTTGTCGACATCCATATTGTGATGAGTGTGCTTAATCAGTCCTGGACGAATGCCTCTGGCACACAGTTCCGGGATCAATTTTTTGAGCAGCGTAGTTTTTCCCGTGCCGCTCCATGCGGCAATGGCAAGTAGTGGAATCATCGTTTCTCCTGCCATCTGGCAAGTTCTTCAGGGGTATTCACATTAGCAAACGCGTCTTTTTGGTCACTAAAATCGACGGCATGCCCACCGGCAAGACGCATAAAGACCATTACTCGTCGCTCGCCGGACTGAAGGTAATCCTGTAGTAAAGGTTGTACTGAGCGGTTTACCAACGCGATAGTAGGGTGATCCCGCTCGCCGTCATGGACCCACACGACGGCAGCGTCGTTGCGTTGGGCCTTTAAACGCGCAACCAGATCGCGAGGGATATATGGCGTGTCACAGGGGCAGAATAGAAACCAGTCGCCTTTTTCTTGCAGAAAAACGGACAGCATTCCCGCCAGTGGACCAGGAAAATCTGCAAGCGAATCGGGGATCACTCGCAGCCCGCTTTTTTGGTAAATATTTCGATGGCGATTGGCATTAACCACAACGGTTTCAAGCTGCGATAAAAGGTTATCGGCAACGTGTTTCCAAAGAGGTTTGCCATGCAGTTCAAGTAAACCTTTATCGGCCCCACCCATCCGACGAGCTTTACCCCCCGCCAGTACAACCCCCGTTATTGCACTATCCTGATTCACTGATATCGCCTCTTTTATTGTGGGATTGACCCTGCTAACGTATCTATATCAAGAGTAAGGAGCACAACCATGAAATGTAAACGCCTGAATGAAGTTATCGAACTCCTGCAGCCAGCCTGGCAGAAAGAGCCCGAACTCAACCTGATGCAATTTTTGCAGAAACTGGCGAAAGAGTCAGGTTTTGACGGCGAACTGGCCGATTTAACTGATGACATTCTGATCTATCACCTGAAAATGCGTGACTCAGCAAAAGATGCCACGATCCCTGGGATCCAAAAAGATTATGAAGAAGATTTTAAAACGGCGTTGCTGCGTGCGCGTGGCGTCATTAAAGAGTAAAACCTTGTAAGTCGTTCCACCGAAAGCGTCATGAAATGATATCCTGAATTATTCGTAGTATTTTCCGGATGATGGGATGAACGACAGCGCTTTTACTTTCCAGACATTACACCCGGATACCATCGTGGATGCACTGTTTGAACAGGGGATCCGGGTGGATTCCGGTCTTACTCCGCTCAACAGTTATGAAAACCGCGTCTATCAATTTCAGGACGAAGACCGTCGACGTTTTGTCGTTAAGTTTTACCGTCCAGAGCGTTGGTCTGTGGATCAAATACTGGAAGAACACCAGTTTGCGTTAGAGTTGGTGAATGACGAGGTTCCGGTTGCAGCCCCCATTGTGTTTAACGACCAGACGTTGTTAAACCACGAGGGTTTCCACTATGCGATCTTTCCCAGTGTCGGCGGCAGGCAGTTTGAAGCCGACAACATTGATCAAATGGAAGCTGTAGGTCGTTATCTTGGCCGCTTGCACCAGACCGGACGTAAACGACCTTTTACCTCCCGACCGACAATGGGCCTCGAAGAATATCTCATCGAGCCCCGTAAGTTGTTCGAAGATGCGCCGCTGATTCCATCAGGTCAAAGGGGCGCTTTTCTGAAAGCAACCGATGGGCTCATTTCTGCTGTAGCCCAAAGATGGCACACTCGTTTTGACACGCTGCGTTTACATGGTGATTGCCATGCAGGAAATATTCTTTGGCGCGATGGCCCACTGTTTGTCGACTTAGACGATGCCCGTAATGGGCCAGCCGTGCAGGATCTCTGGATGTTGCTCAATGGCGATAAAGCAGAGCAGCGGATGCAGCTTGAAACGATCGTTGAGGCTTATGAAGAGGTGAGTGAATTTGATACCACCGAACTCGGACTGATTGAACCTTTACGCGCCATGCGTTTAGTTTATTATCTTGCCTGGCTTATGCGTCGTTGGGCTGATCCTGCATTTCCTAAAAACTTCCCATGGCTCATCGAAGAAGATTACTGGCTGCAGCAAACGGCGACTTTTATCGCGCAGACTAAAATTCTGCAGGAGCCCCCTTTACAATTAACGCCAATGTATTAATCGAACACATCAGGAGAGAGATTACATGAAAAAGATTTGGCTGGCGCTGGCTGGTATGGTTTTAGCTTTTAGCGCATCGGCAGCGCAGTTCAGTGATGGCAAACAATACATCACGCTGGATAAGCCTATCGCTGGTGAGCCTCAGGTTTTGGAGTTTTTCTCGTTCTATTGCCCGCATTGCTATCAATTTGAAGAGGTTCTTCATGTTTCTGAAAACGTGAAGAAAAAACTGCCGGAAGGCGTGAAAATGACCAAGTACCACGTTGAGTTCCTGGGACCGTTGGGGAAGGATCTGACGCAGGCATGGGCAGTTGCGATGGCTCTGGGTGTGGAAGACAAAATCACCGTTCCGATGTTTGAAGGTGTCCAGAAACTGCAGACCGTCCAGTCTGTCGCGGACATTCGCAAAGTCTTCGTTGATGCGGGTATTAAAGGTGAAGATTACGATGCGGCATGGAACAGCTTTGTGGTGAAATCACTGGTTGCGCAGCAGGAAAAAGCGGCTGCTGACCTGCAACTGCAGGGCGTACCGGCGATGTTCGTCAACGGTAAATATCAGATTAACCCGCAGGGGATGGATACCAGCAGCATGGATATCTTCGTGCAGCAGTACGCCGATACTGTAAAACATCTGGTTGAGAAGAAATAAAAAAAGCGCCGGTCACTGACCGGCGTTTTTATTTGATGTTTTAATCTCTTCTATCAGTTCATCTTTCTGAACCCACAGCGTATTCAACCAACGCTGGAAGCGGCGTTTAAATCCTTTGTCGTTAATATAATCGCCGTGCAATTCTTCCTGGATAGGCTCCAGGTTTACACGTACGACGATACGGGTCAGTTTGCCGCTCAGCATGTCGTAGAAGGGATGACGGCTGTTTTCCGGATAGCACAGCGTTACATTGAGTAACTTATCAAATTGCGATCCCAGAACATTCAACGCCATAGCAATACCGGCTGCTTTTGGAGGCAACAGGTTTTTGTAGGGTGATCGCGTCTGCTGGTGCTTCTCATCGGTAAACCGTGAGCCCTCGACGAAATTCACAATGGTAGTTGGATGCGCACGAAACTTCTCGCAAGAGCGTCGGGTAGTTTCCACATCCTTGCCACGCTGCTCAGGGTGACGCAGCAGATAGCTGCGCGAGTAGCGTTTCATAAAGGGCATATCCAGCGCCCAGCATGCCAGACCGATAAACGGAACCCAGGCCAGTTGCTGTTTGAGAAAATATTTATTCATGGGGATGTGCTTACGGAACAAAACGCAAAGCACAACAATATCCGCCCAGCTGTAATGATTACAGATGAGCAGATACCAGTTTTTCTTGTTCAGCCCCTCCAGCCCTTCTACGTCCCACTTTAACCAGGGGTTGAGGTGCAGGAGCAGTGCAAGGCCTTCACACCAGCAAAACATCATGAAATTGCAGAAGACGGAAACCTTGTGCCAGACGAAAGGAATGGGCAAAAGGAGTTTCACAATTCCGGCGATAATGATCGGTACAGAACATAAAATCGTGACCAAAATGGTCAATACGATACTCAGCAAAAGTGTTATCGCAGCGAGTATTCTCGTCATAATTAAATTATTCAAAAGGTTAGCCATAAATATAGCGCGCTAAAGACACGCAAGGGGCAGATTTTATCAGAAAACGGGCCAAATAATGGCTCTTCGCGAAATAGAAAAGTTAACTATATCTATCCACATCCTGATATCGGCGTCATTTTAAGAATAAATCTCTGGATTCATGTCTAACATGGTGAAAATGTTGAATAAAAATCATGATGCTTAAAGCATAATACCTGAGATAAACTGAATTAAAATATTTATGCACAAAGTTATCCACAATTTACTTTGCGAGCACTCCAGAAGATCTGCAAAAGTTTTACGACAAATACGGTGAAAAACTCATGTTTTCATCCTGTCTGTGGCATCCTTTAACCATAATCTGATAAACAGGCACGGACATTATGGTTCAGATCCCAGAAAACCCACTTATCCTTATAGATGGTTCATCTTATCTCTATCGCGCATATCACGCGTTCCCGCCGCTGACGAATGGCGCGGGGGAACCAACGGGTGCGATGTACGGCGTTCTTAACATGCTGCGCAGCCTGATTATGCAGTATCAGCCGACGCATGCAGCCGTGGTATTTGATGCTAAGGGTAAAACCTTCCGTGATGAATTGTTCGAGCATTACAAATCTCATCGCCCACCGATGCCTGATGATCTGCGGGCGCAGATCGAACCCCTGCATGCAATGGTAAAAGCGATGGGGTTGCCGTTGTTGGCGGTTACCGGTGTTGAAGCGGATGACGTTATCGGTACATTGGCACGTGAAGCAGAAAAAGTCGGTCGCCCAGTGCTCATTAGTACTGGCGATAAGGACATGGCCCAGTTAGTGACGCCGAACGTTACGCTTATCAACACCATGACCAATACAATTCTTGGCCCGGATGAGGTGGTGAATAAGTACGGTGTCCCGCCAGAATTGATCATCGACTTCCTGGCCCTGATGGGGGACTCCTCCGATAACATTCCGGGTGTTCCGGGTGTCGGCGAAAAAACCGCGCAGGCTTTGCTGCAAGGGCTTGGCGGCCTCGATACGTTGTATGCGGAATCAGACAAAATTGCCGGCCTTACTTTCCGCGGTGCGAAAACCATGGCGGCGAAGCTCGAGCAGAATAAAGATGTGGCGTATCTGTCTTATAAGCTGGCGACGATCAAAACGGATGTCGAGCTGGAACTGACCTGCGAGCAACTTAACGTACAGCCGCCTTGTGCAGACACGTTACTGGATCTGTTTAAAAAGTACGAATTTAAGCGCTGGATTATCGATGTTGAAGCAGGGAAATGGCTGCAAGCGAAAGGCGCAAAACCCGCGACAAAACCGCAAGAAAGTATCGTGGTGGATGACACGCCTGAAGAACCTGTGGCGGCACTCTCCTATGACCACTATGTGACGATACTGGACGAAGCCACGCTGGAAAGCTGGATTGAGAAACTGAAAAAAGCGCCAGTCTTTGCATTTGACACAGAAACTGACAGTCTCGACAACCACTCTGCGAATCTGGTGGGCCTCTCGTTTGCCATTGAACCGGGTGTCGCCGCTTACGTTCCCGTTGCTCATGACTATCTTGATGCGCCCGATCAGATCGCCCGCGACCGCGCACTGGAACTGCTAAAACCGCTACTGGAAGATGAGAATGCCCGTAAAGTTGGGCAAAACCTGAAGTATGACCGCGGCGTATTGCAGAACTATGGCATTGAGCTGCGCGGCATCGCGTTCGATACGATGCTGGAGTCTTACATCCTGAATAGTGTTGCCGGTCGACACGATATGGATAGCCTGTCCGACCGTTGGCTGAAGCACAAAACAATCACCTTCGAAGAGATTGCGGGCAAAGGTAAAAACCAACTGACCTTCAACCAGATTGCGTTGGAAGAAGCCGGGCGTTATGCCGCGGAAGACGCCGACGTCACCCTGCAACTGCATCTGAAAATGTGGCCTGAACTGCAGAAGCACAAAGGACCGCTGAATGTCTTTGAGAACATCGAAATGCCACTGGTGCCAGTGCTGTCTCGTGTTGAGCGTAACGGTGTGAAGATTGATCCCGCCGTACTGCACAAACATTCGGAAGAGCTATCGTTACGTCTGACCGAACTGGAGCAAAAGGCGCATGAGATCGCGGGCGAGGCATTTAATCTCTCCTCCACAAAACAGCTGCAAACGATTCTGTTTGAAAAACAGGGGATTAAACCGCTGAAGAAAACCCCGGGCGGTGCGCCGTCAACGTCAGAAGAGGTGCTGGAAGAGCTGGCGCTAGACTACCCGTTGCCGAAGGTGATTTTAGAGTATCGTGGTCTGGCGAAGCTGAAATCGACCTACACCGATAAGCTGCCGCTGATGATCAACCCAAAAACGGGTCGCGTGCATACCTCCTATCACCAGGCGGTTGCTGCAACCGGGCGTTTATCATCAACCGATCCCAACCTGCAAAATATTCCAGTACGTAACGACGAAGGTCGCCGTATTCGTCAGGCATTTATTCCGCCACAGGATTATCTGATTGTCTCGGCGGATTACTCGCAAATCGAGCTGCGTATTATGGCGCATCTCTCGCGAGACAAAGGGTTGTTAGCCGCGTTTGCACAAGGAAAAGATATCCACCGCGCAACGGCAGCTGAAGTCTTTGGTCTGCCGTTGGAGAGTGTAACGGGTGAACAACGTCGTAGCGCAAAAGCCATTAACTTTGGTCTGATCTACGGCATGAGCGCCTTCGGGCTTGCGCGTCAGTTGAACATTCCGCGCAAAGAAGCGCAGAAGTATATGGATTTGTATTTCGAGCGGTACCCTGGCGTGCTGGAGTATATGGAGAGTACGCGAGCGCAGGCAAAAGAGCAGGGTTTCGTTGAAACCCTGGAAGGACGTCGTCTTTACTTACCCGACATCAACTCGAGCAATGCTGCGCGACGTGCAGGCGCTGAACGTGCAGCGATCAACGCGCCGATGCAGGGGACGGCGGCAGACATCATCAAACGCGCGATGATTGCCGTTGATGACTGGCTGCAAACTGAGCAACCTCGTGTGCGCATGATTATGCAAGTGCACGATGAACTGGTGTTCGAAGTGCATAAAGACGATCTCGATGCCGTAACGAAAAAGATCCATCAATTGATGGAAAACTGTACGCACATTGATGTGCCGCTGCTGGTGGAAGTAGGAAGCGGTGAAAACTGGGATCAAGCGCACTAAGGGGTGACCGAATAGCGCCCTTTTTTCGTAACTAAGCAACATAAGAGAGAGGATTTTGTGATGATCATTGGAATTCCCTATGAAAGGAATGAAAAAAAATTACAAAAAATGCTTTCTGAGCTGCTCAAAAAAGAGTAAAGTTATTCGCGTAGGGTACAGAGGTAAGATGTTCTATCTTTCAGACCTTTTACTTCACGTAATCGGATTTGGCTGAATATTTTAGCCGCCCCAGTCAGTTAATGACTGGGGCGTTTTTTATTGTACTCTTCATACTTCACGCTGCAGGTGCGTTGGTTTCCTCGCTCACCTCAGTCACTTACTGATGTAAGCTCCTGAGGATTCATTGCGTCACCGTCTTCCTGCAACTTGAATTATTTTGAGTAAAAGCGAAAACACGATCCGTAGACCGGATAAGCCGTGGTAACGACATTATCCGGCACAACCTTGCAGGAAGGGATTATTCTGCGTCCTGGCTCTCTTCAATCGGCGCCAGTTCGCTAAACCAGGTATCCAGCTTCTGACGTAACTTATCCACGCCTTGCTTCTTCAGCGACGAAAACGTTTCTACCTGCACATCACCGTTAAACGCCAGAACGGCTTCACGCACCATATTTAGCTGAGCTTTGCGCGCTCCGCTGGCCAGTTTGTCTGCTTTCGTCAGCAGAACCAAAACCTGAACATTACTCTCAACGGCCCATAGAATCATCTGCTGGTCGAGATCCTTCAATGGGTGGCGAATGTCCATCAGCACCACCAACCCTTGCAGGCTCTGACGCTTCTCCAGGTATTCTGCCAGCGCACGCTGCCATTTGCGCTTCATCTCTTCCGGGACTTCGGCATAACCGTATCCTGGCAGGTCGACAAGACGTTTACCTTCCACGACTTCAAACAGGTTGATCAACTGTGTGCGACCGGGTGTTTTAGATGTACGCGCCAGGCTCTTCTGGTTCGTCAGGGTATTCAGTGCGCTGGATTTGCCTGCATTGGAACGGCCAGCGAACGCCACTTCGATTCCCGTATCGGAAGGTAAGTGGCGAATATCAGGCGCACTCATCACAAAGTGCGTCTGTTGATAATTCAAATTAATCAAAGGGGTCGTCTCCGTCAGTCAAAGCTTTGCAGCGATTATACCTGAACCCCAGCAAAAGACGGATGTTTCGACATATGCCCGTGTAAGTAAAAACCCTGTGCTTTGTGAGACATTGACGATTGTAGATATACGAAATCTCAGAATCATTGCCGGGTTGGACGCCATATAGTTTAAATAAATCATCAGGTTATTTTTTCAGCGGCGCGCTTACGCGTTGACATCATGGCGTGGGTGGCTTGTCTGTTTGATCTGAGGGCGTAAAGTAGTGCTCATAGCGAGGATGCTGGCAGGACAAACGGACTCAGGATGAGGGTCAGGAGCGCCAGGAGGCGAAGACACAGGATTGTCAGGAAGACAAACGTCTGGAGACGTGTATAAAAGGAAATGGAAACAACACGGAACGTTTCAGGCTAAAGGAAAGACAGGGCGTGTTGATGGCCGACAGGGAATGTAGAACCCGTTAAGGGTGATGAGTAAAGAAAAAAGGCGACAGATGACTCTGTCGCCTTTTTTCTTTACTTGCTTTCTGCTAGATTCCGCCGCAAATGTATACTGAATAAAACGGCCAAAGACGAATTATTATGAAATCAACTTCTACACCACGCGGCAAAGGTCCCGCAAAAGCGCGCCGTAAAACACGCGAAGAGCTTAACCAGGAGGCTCGTGACCGTAAGCGCCAGAAAAAGCACCGTGGTCATACGGCGGGTAGTCGTGCGACGGGCGGTGAAGGTTCTTCTGGCTCGAAGAATACGAACAAACAAAAAGATCCACGTATTGGCAGTAAAACCCCCATCCCATTGGGAGTGACTGAAAAAGTCACCAAACAGCACAAACCGAAGAGTGAGAAACCTATGCTTTCACCGCAGGCTGAGTTGGATTTACTGGAAACGGATGAGCGCCTGGATGCGCTGTTAGAACGTCTGGAAGCAGGCGAAACCCTCAGTGCAGAAGATCAGTCCTGGGTGGATGCTAAGCTGGACCGCATCGATGAACTGATGCAGAAGCTGGGTCTTTCTTATGATGACGATGAAGAAGAAGACGACGAGAAGCCGGAAGATATGATGCGCCTGCTCAAAGGCGGCAACTAACGGGTTTACACCGTGGGCCTCCCCGTCCTGCTTATAACCCTTCCGGTTATATGTTATCTGGTGTGGTTATTCGTTAAACTACAGCGGTTGTCGCAGCGACAGAAGTGGCTGCGCAACCGGCTTATCACCCGTAGTGGAGGAAAGCCGGTACGCCCTACCCGCCAGCGACGCCATCGGAAGGAGTAAGCATGTCTGAACAGCTAATAGACTGGGATCTGGCCCTGATCCAGAAATATAACTATTCCGGGCCACGATATACCTCGTATCCCACCGCGCTGGAGTTTTCTGAAGACTTTGGCGAAGAGGCATTCCGGCACGCGGTGGCGCGTTATCCTGAGCGCCCGCTGTCTCTTTATGTACACATCCCGTTCTGCCATAAGCTCTGCTACTTTTGCGGCTGCAACAAGATTGTGACCCGCCAGCAGCATAAAGCCGATCAGTATCTCGATGCCTTAGAGCAGGAAATCGTGCATCGTGCGCCGCTTTTTTCCGGACGTAACGTTAGCCAATTGCACTGGGGGGGCGGTACGCCAACCTATCTGAATAAAGCGCAAATCAGCCGCTTAATGACGTTGCTGCGCGAACATTTCCATTTTAATGCGGATGCGGAAATCTCGATCGAGGTCGATCCCCGTGAGATTGAATTGGATGTGCTCGATCATTTACGCGCAGAAGGTTTTAATCGTCTGAGTATGGGCGTACAGGACTTTAACAAAGAGGTCCAGCGTCTGGTCAACCGTGAGCAAGACGAAGCGTTTATTTTTGCACTGCTTAATCACGCGCGTGACATCGGTTTTACCTCCACCAACATCGATCTGATTTACGGTTTACCGAAACAGACGCCGGAAAGCTTCGCATTCACCCTGAAACGCGTGGCGGAACTGAGGCCTGACCGTCTAAGCGTCTTTAACTACGCGCATTTGCCGACCCTGTTTGCCGCTCAACGTAAAATTAAAGATGCCGATCTGCCCACTGCGCAGCAGAAACTGGATATTTTGCAGGAGACCATCTCTTCATTAACCGAAACGGGTTATCAGTTTATTGGGATGGACCACTTTGCCCGTCCGGATGATGAGTTAGCCGTCGCGCAACGTGAAGGCGTACTGCACCGTAATTTCCAGGGCTATACCACCCAGGGGGATACCGACCTGCTGGGCATGGGGGTCTCCGCCATCAGTATGATTGGCGACTGCTATGCGCAAAACCAAAAAGAGCTGAAACATTATTACCAGCACGTTGATGAGCAGGGAAATGCGTTGTGGCGCGGTATTGCATTGACCCAGGATGATTGTATTCGTCGGGATGTGATTAAGTCGCTGATTTGCAACTTCCGTCTGGATTACGCGACGATTGAGCAGCAATGGTCGCTGAATTTTGCAGACTACTTTGCAGAAGATCTGAAACTGTTGGCGCCATTGGCAAAAGATGGGCTGGTGGACGTGAATGAAAAAGGAATTCAGGTGACGGCAAAAGGACGTTTGCTGATCCGTAACATTTGCATGTGCTTTGATGCGTATCTGCGCCGTAAAGCGCGGATGCAGCAGTTCTCACGCGTCATTTAAAACTGCGCAGGCACCAGTACTTATCGGGCCTGTAAGCCCGTATAAGTGCTGGTCTCTTTGGCAAGGAATCCGATCACTCCATTCCCAACTCTTTGAGCTTGCGCGTCAGGGTATTACGACCCCAGCCGAGCAATCTTGCCGCTTCTTGTTTATGTCCCTGCGTATGGCGTAACGCGGTCGTTAACAATGTGCGTTCCATTTCCGGTTGCGCTTCCGAGAGCAGGTTTTGATGACCGGAACGCAGCGCCCGATCGGCCCACTGCGCCAATAGGGTGGCCCAACTGTCCGGCTGCATATGTGAAGGACTATCAGGAACGGCGACGTCAAACAGCTCGCTGGGGAGATCCTGAATTAACACTTCCTGTCCGGCGGCCATAACCGTTAGCCAACGGCAGGTGTTCTCCAACTGACGCACGTTACCCGGCCACGCCAGGCGCGTCAGGGCGGTTTCCGTTTCCGGGTGTAATTGTTTGGCTTCAACCCCGAGTTCCTGCGCGGCGACTTGCAGAAAATGGCGCGCCAGACGGGGGATATCTTCCCGACGTTCACGCAGCGGCGGCAAATGAACGCGAATCACGTTCAGACGATGGAACAAGTCTTCGCGAAATTTACCTTCCTGCACGCGTAATTCCAGGTTCTGGTGAGTGGCGGCAATGATCCGCACATCCACTTTCACTGGCGCATATCCGCCGACGCGATAAAACTGCCCGTCGGCGAGGACACGCAATAAGCGTGTTTGCACATCCAGCGGCATGTCGCCAATTTCATCCAGAAACAGCGTCCCACCGTCAGCCTGTTCAAAACGCCCCTGGCGAATAGTATTCGCGCCGGTAAATGCCCCTTTTTCGTGACCAAATAACTCTGATTCAATCAAATCTTTCGGAATGGCCGCCATATTAAGGGCAATAAACGGCGCTTTGGCACGCGGGCTGTGGCGATGCAGCGCATGGGCAACCAACTCTTTGCCGGTGCCGGACTCGCCGTTGATCAACACGCTGATTGAAGAACGAGACAATCGACCGATAATACGAAATACATCCTGCATAGCAGGCGCTTCACCAATGATGTCGGTGGTCGGGCCGTTGTTCTGGATATTCCGGGGTTGCTGCTGTTCCTGATAATGGCTGATGGCGCGCTCAACCAGCGCAACCGCTTCGTCAATATCAAACGGTTTTGGCAGGTAATCAAATGCGCCCTGTTGATAAGCGCTGACTGCAGCGTCCAGATCGGAATGCGCCGTCATAATGATGACCGGCAGCATAGAGTGGCGTTGCTTAATCTGTTTTAACAGCGCCAGACCGTCCATTCCTGGCATACGGATATCTGACAGCAGAACATCTGGCGTTTTGCTCGCCAGCGCGTCCAGGACCTCGTTACCGCTTTCAAATGTGGTGCAGTTCAACCCAGCCCCGGCGAGCGCACGTTCAAGCACCCAACGGATGGAACTATCGTCATCGACTACCCAGACTATTCCTCGTTGCATAAACGTCACCTTTATTTCCTGATAGGCAGGTAAACCGAGAACTCGGTATGACCCGGCCAACTGGTAAATTCAATCTTGCCGGAATGTTGATCAATCAAATTACGGGCGATGGACAGACCCAGCCCGGTACCGCCTTCGCGGCCGCTCACCATGGGGTAAAACAATGTGTCCTGCAAATGAGAAGGAATACCCGGGCCGTTGTCTTCTACGTCAATACGCGCTGCCAGGCGATAACGCATCCCGTGCAGGGTTAGCTGGAAAGCGGTGCGGGTACGCAAAATTATTTCTCCGCCGTTCGGCCCCAGCGCCTGAAGGGCGTTACGCACGATATTCAACAGTACTTGCTCGATTTGGTCCGGGTCGTGCGCAAGCTCAGGCAGACTCGGATCGTAATCACGAATCAGCGTAACGTTTTCTGGCAGTTCCATTGAAACCAGCGCTACCACGCGTTCTGCGACCTTATGAATACTCTCGGTGATGTGCATGCCTGGCTGTTGCGGTCCCAACAGGCGGTCAACCAGATTACGCAGCCTGTCTGCCTGCTCAATAATGACTTTGGTGTATTCCGTCAGCGCCGGATCGGGAAGCGCCTTACTCAATAACTGCGCCGCGCCGCGTAAACCGCCAAGCGGATTTTTAATTTCATGTGCCAGACCACGCACCAGGTCGCGGGCAGCAATTTGTTGAGCATGCTGCAACTGTTCCTGGCTCAAACGGCGTTGGTTATCCATTGGCGCCATTTCCAGCAGGATAAGACCATCTGGCAGCCTCTGTGCGGTCACAGAGAGGATGTGTGAGTGACTATCTATCACCAGCGTGACTTCGTTGTCTGTAAAGCCCTGACCTGCTTCTAAGCTTTCACGCATTAGCGCAATGTTTAACGAAAAATAGCTCAGCAATTCAGGAAGCGGCGAGCCAAACAGTTTGCGGGAACTCTGGGCGAGCAACTGCTGCGCGGCGGGATTGGCGTAATGCACCACCAGCTCGTCATCGACAAGTAAGATGCTATTGATTAAAGAATTAAGGATCTGCCCAGCATCGGGCAGCATGCCAGTTGCCATTCAGCAGTCTCCTGGAAAAGTTTGCACCAATTTAGTGCATTATAGCTTTTTACTGATAAAAAGCGCGTGAAGTCAGGTTGTTGGTGGAGAAAAAAGCCCATCCGGAGATGGGCTAAAAGTTTCCACGGCAACTAAAACTCTCGACGCTTTTCACGCCGCTGCAGTGTTGGCTACCTTCGCTCACCCCAGTCACATAGCTATTTATGCTTCTGGGGATTTGCTCTGTCGCCGCCTGGCCGCAACGCGAGATTCGTCGGATTTTTACGATACGGTTAAACGCTGTAGTACAGTTCAAACTCTACCGGGTGTGGCGTCATACGTACGCGGTCATCTTCTTCACGACGCAGCGCAATGTACGCATCGATCGCTTCGTCGGTGAACACGCCGCCAGCGGTCAGGAACTCGCGGTCCAGATCCAGTTCTTTCAGTGCTTCTTCCAGAGAGCCAGCAACCTGTGGGATCTCTTTCGCTTCTTCCGGCGGCAGGTCATACAGGTTTTTGTCCATGGCTTCGCCCGGGTGGATCTTGTTCTTAATGCCGTCAAGACCCGCCATCAGCAGGGCAGCAAAGCACAGGTACGGGTTAGCGGCCGGATCCGGGAAACGCACTTCGATACGACGCGCTTTCGGAGAAGCAACCACTGGAATACGGATAGAGGCAGAGCGGTTACGGGCAGAGTAAGCCAGCATGACCGGTGCTTCATAACCCGGAACCAAACGTTTGTAGGAGTTGGTGGTCGGGTTTGCCAGGGCGTTGATCGCTTTAGCGTGTTTGATAACGCCGCCGATGTAGTACAGCGCCTGCTCAGACAGACCGGCATATTTGTCGCCAGAGAACAGGTTTACGCCGTTCTTGGACAGAGACATGTGGCAGTGCATACCAGAACCGTTATCGCCAAACATCGGTTTCGGCATAAAGGTTGCGGTTTTACCGAAGCGGTGAGCAACGTTGTGCACCACATATTTGTAGATCTGAATTTCGTCCGCTTTTTTGGTCATGGTGTTAAAGCGGGTTGCGATTTCGTTCTGGCCAGCGGTTGCCACTTCGTGGTGATGTGCTTCGACAACCAGACCCATCTCTTCCATGATCAGACACATGGTGGAACGAATGTCCTGAGAAGAGTCTACTGGAGGAACCGGGAAATAGCCGCCTTTCACACTAGGACGGTGGCCTTTGTTACCACCTTCATATTTGGTGGAAGAGTTCCATGCACCTTCGATATCGTCGATTGCCACGTGGGAACCGGAGATAGATGCGCCGAAACGAATGTCATCGAACAGGAAGAATTCTGGCTCTGGCCCGAACAGAACGGTGTCTGCGATACCGGTAGCGCGCAGGTATTCTTCAGCGCGTTTAGCGATGGAGCGCGGGTCACGGTCATAGCCCTGCAGCGTACCTGGTTCCAGGATATCGCAACGGATGATCAGAGTGGACTCTTCAAAGAACGGGTCAATGAGTGCAGTAGAAGCATCTGGCATCAGAACCATGTCTGATTCGTTAATGCCTTTCCAGCCGCCGATTGAGGAGCCGTCAAACATTTTGCCTTCTTCGAAGAATTCGGCATTTACCTGATGAGCAGGAATAGTGACGTGCTGTTCTTTACCTTTAGTGTCAGTGAAGCGCAAATCAACAAACTTCACTTCGTGTTCGTTCAGCATCGTCAAAACGTGTTCAGCGGACATACTTACTCTCCCGGATTGGTCATTGTCGTCGTGGTAACGAGGTCTTCAATTCTGCAAAAATTGGCCGTGTCGCCGTAAAAAATATAAAGCGAAAACTGTGCCAACTTTTAAATTGCCCCTAAAAGGCGTTATCATGCGCACCATCGTGCAAAAGGGCTGCACCATGGTGAGCACGCTGCACCAATATAGTGCTTCAATGTGAACATTAAGCACCATGTTGGTGCAATGAGCAATGAGTAACCCTTTTAACGCTCCGTGAAAGCGATCACAAAGAAACTCTGCAAAACTTGTTTGCGGAGGATGTTTGTGATCCTGTTTTGTAGTGCGATTAATCCGTGTACAATAACGCGCTATTCCTAATGCCCGAGGCAAAGTTGTGATCGAAAATTTGCGTAACATCGCCATCATCGCGCACGTTGACCATGGTAAAACTACCCTGGTTGATAAGCTGCTGCAGCAATCCGGTACGTTTGATGCGCGTGCCGAAACCCAAGAGCGTGTGATGGACTCCAACGATTTGGAGAAAGAGCGTGGGATTACCATCCTCGCTAAAAACACCGCTATCAAATGGAATGATTACCGTATCAACATCGTTGATACCCCAGGGCACGCCGACTTCGGTGGTGAAGTTGAACGTGTAATGTCCATGGTAGACTCAGTGCTGCTGGTGGTGGATGCATTTGACGGCCCAATGCCGCAGACGCGCTTCGTGACCAAAAAAGCCTTTGCCCATGGTCTGAAACCCATTGTTGTTATCAACAAAGTTGACCGCCCTGGCGCGCGTCCGGACTGGGTTGTTGACCAGGTCTTTGACCTGTTCGTTAACCTTGACGCGACCGACGAACAACTGGATTTCCCAATCATTTACGCTTCGGCGTTGAATGGTATCGCGGGTCTGGATCACGAAGATATGGCGGAAGATATGACCCCGCTGTACCAGGCGATCGTTGACCACGTACCGGCACCGAACGTTGACCTTGATGGTCCGTTGCAGATGCAGATCTCTCAGCTGGACTACAACAACTACGTTGGTGTTATCGGTATCGGCCGTATCAAACGCGGTAAAGTGAAGCCGAATCAGCAGATCACTATCATTGATAGCGCAGGCAAAACCCGCAACGGTAAAGTCGGTAAAGTTCTGACCCATCTGGGTCTGGAACGTATCGAGAGCGACCTTGCAGAAGCCGGCGACATCATCGCCATCACCGGTCTGGGCGAACTGAACATCTCTGACACCATCTGTGATACCCAGAATGTTGAAGCGCTGCCAGCACTGTCTGTTGATGAACCGACCGTGACCATGTTCTTCTGCGTAAACACCTCTCCGTTCTGCGGTAAAGAAGGTAAGTACGTTACCTCTCGTCAGATCCTTGACCGCCTGAACAAAGAGCTGGTACACAACGTGGCACTGCGCGTTGAAGAAACCGAAGATGCGGATGCGTTCCGTGTTTCTGGTCGTGGCGAACTGCACCTGTCTGTTCTAATCGAAAACATGCGTCGTGAAGGTTTCGAAATGGCGGTTTCCCGTCCGAAAGTTATCTTCCGCGAAATCGACGGCCGCAAACAAGAGCCGTTCGAAAACGTCACGCTGGACGTCGAAGAGCAACACCAGGGTTCTGTGATGCAGGCACTGGGTGAGCGTAAAGGCGACCTGAAAAACATGAATCCAGATGGTAAAGGCCGCGTACGTCTCGACTACGTGATCCCAAGCCGTGGTCTGATCGGTTTCCGTTCAGAATTCATGACCATGACCTCCGGTACGGGTCTGCTGTACTCTACCTTCAGCCATTACGACGATGTTCGTGCGGGTGATGTTGGTCAGCGTCAGAACGGCGTACTGATCTCCAACGGTCAAGGTAAAGCGGTTGCGTTCGCACTGTTCAGCCTGCAGGATCGCGGTAAGCTGTTCCTCGGTCACGGTGCAGAAGTTTACGAAGGTCAGATCATCGGTATTCACAGCCGTTCTAACGACCTGACTGTAAACTGCCTGACCGGTAAGAAACTGACCAACATGCGTGCGTCCGGTACTGACGAAGCCACTGTTCTGGTTCCGCCGGTTAAGATGACTCTGGAACAAGCTCTGGAATTCATCGATGACGACGAACTGGTAGAAGTTACCCCAACCTCTATCCGTATTCGTAAACGTCACCTGACGGAAAACGATCGTCGCCGTGCAATGCGTGGTGCAAAAGAAGATTAATTAACGCCTCTTCTTACAATAAACCCTGCCTTCGTGGCGGGGTTTTTTTTTGGATCTTGCTGACCGCACAGTGACCTCATCTACAGGGTTCCCCCCTGCCACTTTTCACTTGCCAAACTCCCGTCCCCCCGCCTTAAGAGAGCTTTGTCACATTTATCTTCAAAGCATGTAGGCGCTGTTTGCTTTCTTTTTTAGCGTCAGCGTATGATGCTTTCACTGGTTTAAACCAAATGGGTTAAACAATGACGAACAATCAGTCGACCGTTGAAAATGCGAAAGAGAAGCTGGACCGTTGGTTAAAAGATGGGATCACCACGTCAGGTGGAAAGCTGCCTTCTGAGCGGGAATTAGGTGAGCTTCTGGGTATTAAGCGTATGACACTACGCCAGGCGCTGTTAAACCTTGAAGCTGAATCCAAAATATTCCGTAAGGATCGTAAAGGATGGTTCGTTACCCAACCACGCTTCAATTACAGCCCGGAATTATCGGCGAGCTTTCAGCGTGCCGCGCTTGAACAGGGCAGGGAACCGTCATGGGGATTTACCGATAAAAGCCGTATTTCCGATTTTCCAGAGATGGTTGCTCCTTTGACAGCCGTCACCGCGTCCGATGAATTGTATCGAGTGACGGGCTGGGGAGCATTGGAAGGGCATAAAGTTTTCTACCATGAAACTTTTATTAATCCCGTTGTGGCTCCAGGTTTTATTGATCAGCTTGAAAACCAATCTTTTTCTACCGTATGGGAACAAATCTATAAAAAAGAAACGGTGGTAAAGAAGCTGGTTTTCAAACCGGTTCGCATGCCTGGCGATATCAGTAAGTTTATTGGCGGCTCCGCCGGGATGCCTGCCATTCTTATTGAAAAACATCGGGCTGACCGAGATGGAAATATTGTACAGATAGACATTGAATACTGGCGATTTGAGGCAGTTGATCTCTTTATTAACTTGTAGGTGTATTATGGTCACAATGAATAATGCAGAAAAAATTCTGGCGCGTGTAGACAACCTCCCCCTTTATCTTCATGCCTATGCTTATCATCTGAATATGCGTCTCGAGCGCATTTTACCCAATGATTTATTGGATATCGCGCATGAGAACCAGTTACGGGGTGTCAAAATTCATGTTCTTGATGGGGAAAGCTATTCACTCGAAAACATGAATGACAGCGAGCTTTCTGCTTTTGGCGATAAAGCACGTCAGCTGAATCTTGACGTTCATATTGAGACCAGTGCCTCAGATAAAAAAGCCATTGATCAGGCTGCCGCGATTGCATTAAAAACAGGTGCGTCATCCGTCCGCTTTTATCCGCGCTATGAAGGTAATCTGCAGGAGGTCATGTCGATTATCGCCAAAGACATCGCCTATATTCGTGACACTTACCACAACAGCGGCTTAACCTTCACACTTGAACAGCATGAAGATCTGAAAAGCCACGAGCTGGCCTCATTAATTAAGCAAAGTGAAATGGAGTCACTCTCTCTACTGTTTGACTTTGCCAATATGATTAACGCGAATGAGCATCCCCTCGACGCACTGGACACAATGGCACCGTATATTACTCAGGTGCACATTAAAGATGCGTTGATCGTTAATGAAGAAGGTGGACTGGGTCATAAAGCGTGTATCTCTGGTCAGGGCCACATGCCGTTCAAAGCATTGTTAACAAAACTGATCTGTTTAGGTGATGAAAAACCTCAGGTTATGGCCTATGGCCTGGAAGAAGAAGTTGATTATTATGCCCCGGCATTTCGTTTCGAAAATGAAGGCGACAATCCCTGGATCCCATGGCGTCAAATGAGTGAAACACCACTGCCTGAAGCCAATGCTCTGGAAGAACGTCTAATAAAAGAAAAAGAAGATGCGATTAACCAGATAAAATTTGTGCGCAGTGTTCTGCAGCAAATCAAAAAAGAGGCGATTGATACTCTAAATACATAATGCTGTTTTAATTTCTCTTATGTGCATGGAAAACCATTCCTGGAGAATGGTCAGGTTGCTATTGCCTTTAGAAACAATAAATTTAGTCTTACTTTAGGGGATGTTATGCTCACGAAAAAGAAATGGGCGTTGTTTAGCCTGTTAACGCTGTGTGGCGGTACAATTTATAAATTACCGTCATTAAAAGATGCGTTTTATATACCAATGCAGGAATACTTTCATTTGACCAATGGTCAAATTGGTAATGCGATGTCGGTGAACTCATTCGTTACGACAGTGGGTTTTTTCCTGTCTATTTATTTTGCCGACAAGTTGCCACGTAAATACACCATGTCATTTTCGCTGATTGCCACAGGGTTGTTAGGGATCTATCTGACAACAATGCCTGGTTATTGGGGAATACTCTTTGTATGGGCGTTATTTGGCGTGACCTGTGACATGATGAACTGGCCAGTACTACTAAAATCGGTGAGCCGATTGGGTAATAGTGAACAGCAAGGACGTTTATTTGGCTTCTTCGAAACCGGTCGCGGAATCGTCGATACTATTGTGGCATTTTCTGCTCTGGCTGTATTTGCCTGGTTTGGTAGTGGCTTGTTGGGATTCAAAGCCGGTATCTGGTTCTATTCAATCATCGTCATTGCGGTTGGGGTAATCATCTTCTTTGTTCTGAATGATAAAGAGGATGCGCCTACGGTCAATGTCAGCGACACCGAAGAAACGAAAAAAAGCCCAGGTATGGCATCGGTACTGAAGGATAAAACGATTTGGTTAATCGCCTTCAACGTCTTCTTTGTCTATGCCGTCTACTGTGGTTTAACGTTCTTCATTCCGTTCCTGAAAAATATTTATATGCTGCCAGTAGCGCTGGTGGGGGCCTACGGCATCATTAACCAATATTGCCTGAAAATGATCGGTGGTCCGGTTGGCGGTATGATTTCAGATAAGATTCTGAAATCACCCAGTAAATACTTATGTTATACCTTCATGATCAGCACGGTCGCACTGGTGCTTCTCATTATGCTGCCTCATGAAAGTATGCCGGTCTATTTAGGGATGGCGTGTACGTTAGGATTTGGCGCGATCGTATTTACGCAGCGCGCTGTTTTCTTCGCACCGATTGGCGAAGCGAAAATTGCGGAAAACCATACCGGGGCCGCGATGGCGCTGGGCAGCTTTATTGGTTACGCACCTGCCATGTTCTGTTTCAGTCTCTATGGCTATATCCTGGATTTAAATCCAGGAATGGTAGGATATAAAATTGTCTTCGGCATTATGGCCTGCTTCGCATTCTGCGGCGCGGTTGTTTCGGTGATGCTGGTTAAACGCATCAGCCAGCGTAAGAAAGAGATGCAGACAGCCGAGGCCTGATACCTTCTCTGTAATAAGCTTGTATAAAAGCCGCTGATCACCAGCGGCTTTTTTATTTATCTTTTACGACATTCATCAAAGAATTATTTTTATTATTGCTTAACCTGAAGTAAATGTAACATTGAACCTGAATGTATTCACCATATATATGGTTTGGGAGTGGGCAATGATTTATTGTACTTTAAATCTCAGAGAGGTGTCTCGGGACGGTAGGCTAAAGTTGAGATGTGCAGGATCCGGATCATTTGATGTTTTCTCAGGCTTTGGTGAATATAAAAATAATGCTGATTATTATATGAAAAAAAATGGGCCAATACCTCCAGGTATCTACTGGATTGTTGATCGCCCTACAGGAGGGATCAGTTCATGGTTTAAACAAGTCGAGAAGGAGTGGCGAACAGGGAATAATTATGATGACTGGTTTGCTTTGTATAAGGATGATGGGATTATTAATGATCAAACGATAGTGGTATTTAAGTCATTTATCGGGCATGGGCAACAGGAAGTCTTGAGTGATGAACGAGGTCTTCTGGATTATGATTTCCCTTTCGATGAGCCACCTGAAAATAATCACCATAAAAGTTCTTACGTCGGCACGGATGACAGACCCTTTGTCTATGAAACAAAAGTGAGATCGTCGTTCAGATTACATCCATTAAGGCCCGATGGAACAGGTGTGTCGGATGGGTGCATCACATTTTACAACAGCGAAGATTTTTACAGACTTAGATTTTACCTGCTAAATGCTATCAGGTATCCCATCGCGGGTGGAAGAATTTTATCCTATGGACAAATCACTGTAACGGATTAATTTGATGTCGAATATAAGTTATATTGTTTTATTTATAACATCCATCACTTTTGCGATTTTAGGTTTAAATTTTTTATATTTACACGACGTTCATGGCAGTGAAATGACGGCGTGGTTCTGTATGTATATTGCCACTTGCTATGTAGTGTATTTATTTATGTTACGAGTATTTCATCCATTTAACTGGAATGTGCACCTCGGTGGCATTATTTATTTGGTTACCTTTACGTTCATTCCGTTTCTTATTGGCTTAATGGAGTTAATTGACTGTTTTGCAAGGGGTGTATTTTCCTTGTTGGGCTGGGAACTATATGAACAAATACATTTTTTGAATATGTATGAGATACATATCTACATCACGATAACATCGCTTTTAGCGCTGGGAGTTACATGGTTGTTTGATACCTTGCTAGTTTTAATTATGAAAAGAGAAAAAACCGGTAAGTAAGATCCTACCGGTTTTTTTATTATCAATCTTAAATGTAGTGGTCAACAAAAATTGACCACAGCTTTAGCATTTTTCCAGAACAATCGTTAGGATTTGACCTGTCCCCATTATTCTATACAACTGTCAGTTAGTAATATCAGTTCTTTTATTGCCTAATTTCCCATTTCGCCACTTTGCTGCAAACTCTGATGGCGTCTGATAATTCAGTGCTGAATGTGGGCGACATTCGTTATAGTCCTGCCGCCAGTCATTAATGATTTTCCTGGCGTGAACGATATCGCTGAACCAGTGCTCATTCAGACATTCATCGCGAAAGCGACCATTAAAGCTCTCAATAAATCCGTTCTGTGTCGGCTTGCCCGACTGGATTAAGCGCAGTTCCACAGGTTGGCGACAACAGTTATAGATATACGGGGGTAAATACAGTTTCTAAATGTGACACCAGGAAAACAAGGCGATGCAGGTCATCGTCTTTTTTCAGATATAACTGTTACCGGTTTCACGATGGGGCACATAGTCAAACTTCTCCTTTCCCGCTACAGTTATTCATCCACGGCTAGCAAGGAGAAGAACATGCTCTATATCTTTGACTTAGGTAATGTGATTGTCGATATCGACTTCAACCGCGTGTTAGGCACCTGGAGTGATCTGAGCCGTGTCCCGCTGGCTTCGTTGAAACACAGTTTTACGATGGGAGAGGCTTTTCGCCAGCATGAACGGGGTGAAATCACTGACGAGGATTTCGCCGAAGCTGTTTGTCATGAAATGGCGCTGCCGCTGAGTTACGAACAATTTTCTCATGGCTGGCAGGCCGTTTTCGTCGGCATTCGCCCGGACGTTATTGGCATTATGCAAAAGCTGCGTGAGCAAGGGCATCGCGTTGTTGTTCTTTCTAACACTAACAGACTGCATACCACATTCTGGCCGGGCGAATACCCGGAAGTTTGCCAGGCTGCCGACCATATTTATCTTTCTCAGGAACTGGGGATGCGTAAACCGGAAGCACGTATTTACCAGCATGTCCTGCAGTCAGAAGGTTTTTCTGCGGATGATACCGTCTTTTTTGATGACAACGGCGATAATATAGAAGGGGCTAACCAGTTGGGGATCACCAGCATCAGGGTGACCGACAAAACAACCATCCCGGACTATTTCGCGAAGTTGTTATGCTAAAAAACGTTCACCAAAAAGCCAGGCATCACACGCGTCCAATATGGGCCTGGCTTAAGTTATTGTGGCAGCGCATTGATGAAGACAATATGACGACCCTGGCGGGTAATCTTGCCTACGTCTCGTTGCTCTCATTGGTGCCCTTCATTGCCGTTGTTTTTGCCCTTTTCGCTGCATTTCCCATGTTTTCCGACGTGAGTCTTCAACTTCGTCACTTTATCTTCTCCAACTTTCTCCCGGCGACGGGGGATGTCATTCAGCGTTATATCGAACAGTTTGTCGCCAACTCAAACAAAATGACGGTGGTGGGGGCCTGCGGGCTGATCGTGACGGCGCTGTTGCTGATGTATGCTGTTGATAGTGCGTTGAATGCCATCTGGCGCAGCAAACGCACGCGTCCAAAAGTTTACTCTTTTGCCGTTTACTGGATGATCCTGACGCTGGGCCCGCTGCTGGCTGGTGCCAGTCTGGCGATCAGTTCATATTTACTCTCCCTTCGCTGGGCCAGTGAACTCAATAGCGTGATTGATGATGTGTTGCGCATTTTTCCGCTTTTGCTTTCCTGGATCTCATTCTGGTTGTTGTACAGCGTTGTTCCCACCACGCGCGTTCCGAACCGGGATGCGATTGTCGGGGCGTTTGTCGCCGCCATTCTGTTTGAGGCGGGGAAGAAAGGATTTGCGCTCTATATCACCACATTCCCCTCTTATCAGCTCATTTACGGTGTACTGGCGGTGATCCCAATTTTGTTTGTCTGGGTTTACTGGACGTGGTGTATCGTCTTGCTTGGTGCAGAAATAACTGTCACTCTCGGGGAATACCGAAAACTCAAACTAGCCGCAGAACAAGAAGAAGCAGACCAACCATGATTGCATTAATTCAGCGCGTAACCCGTGCCAGCGTCACCGTGGAGGGAGAGGTGACGGGTGAAATTGGCCCAGGACTTTTAGTGTTATTGGGTGTCGAAAAGGATGATGACGAACAGAAAGCGAACCGCTTGTGCGAACGCGTACTGGGCTATCGAATTTTCAGTGATGCCGAAGGCAAAATGAACCTGAACGTGCAGCAGGCGGGAGGCAGCGTGCTGGTGGTTTCACAGTTTACGCTGGCAGCCGATACCGAGCGCGGTATGCGTCCGAGTTTTTCGAAAGGCGCCGCGCCGGATTGTGCACAAGCGCTATATGAATACTTTGTTGAGCGTTGCCGCCAACAGGAAATGAACACGCAAACCGGGCGTTTTGCTGCTGATATGCAGGTTTCGCTGGTTAATGATGGCCCCGTGACGTTTTGGTTACAGGTATGAACCAGCTTCCGGTGTGGCCGCGGGTAACAAGAGAGAGTACAGCTATGTATCACCTTCGAGTACCGCAAACAGAAGAAGAATTAGAGCGTTACTATCAGTTCCGCTGGGAAATGTTGCGTAAGCCTCTGCATCAGCCAAAAGGCTCCGAACGCGATGCCTGGGACGCCATGGCGCATCATCAAATGGTCGTCGACGAAGAGGGGAATCTGGTCGCTGTTGGCAGGTTATATATCAATGCCGACAACGAAGCCTCTATCCGCTTTATGGCCGTTGATCCTGCGGTGCAGGAGAAGGGACTGGGCACATTGATGGCGATGACCCTGGAATCTGTCGCGCGCCAGGAAGGGGTTAAACGCGTTACCTGTAGTGCCCGTGAAGACGCGGTCGAGTTTTTCGCCAAACTGGGTTTTGTTAATCAGGGCGAAATCACCACGCCGCAAACCACACCGGTTCGACACTTTTTAATGATTAAGCCCGTTGCCACACTGGATGACATTCTGCATCGCGGCGACTGGTGCGGGCAGCTTCAGCGCGCCTGGTATGAGCACATCCCTCTGAGTGAGAAAATGGGGGTGCGTATTCAGCAGTACACCGGGCAAAAATTTATCACCACCATGCCTGAAATGGGTAACCAGAATCCGCATCACACCCTATTTGCCGGAAGTCTTTTCTCTTTGGCAACGCTGACGGGGTGGGGGCTTATCTGGTTAATGCTGCGCGAACGCCATCTTGGCGGCACGATTATTCTTGCTGATGCCCATATTCGCTACAGTAAGCCCATCAGCGGCAAGCCGAGCGCAGTCGCTGATTTAGGCTCATTGAGCGGCGATCTGGATCGTCTGGCAAGAGGCCGCAAAGCGCGCGTTCAGATGCAGGTTGAACTCTTCGGTGATGATGTGTCGGGTGCGGTGTTTGAAGGCACCTACATTGTGCTACCCGCGAAGCCGTTTGGCGCGTATGAAGAGGGCGGCAACGAAGAAGAGTAAACGCTTCTCTGCTATTCCCGGCCTGGTGCGGCACAGCGCCAGGCTACATCTCTCATCAGGTCTCGCGCAGATCGACTCACTCCCGCCAACTGGAAAAAACCATGTATCACGCCGGACCAGCGTTGTGCAGTGCAGTTGACGCCTTGTTCTGTCATGCGCGAGTACAGCGCTTCGCCTTCATCACATAGCGGGTCGAATTCTGCGGTAATGATATGAACAGGCGGCAGGCCATAGAAATCATCTCGCCACAGCGGGCTGGCTTCAGGATGGTGGGGATCGATACCCGAAAGATACATCTCATAACCGCTCAGCAACGTATCGCGGGTGATGATGTAATCCATTCCATTGCAGGTATAGCTTTCAAAGTAAGCCGTTGCGTCGAGCATGGGGTAAATCAGGATGAGTTGTGCAGGTAGCCACTCTCCTGCAGCTTTGAGCCGTAAGGCCGTCACCAACGCCAGATGTCCGCCTGCGCTATCGCCCGCAAGAGTGATGCGATGTTTATCCACGCCAAACAGTTCGGCATGTTGCCAGATCTGGTCTGCCCCTTTTAGAGCGTCATCATGAGCCGCGGGAAAAGTGTGTTCTGGTGCCAGTCGATACTGGATAGCGATCACCCGACATTCACCATAAAACGCCAACTGGCGCAGCTGTTTGTCATGAGTGGCAAACTCACCGCTAACAAAACAGCCACCGTGGTAGTAGATAACCGTGGGCAGAGTCGCGGGGCCACGAAGCGGTGAATAGATGCGAAACAACATCCCTTCCCGTTCGACAGTTTGGATATGGACTCGTGATTCAGCCTCTCCGGCCAGAACGGTACTGTCGATGTAACCCGCCCTCCGTTCATCAATACTCTGTTGACGTGAAGAGGGGCGACCCGCTGCGATAAACGCTGCAACTTGCTCTGCAATACCTTTTTCCAGTGTCATGGTGAAATCCTTTTTCGCTGTATGGATGTACAGTTTTATACGCTCACTTTTGGCGGATGGGAATAGGGGAGGCAGGGAAAAATGAATTCTGGAAAGGTGCTCGCAAAAGTAAAAATACCTCCACAAACATACTATTTTTAAAAATATCCTGGGTGTAAATTGCTCGTGTTTTAACCTCTGATGATATACTGGAGATATATATGAGCATAATGGCTGGACTGGATATGGGCAGAATTTTACTCGATTTATCAGATGAAGTGATTAAACGGCTGGATGACCTCAAGGTGCAGCGCAATCTTCCTCGCGCGGAACTGTTGCGGGAAGCGGTCGAGCAGTATCTGGAAAGGCAAGATCAGGCAGAAACAACGATTTCTAACGCGCTTGGCTTGTGGCAAGGCTGTGAAGAAGATGGCGTTGAATACCAGCGCAAACTGCGTGGGGAGTGGTAATGGCTAAAGGCCCGGCACTTTTTGACACCAATATTTTAATCGATCTGTTCAGCGGGCGAGAAGAAGCAAAGCAAGCACTGGAGTCGTGGCCGCCACAAAACGCGATAAGCCTTATCACCTGGATGGAAGTGCTGGTTGGTGCCAGGAAATACAATCAGGAACATCGCACGCGGGTTGCAATGAGCGCATTTAACGTCATTGGTGTTTCACAGGAGATCGCCGAGCGAAGTGTTGCTTTGCGCCAGGAGTATGCGATGAAACTTCCGGATGCGATCGTTCTGGCGACAGCGCAAATTCACCGTCTTGAATTGGTCACGCGTAATACGAAGGATTTTGCGGGAATACCTGGCGTCGTGATGCCCTATGCACTGTAACTCGGGCGACTTGCGCCGCCCGGTACTGTAAGGGAGCTTACTCCCCCTCTCCTGGGAACAGGAACGGGTTGATAGAACTGCGGGCAAAGCCCTCTTGCTCCATACGTGCGTCCAGAATCAGTGAGGCGAGGTCGTCGGCAACGGCTTCTACTTTCGGGTCTTTTTCCTGATACAGAATCTTCAGGTAAGTGCCGCAGTCACCGCAACTTTCCGCTTTAATCGCTGACTGCTCATTATCAAGAGACCAGTAGTGCAAATCACGGCTCTGTTCGCAGTTGCTGCATTTCACGCGCACCACGTGCCACTCGGTTTCGCACAGGTTGCAGTGCAGGTAACGCAGCCCCTGGGTCGTGCCAATTTGCACAACGCTGGAGACTGGCATTGAGCCGCACACCGGGCAAAATTGGCGTTGCTCGCCATATTCAGCACGGGCTTTCCCCGGAATCAGGCTCGCCATCTGCGCCCAGTAGAGTGACAACGCGGCCCAGATAAACGGCGCTTTATCGCTGCTCACTAACGAGAAGTCAGAGGCAAACAGTGCGCTGGCCATCATTTCCAGTTCCTGAGAGGACGCCTTCTCCAGATTCTCAATCACGGCCAGTGCCGGGCCGCTCATTTCGGGTTTCAGCTCGGCAATCAGTGAAAGCAGGAGTTTCTGCCAGTGTTTATCACGCGGTAAAACGTGAATATCCAGCGGCGGCTTACCTTGCTCATTCGCCTCTTTGATGCGTGCGGTGAGATCTATCTCCAGCGGATGATCGTACAGCACCACTTCCTGGGCATGCGCGATCAGCGCGGCAAAGCGCAGGTAATCGCCCAGTGGGTTATTCTCGGCCAGCTCGCGCAGACGTTCAGCACGGCGGTTATATACATTTTTGAGTCTGGGGAATAACAACGGCGGAATCATATCCGCCGTGCGTTTTTCGCTCGAACCCAGCTCATCTTGCGGGATTATGCGAATACTCATTCAGATGACTTTTCCTGTTTCTGGCGAACTTCACGGTACCAGCGCGGGTGATGTTTCTTCGCCCACGACTTGGTAACCCATCCTTCCACCATCGCGGTAATGGTGCCTTTCACCCAAAGGGCGGCGTAAATATGCACCATGATAACCACAATTAACGCCACTGCGGCAAATGAATGCAGCATTAACGCGAATCGGATCACCGGGATTGAGAAAGCAGGCGCAAAGTACGGCCGCCAGATGATCACACCACTCACCAGCAACAGCACCAGGAAGATAATCGCCGCCCAGAATACGCATTTCTGACCGAAGTTATACCGCCCGGTGTCACCGACTTCCTCGTTGACGACGATCTTACGAATATTCTTCGCCCAAAAGATATCATCCCGATTGATTAGATTGTGGTGCCAGTAGCGGAAAAACATGATGATGAACGAGGCAAACATCACCACGCCCACAAACGGGTGCAGAATTCGCGCCAGTTGTGGAGTGCCCATTACCTGCATCAGCCAGTTGAAGGAGGGGAAGAAGAACCCCAGCCCGCTCACCGCCGCCAGGATGAAGCAGAAGGCGGTGACCCAGTGGTTGATACGTTCCGGCGCGGAGTAGCGCACGATGGTGTCACGTCGTTTCATTTGCGCACCTCGTCATTCTCTTCGTGCAGATTGTCATCTTCCTCTTCCGTACGGTTCGGACCTACGCCAACGTAGTGGAAGATACTGGCTGCAAAGGTCGCGGCAAAGCCGACCGCTGCGAGAGGTTTCCAGATGCCTTTCCAGAACTTCACGGTTGCGCTGATTTCCGGGTTCTCCGGCAGCCCGTGGTACAGATTCGGCTTGTCGGCATGGTGCAGCACGTACATCACGTGCGTACCGCCAACGCCTGCCGGATCGTACAGACCCGCATTGTCGTAGCCACGCGTTTTTAGTTCGGCCACGCGTTCACCCGCCAGCGTTTTCATATCCTCTTTGGTGCCAAAGTGAATCGCACCCGTCGGACATGTTTTCACGCAGGCCGGTTCTTGCCCGACGTTCACACGGTCAACACACAGCGTACATTTGTAGACGCGGTTGTCTTCCGGGTTCAGTCGCGGCACGTTGAACGGGCAGCCAGCAATGCAGTAACCACAGCCGATGCACTGTTCAGACTGAAAGTCGACGATGCCGTTGGCGTACTGAATGATCGCGCCTTCTGCCGGGCACGCCTTCAGGCAGCCCGGATCGGCGCAGTGCATACAGCCGTCTTTGCGGATCAGCCATTCCAGTTTGTCGTCCTGCTCCACTTCCGAGAAGCGCATCACCGTCCAGGATTTGGCGGTTAAATCCGCCGGGTTGTCATACACCCCGACGTTGCTACCGATTTCATCACGAATATCGTTCCACTCAGAACAGGCCACCTGACAGGCTTTGCAGCCGATACAGGTGGTGACGTCAATAAGCTTCGCCACCTCTTCCTGATGGTCCCGCGCCTGAGGCGCGGGGGTGAAACCGTTAGTCGCGGAACGACGGATAATGTCTTGCGATTGATAAGCCATAAGTCGTCTCCGTTACACCTTTTCCACGTTCACCAGGAAGGACTTAAATTCCGGCGTCTGCGTGTTCGCATCACCAACGAACGGCGTCAACGTATTGGCGATAAAGCCTTTTTTCGCCACGCCCTCGTAGCCCCAGTGAATAGGAATACCGATGGTATCGATATCCTTGCCGTTTGCTTTCAGCGTGCGAATACGCTTGGTCACTACCGCCTTGGCTTTGATGTAGCCACGGTTGGAAGAGACCTTCACGGTATCGCCATGGGCGATGCCGAGTTTATTCGCCAGCTTCTCGCCGATCTCCACGAACTGTTCCGGCTGCGCGATAGCGTTAAGCAGCGCATGTTTGGTCCAGTAGTGGAAGTGTTCAGTCAGACGATAGGTGGTCCCGACGTACGGGAATTTATCGGCTTTACCCAGCGCTTCTTTGTCGCCTTTAAAGATACGGGCGGCAGGGTTGGAGATAACGTTCGGGTGCAGCGGGTTAGTGCCCAGCGGCGTTTCAAACGGCTCGTAGTGTTCCGGGAACGGTCCTTCCGCCATCTTATCGATAGCAAACAGGCGGCCCATCCCTTCCGGTTGCATGATAAACGGCCCGACATTGCTGCCCGGTGCGGCGGCGCTGTAGTCCGGAATATCCATCCCGCTCCATTTAGCGCCATCCCATTTCAGGATCTGGCGTTTCGGATCCCACGGGTTGCCCTGCGGGTCAGCGGAAGCACGGTTATACAGAATACGACGGTTGAGCGGCCACGCCCACGCCCAGCCCAGCGTATTGCCGAGGCCTGATGGGTCAGCGTTATCGCGACGCGCCATCTGGTTGCCTTCCGGCGTCCAGCTACCGGCGAAGATCCAGCAACCGCTGGAGGTGGTGCCGTCGTCACGCAATTGTGCGAACGAACTGAGCTGTTGGCCTTTCTTGACGATCACGGCACCGGTTGCCGGGTCGATGATATCGGCCAGCGCCTTACCGTTACTCTCCATCGCCACTTCTTCCGAAGCCGGCTCATGTGGGGTGGAGTAGTTCCAGCTCATGCTCAGCACTTGTTCCGGGTTGGCGCCACCCTGTTCGGCATACATCTTGCGCAGCCGCAGGAAGATACCCGCAAGGATTTCGCCATCAGTGACCGCATCACCCGGGGCATCCGCGCCTTTCCAGTGCCACTGCAGCCAGCGACCGGAGTTCACGATAGAACCGTTCTCTTCGGCAAAGCAGGTAGACGGCAGACGGAACACTTCAGTCTGGATTTTTGACGGATCAACGTCGTTCGACTCACCGTGGTTTTGCCAGAAGGTAGATGTTTCCGTGTTGAGCGGGTCAATCGTCACCAGGAATTTCAGTTTGGAAAGTGACGCCACTACTTTGTTTTTGTTCGGGAATGAAGCTACAGGGTTAAAGCCCTGGCAGATATAGCCGTTGACCTTGCCCTCGCTCATCATCTCGAAATACTGCAGGACGTCGTAACCCTTGTCCCACTTCGGCAACCAGTCAAAGCCCCAGCTGTTTTCCGCTGTCGCTTTATCACCAAAGAAGGCCTTCATCATTGAGACGAAGAATTTCGGGTAGTTGCCCCAGTAGTTCACCTGACCTTCCAGCAGTGGTTTTGGCGTGCTGGCGGCAAGGTAGGTTTGCAGGTCAGTTTGCTTCTCGCTTGGCAGCGTCATGTAGCCCGGCAGACTCTGCGACAGCAGGCCCAGGTCGGTCAGACCCTGAATATTGGAGTGACCACGCAGGGCGTTAACGCCGCCGCCTGCCATCCCCATGTTGCCGAGCAGCAACTGGATCATCGCCATAGTACGGATGTTCTGCGCGCCAACGGAGTGCTGTGTCCAGCCCAGCGCATACAGGAACGAGGCGGTTTTGTCTTTCGCGCTGGTTTCTGCAATGTACTCGCAGACTTTCAGGAAGTCGGCTTTCGGCGTTCCGCAGATGTTTTCTACGACATCTGGCGTGTAGCGGGAGACGTGCTGTTTCAGCAGGTTCCACACGCAGCGTGGGTGTTGCAGGGTGGTATCACGTTTAGCGAAGCCGTTTTCGTCCAGCTCATAGTTCCAGCTGGTTTTGTCGTACTTGCGTTTATCCGCGTCATAGCCGGTAAACAGGCCATCTTCAAAGCCAAAATCTTCACGCACGATCAGGCTGGCGTTGGTATAGGCTTCGGTATATTCGCGGTTGAATTTTTCGTTGTTCAGCAGGTACAGCATGACGCCTGACAAGAAGGCAATGTCAGTACCGGAACGGATTGGCGCATAGAAATCGGCCACCGACGCTGTACGCGTGAAACGAGGATCGATCACAATCAGCTTCGCGCCGTTGTGAATTTTGGCTTCCATCGCCCAGCGGAACCCTACAGGGTGAGCTTCAGCGGCGTTGCCGCCCATCACCACGATCAGGTTGGCGTTCTTGATGTCGACCCAGTGGTTGGTCATCGCACCGCGACCAAATGTTGGAGCAAGACTTGCTACCGTTGGTCCGTGTCAGACGCGTGCCTGGTTGTCGACCGCGAGCATACCCAGCGCGCGGGAGAATTTTTGTGTTAAATAGCCGGTTTCATTACTGGAAGCGGATGCACACAGCATCCCGGTGGAGAGCCAGCGGTTAACGGTGACGCCTTCGGCGTTTTGTGCAACGTAGTTGGCGTCGCGGTCTTCTTTCATCAGTTTGGCGATGCGGTCAAATGCCTCATCCCAACTGATTTGTTGCCACTTATCAGAGCCTGGCGCGCGGTATTCCGGGAACTTCAGGCGGCTTTCCGAGTGAATGAAGTCCACCAGGCCAGCCCCTTTCGGGCAGAGAGCACCGCGGTTTACCGGATGGTCCGGATCGCCTTCGATGTGGAAGATAGATGCTTTGGCGTTTTTAGCTCCATCGCCGAGACTGTACATTAACAGTCCACAGCCGACGGAACAGTAAGTGCAGGTGTTACGGGTTTCACGGGTGCGCAGCAGTTTATATTGCCGTGTTTCCGCGAGCGCTACGCCGGGCGCAAAGCCCAGTGCCGCTGCCGTGGTGCCTGCCATACCGCCAGCGCAGATCTTAAAGAACTGCCTTCTGCTGACCTGCATGGTTTGCTCCTTGTTTCGACATTGTCACTTCCCTTTTACATTTGTATCCAGATGCGCGGGGAGTGGTTGTTATTTTTCTTTACGGATATGCCCGTAAAGGTCCAGAATTGGGATAATTTCCCTCCATCCAGGAGGGGTTTGTAAAGAATACCACAATGTTGGTATGCGTGTTCTTATACGGTTAAAAGAAAGTGAATAAGATACATCCCGAAGAGATCAAAAGTGTGACAAGTGTCGCAGGGTGTCGCCAGGTGGCCCTATGGAAACGTGAGGATTTACAACATCCTCAGCCGGATGAGGTCGCTGAAGAAGTGCCCGTTGCGTTGGTATACAACGGGATTTCTCACGTCGTTATGATGGCTTCACCAAAAGATCTTGAGCACTTTGCGATGGGCTTTTCACTTTCTGAAGGCATTATCGACCACCCGCGCGATATTTATGGGATGGAGGTTGTGCCTTCCTGTAACGGTCTTGAAGTCCAGGTTGAACTCTCCAGCCGTCGCTTCATGGGGCTTAAAGAGCGACGCCGGGCGTTAGCCGGAAGAACCGGTTGCGGGGTTTGTGGCGTTGAGCAACTCAACGATATCGGTAAACCCGTTCAACCTCTGCCATTTACCCAGACGTTTGATCTTGCAAACCTTGATCATGCCCTCAGGCATCTGAGCGATTTTCAGCCAATTGGGCAACTCACGGGTTGTACTCACGCCGCGGCATGGGTTCTGCCCTCTGGTCATCTGGCAGGAGGGCATGAGGATGTGGGGCGCCACGTTGCACTTGATAAACTGCTGGGCCGGCGTGGCAGGGAAGATGATACCTGGCGAAGCGGGGCCGCGCTGGTTTCCAGCCGCGCCAGCTATGAGATGGTGCAGAAATCAGCGATGTGCGGCGTCGAGATCCTGTTCGCCGTTTCCGCCGCCACCACGCTTGCGATTGACGTCGCCGAACGCTGTAATCTGACGCTGGTGGGGTTTTGCAAACCGGGCAGAGCGACGATTTATACCCATCCGCAGCGATTGATTGTGGTGTAAAATAACAATCAATTAATTTGAATAACTTTGGCAAATCCTTCCGCTTTTAGTTGTGTGATGTGACGGCTAATATTTATCACATCAAGGCATGCTGCCTTATCCTGACAACTAAATTAAAAGGGTTACATCATGAAAAGCATCAAAACTTTTGTCGCAGTTATCGCTCTCGCTACCTCTTTCGGTTCTTTCGCTGCTCAGTCGATTACCGCGACAGGCCCGACGCTGGAAAGCGCTGAAGCGAAAATTGCCGCTCAGGCTGAACAAGCGGGTGCCAGCGCCTACAAAATCACCCAGGCTTACACTGGTAACCACGTGCATATGACTGCCGAACTGTTGAAATAAGCCGCCCAGTCAACTATCGAAATAGCGCCTCTGAGGCGCTTTTTTAGTTTATGCCCGCCAGTCTCAGCAATGCAGTGACCACGGCTGCCGCAATAATCACGACAATCAATGGCATTTTGCGCCAGGCTAAAAATACGGCAAAGGCGACGCCCAACACGCGCGCCATTCCGGCAAAATGATCGCTTTCATAAAAGGTGGTCGCCAGCGCCACAGAAAACAGCAAGACGGTGGCCGCGTCGGAGAGTAATGCCTGGGAACGCTCAGAAAGGGCTAAGCGACTTCCGAGTTTTGCCCCGCCAAGTCGCATCAGATAGGTGCCTGCCGACAGGATGGCGATGCCAATGATAAACAGCGTCATGTTGCCCATTATTTTTTCCTCGTCAGTAAGCCAAGCAGGGAAAGCAGTACAGGCAGTCCCACGGGAGCAAAAGGAACGGCGGCGAGCGAGAGTGTCGCCCCGCTACAGGCGCGGATCAGCGTGGTTCGATTCCTGAATGCCGGGATCACCAGTGCCAATAAAATGGCCGGGAATACGGCATCCAGACCGATGGTTTCCGGATCGGGTAGCATTTTGCCAACCACTGCGCCAAGCAGTGTGCCCAGCGGCCATAAAATAGCTACACCTGCACCGCACAGCCAATAGGCGGCTTTACGTTGTTCAGCGGTTTTTTGCGACAGGCCAAAGACCACGCTTTCATCGTTCATAATATGGCAACCGAGAAAGCTGGCTGCGCGCGTGCCCACCAGATCGCGGACCGTAACGCCAAACGGGATGTGTCGCGCATTGACCAGTAAACCGGCTGCCGCAGCAGCCAGCGGGTTACCCCCACTGGCGATGATCCCAATGAACATAAATTCGGATGCGCCAGCCAGTACGGTGATGGAGAGCACAAACGGTACCCAGAGAGGGAAACCATAGGCCATCGCCAGTGAGCCGTAGGACATGCCGACAACCCCCACGGCCAGACAGACTAAAAATATCGCTTTGATCGTGTCTCCTTTGAGACAAGAGAGAAAGTGCTTCATGTTATTTAGCCATATCGAACGAATTTCCATTATAATGAACGCAACAGATTTGCATTACAAGACGAACGATTCGTTCGATATAAAAAACATGGAGTCGTGTATGACACAACCCATCAGCGTGATTGCCAAAAGCCTGGTGCGTGAGCGTCAACGTACAGGTTTGTCGCTGGCAGAAATCGCCCGGCGGGCAGGGATTGCCAAATCCACGCTTTCGCAACTGGAGGCGGGGAATGGTAATCCTAGCCTGGAAACACTCTGGTCGCTCTGCGTTGCGCTGGATATTCCTTTTGCACGCTTACTTGAACCCCAGGTACAAAAAACGCAGGTGATTCGTTGCGGTGAAGGCACCAAAGTAGTGGCTGAGCAGGCTCATTATCAGGCGATTTTGCTGGCAGCTTGCCCACCCGGCGCACGGCGTGACATCTATCTGCTGTTGACGCAACCTGGGGCGGATCGCATTTCGCACCCACATTCGCCGGGGTCGATTGAACACATTATTGTGACGAAGGGAAAAGCGCTGGTCGGTCTGACGGAAGCGCCAGAAGAGTTAAACGAAGGCGATTATATTTGTTACCCCGCCGATCAGGAGCATATCTTCAAAGCGCTGGAGACGGATACGCAGGCTATTCTGGTGGCTGAGCAAAATTAATTGAACGCTGCGTAATGCCGGATGGCGGCGCATAAGCGCTTTATTCGGTCTGCTGACCTGTTATTTGCCCGGTAAGCTTGCGCCACCGGGCAATGATGTTCACTCCAGATAAAACACGTCTTTTAACTCTGTGCTCAACGGGCTGTTGTCCGGGTGAGTCGGCATGACTTCACGCATATGTTTCCACCAACGCTGGCAGACGTCGGTACTGGCAACCGCGTTCCAGCGTTCCTCAGACTCAATCTCGACGGTCGCGAACAGCAGGTTGCGTTCTTTATCGAGATAAATCGCGTAGTGGTGCGCGCCGTGTGCTTTCAGCACTGCTTCCAGTTCCGGCCAGATGGGGTTATGCCTGCGTTGATACTCATCGTGCGTGTCGGCATACACCTGCATTACAAAAGCCTTACGGATCATAATGCCTCCAGATACAGCTCGCGGACGTCGTCACGGCTGGCGGTACGCGGGTTACACGGCGCGCACGGATCGGCCATCGCTTTGTCCAGCCAGCCTTCGATATCCTCTTTGGTTACGCCAAGCTGACTGAAACCTGCCGGAATGCCCACACGTTTGCTCAATGCGCGAATCGCGTTGATCGCTTCCATACTTGCTGCTTCGTCGCTCATTCCGCGGGTATCGACACCCATCGCCTGCGCCACGCGAGCAAAACGCGCAATAGCATTTGGACGGTTAAAGTTCTCAATGATTGGCAGCAGGATGGCGTTGCAGACGCCGTGCGGCAGGTTGTGGGTGGCGCCAGGTTGGTGTGCCAGCGCGTGAACCAGACCAAGACCGGCACTGTTGAACGCCATACCCGCCAGATACTGGCCAAACGCCATTTGCTCACGCGCTTCGAGGTTATGACCCTCGTCTACCGCTTTTGGTAGCCACAGGGCGATCAGGCGAATCGCTTCCAGCGCGTTGGCGTCGGTGAGCGGGTGCGCGCCAATGGAAACATACGCTTCGATTGCGTGCGTCAGCGCATCCATACCGGTCGCGGCCGTGACAGATGCCGGGATTTCCAGCATGACGCTGGCGTCATCGACGGCAATGTCAGGAATGATGTTTGAGTCGATGATGACCTCTTTGACCTGGCGCGCAGAATCAATGATCACGGCGTTACTGGTCATTTCCGCTGCGGTACCGGCAGTGGTATTAATTGCGACCAGCGGGACGCCTGCGTTTTTGACTTTTCCGATGCCGGAATATGCGGTTGAGGGGCCAGGGTTCGCCGTCAGGATTTTCACTGCTTTGGCGGTATCGATTGGGCTGCCGCCGCCGAAAGCGATAATGTACTCGCACGCAGCGTCCTGATAGGCTGCAAACCCTTTTTGTACCAGCTCTTCGGTTGGGTTTGGGAACACCTCATCGAACAGATGGTAAGACATTTGATGCGCATCCAGCGCGGCAAACAGGCTATCCAGCAGACCCAGCTTGACCAGTTGACCATCGGTGACGATAAGCGCTTTACCCCATTGCTTATTCGCCACGAGGTTAACCATATCGCCAATTGCCCCTGCGCCATGCAGACTGATTTTCGGAAGTGCCAACATAAAGCTCATGATTACTCTCCTTAAATTATCGCTATATGTCCGGCGGCAGTGTCTCCGTGTCGCCGGGTGCGGGCGGTGCTGCTGTTACAGCGCCAGGGCGCTGGCCAACGGGGTCACGCCAAAACGTTTACCGAGCGCAATCAGCTCTTCACGCGTGATCGTTTGTTTCATACCACCCATCGAATAGATTTTGACTAAAACTTCAGCAGATTTCTCAGCGGTATCTATCAAACCGAACGCTTCATCCAGCGTTGGGCCACTGCCGAATACGCCGTGGAACGGCCACAGAACCAGTGAGTGTTTTTGCATTTCCTGCGCGGTGGCCTGGCCGATTTCATCAGTACCTGGCACCATCCACGGCAGGATGCCGACGCCATCCGGGAAGACCACCAGGCATTCGGTACTGCCTTCCCACAGTTGGCGGGTAATGACGTCGGTACGGTTTTCCAGCACGTAGGTCAGGGCGATCAGGTTGGTGGCGTGGCAGTGCATGATCACGCGGTCTTTGCCACCGGTGGCCTTGATGCGCTCACAGTGGGAAAGGAAGTGCGCCGGCAGTTCGGAAGTCGGCATCGCTTCGTGGGTCAAACCCCACAGGATGTGATAGCCCGCACCGTCGCTGTCGACTTTCACCACGCCGATGTTTGCCGCAGGGTCGAGCTGAACGTTGCGGAAGAATTTACCGGAACCGGTCACGATAAACGGGGTATTCGCCAGTAACGGCATCGGCTGACTCAGCGCGATATAGCGCGGTTCTGCGTGGAAATCGCCAGTAAATGGCGCAATATCCGCATCGTCCAGGCGCAGGGTCAGGTTGCCGCCGTTGCGCTCATCCCAGCCTTTCAGCCAGGCGTCAGAGGTGGCTTTGATCATTCCCTGGACGAACCAGGAATTCATAATGTTCTGCATGTTCGGTGTTCCTGTTTGTGGCCCGAACGCTGTCGGGTCTTACGTAGGCCGGATAAGCGCAGCGCCATCCGGCATTCGTGTTTTATTTATTGCCGGATGGCGACGCGATGCGTCTTATCCGGCCTACAGACCAATTGCGCCAGTTAGCCGCGTTTGCTCAGAATGTCTTTTTCGTACGCGCGCACGTTCTCCAGCCACTGGCTGCCCGCAGGCGTATCATGACGCTGGCAATACATCTCCCATACCGCCTGCCACGGCAGGGATTTCTGCTCTTCCAACAGCGCCAGACGCGCGGTGTAATCACCTTCTGCTTCCAGCTTACGCAGCTCGGCAGTCGGCTCCAGCAGCGCGCGCAGCAGCGCTTTCTTCATGTTGCGGGTACCGATAACCCATGCGGCAATACGGTTGATAGACGCATCGAAGAAGTCGAGGCCAATGTGCACGCGATCGAACAGATCGTTGCGCACAATCTCGCTGGCAATTGCTTGTGTTTCATCGTCCAGCAGCACCACGTGGTCGCTGTCCCAGCGCACCGGGCGGCTCACGTGCAGCAGCAGACGCGGTACATACAGCATGGCGGAGGAGATTTTGTCGGAAATCACTTCTGTCGGATGGAAGTGGCCCGCATCCAGGCACAGCGCGGTCTGACGGCTGGCGGCGTAGCCCATGTAAAACTCATTGGAGCCTACGGTGTAGCTTTCTGCACCAATACCGAACAGCTTGCTCTCTACGGCGTCAATGTGGTGCGCCGGGTCCAGTTTTTCACTGATCACGTCATCCAGGGCTTCCATCAGACGCTTGCGCGGCGCTAAACGGTCAACGGTGATATCTTTCATGCCATCCGGGATCCAGATGTTCATTACCGACGGAGTGCCCAGTTGCTCACCGAAATACGCCGAGATGCGACGGCTGGCTTTGCAGTGATCGATCCAGAACTGGCGAATTTTCGCGTCCGGGTGGGAAAGGGTGAAACCGTCAGCGCTCAGCGGATGAGAGAAGCAGGACGGGTTAAAATCGAGACCCAGTTGGTTAGCTTTCGCCCATTCCACCCAGTTTTGGAAGTGTTCTGGTTTGATCTGGTCGCGGGAGACCGGCGTGTCGGATTCCAGATAGATCGCATGCAAATTCAGGCGTTTTGGCCCTGGGATCAGGCTCAGCGCCTGCTCCAGGTCGGCACGTAATTCGGTCGCGTTACGCGCTTTGCCCGGATAGTTACCCGTCGCCTGAATACCGCCAGTCAGGTTGCCTTCCGGGTTTTCAAAACCGGCGACGTCATCGCCCTGCCAGCAGTGCATTGATACCGGCAGACGATCGAGCTGACGCAGGGTCTCTTCGACGTCGATGCCAATGGCGGAATAACGCTGTTTCGCCAGTTCCCAGGCTTGTTCAAGTTGAGTAGTCATGCGCAAAGCTCCTTTGTCTGTCGTGTGGATTGAAACTGCGCAACATGGCGGGCAATTTCGCTATCAGGATGAGGAATAAAGGTTGTCAGGTCGTAGTTGGTTCTCACCACCTGACGGAAATCATCAACGTTGGTCAGTTCGTCCAGCGTCATGAGCTGGATACCGATGTTGCCGAGCGTAGATGCCTCTATGGGACCCGCCATCACACGGATACCACAGGCGTCGGCACACAGCTGGTTCAGCAGCGCATTCTGGCAACCGCCACCGACGATATGCAGGTCGGTAAAGGCTTCACCGCGAAGCTCGGCCAGTTCCTGCAAGACGCGGGCGTACAACAACGCCAGACTGTCGAAAATGCAGCGCGCCAGTTCAGCATCTTGCGTGGGGATGGGTTGACCGGTTTCACGGCAGGCGGCCTGAATTTCCGCGCACATATCGGCAGGGTTAATAAAGCGATCGTCATTGGGATTAATCACGAAACGACAAGCGGGCAACGCCTGCGTCTGCTTGATCAGCGCAGGCAGGTCAGCAATCTGCCGTTCTTTCAGGACGCGCTGTAGCAGCCACAGTCCCATGATATTTTTCAGCACGCGGTAGCGCCCTTCCGCGCCACCTTCGTTGGTAATATTGGCGCTTAACGCGGCGTCATTGGTATAGGGGGTTCTGCTCTCGAAGCCCATCAGCGACCAGGTACCGGAAGAGAGGTAAGCGCTGTTTTTCTCGGCCAGCGGGGAGGCAATCACCGCGCTGGCGGTATCGTGGCTGGCAACGGCAACGACCGGGATCTGATTACCCTGCGGGCAAATCCAGTGACCGATGACATTGCCCGGATGCGTTGGTGTGCCAAACCAGGCGGGATCCGCTCCGGTCCATGCCAGCAGCGTGTCATCCCAGTCGTCGTTATGAATATTGACGAGCTGCGTGGTAGTGGCGTTGGTGTATTCCCAGTTCATTTTGCCCGTCAAACAATAGGCAAAGTAATCAGGAATCAGCAGGGCATGTGCCACCTGGGGGATCAGTTCTGGTTGCTGTTCAACCAGTGCGCGTAACTGATATAGCGTGTTAAACGGCAAAAACTGAATACCGCTGCGGCGATAGATGTCATCTTTTCCGAGTTGCGCCTGCGCCTGTTGCATCACGCCGGTGGTGCGGCTGTCACGGTAGGAGACGGGCAGACCGACGCGCTGACCATTTTTATCCAGCAGGACATAGTCCACGCCCCAGGTATCAATCCCGATGCTGTCAATACGGATGCCTTCATCGCAGACCTTCTCCAGCCCGAGACGAATGGCCCCTTCCAGACTGTCGATATCCCAGGCGTCGAAGCCGTCTGTTTTTTGCAGGCAATTCACGAAACGGTGGATTTCACGCAATGTCAGGGTGCGGTGTTCACTGTCGTAACACGCCAGCATAACGCGTCCACTGGATGCGCCGAGATCGACAGCGACACAATGGCGAAAAGTCATAATGAGGTCCTTCCAGGAGTGATGGCAATGAGTCTAAGAACCCCTGAGAAAAGGTACCTTCTTGCTACTGACAGCCAAAATTGGCCGCTGGCAAGAAAGCAAAGATGAACGTGATGACGTTCACAGTTTCCAATAATGAACCTGTTTTTACCTGATGTGACGGCGTCCGCATTTAGTGAACTTTCCTGCTCTGTCTTGAAAAAATGACCGGATATGCGCGCTTTCATGTCAAAACTTTAAGGTGAGGTGGCGGCCCCTTAATTACTATTTCAGTCATGTTCCACTCCTTGTCAGGAAGCCATCATGACCCTATTGCGCAGCGTGGATTTTTTTCCGTCAGGTAAAGCCCCCATCGCCATTGAACCCCGGCTTCCTCAGTCTGCTTTCCCTGAACACCATCATGATTTTCATGAAATAGTGATTGTTGAACACGGCACGGGAATTCATGTTTTCAACGGACAGCCGTATACCATCAGCGGTGGCACCGTCTGTTTTGTTCGCGATCATGACCGACACATGTATGAACATACTGACAACCTGTGTCTGACCAACGTGCTCTATCGTTCGCCGGATGCGTTCCAGTTTCTGGCAGGGCTGAACCAACTTTTGCCTCAGGAGCAGGATGGGCTGTACCCGTCCCACTGGCGGGTAAACCAGAGCGTGTTACAGCAAGTGCGCCAGCTGGTTGCTTCACTGGAGCAACCCGATGAAGAGATGGATACGCCAGCGGTCGCTAATCGCGAAATCGTGTTTATGCAGTTGCTGGTATTGCTCCGCAGAAGTAGCCTGATGGAAGGGTCGGCGGATAATGATGCGCGACTGAATCATCTGATGGCCTGGCTGGAAGATCACTTTGCTGAAGAAGTCTGCTGGGAAGCCGTGGCCGATCGGTTTTCGCTCTCATTACGCACATTGCACCGTCAGTTGAAACAACAAACCGGGCTGACGCCACAGCGCTATTTGAACCGGCTGCGTTTAATTAAAGCGCGTCATCTGCTACGCCATAGCGATGACAGTGTTACAGATATCGCCTATCGCTGCGGTTTTGGCGATAGTAACCACTTTTCGACGCTGTTTCGCCGCGAGTTTGACTGGTCGCCGCGTGATATCCGCCAGGGGCGTGACGCATTGCTGCAGTAACGCAGATGCCACGTGAAGTATGACGGGTATATCAACGTTTTTTGCCACCGCTTGACGCATAATATTATGCTGTTATTGGTTGAGGTGATGTGGTGGCAAATCAGCTCGTTCTTCATAAAACCGACTTTTTTGCAGGCGACGCGCAGGCTGTTGCTGTTGCCGATCGCTATCCGCAAAATGTATTTGCGGAACATACCCATGAGTTTTGTGAACTGGTGCTGGTCTGGCGTGGCAACGGTTTGCATGTACTCAATGAACGGCCGTATCGCGTTACACGCGGCGACCTGTTCTACATTCGCGCCGAAGATAAACACTCCTACACATCTGTTAACGATCTGGTATTGCAGAACATCATCTATTGCCCGGAGCGGCTGAAGCTGAATCTGCGGTGGGAAGAGGCGATACCTGGATTTAACGGCACTCAATGGCAGCCGCACTGGCGTCTGACCAGCGCAGGTATGACCCAGGCGCGGCAGGTTATCAGTCAACTTGAGCATGAAAGCCAGCAGAACGATCCATTGGCTAATGGTATGGCGGAGTTGCTGTTTGGACAACTGGTGATGATCCTGAAGCGCCATCGCTATGCCACGGATAATCTGCCTGCTACTTCAAGTGAAACGCTGTTGGATAAACTGATTACTGCGCTGGCGGGCAGTCTGGAGCGTCCGTTTTCGCTGGATGAATTTTGCGTTCGGGAAGTGTGCAGTGAACGCGTGTTGCGCCAGCAGTTTCGCTCCCAAACCGGCATGACCGTCAACCAGTATTTGCGCCAGATACGCGTCTGCCACGCGCAATATTTACTCCAGCATAGTCGCCTGATGGTTGGTGAGATTTCGATGCAATGTGGGTTTGAGGACAGTAACTATTTTTCAGTGGTGTTCACGCGGGAAACCGGGATGACGCCAAGCCAGTGGCGTCATCTCAGCCATCAAAGCGGTTAACTCGCCATTCCCATTCCAACAATATTGGCAGCGATGATAATTACCACGCAGCCCAGGCTCAGCACACCTACAGGATGTCGACCCGCGTTTTTCCACTCTTTCAATACCAGCCCGACAATACCGCCGCACAGGACGTAGAAACTCATGTGCAGCATCCAACTGATGTAGTCATACTGCGCCGGAATGCGTGCGTGACCCCAGGCGTAGAAGAAGAACTGTAAATACCACATCAGACCGGCCAGCGCTGACATCAACACATTGTTGATGATCAGGGGTTTTGCCAGCGAGAAATCGGCTTTTATCGACAGATCTTTGACTTTTGCCAGACGAACGAAGCAGAAGCCCAGGTTGATCAGCGCGCCACCCCCCATGATTACCACGTAGCTGGGCAGGGCGACATACAGCGGGTCCACGCCGAGGGCGGCAGCGGCTTCATGCATCGGTTTGGCGGCATTCATTGCAAAGGACATGCCGGCAGAGAAGATCCCGCACATGACTGCCAGCAGCAGACCTTTTTTCAGGTTGAACTCTTCGGCCTTAATGCCCATTCGACGCTCTTTCAACTGCCCGGCACGAGTCACAATCCCCACGCCGATGAGCGCCACTAACACGCCAAGCAGCGTCATGCGCCCGCCTTCCGTGTTGATCAGAACATCGAATTGACCGTTGATAATGGGCGTCATCAACGTACCGAC
>NZ_NRDO01000037.1 GCF_010231475.1 Citrobacter sp. NCU1 | reverse complement strand
AGCCACTGGAGCACCTCAAAAACACCATCATACACTAAATCAGTAAGTTGGCAGCATCACCCACCAGGGCAATTAATTGAACCCGAAATGTATGATGAAATTGATGGATGCTCCAGCGAAGAAATCCTTAACGATAAAGCCAAAGCCATGAGCGCAATTTCGCTGGTAGATGGCCTTATCTTCGCATCTGCTACCACCAAATTTATGCGTGACGAAGATCCGGAGTTCTTACAAAATATTTTAATGCATAAGGTGCCTCTGGAAGGAGACAAGCCGCTGGCGAATTTGATCATCTTAAAAACCCACAGTTACGATCAAATTACCGCCGAAGCGAACCATACAACGTTTCGTACCGCCGCGAATCACCTGACGAAAACCTTTTCGCATACCCTGTATGATGAATGGGAGCATCAGTTAAATAATCCCAGCCATCCACAGAAATTACTACGGCCCGACGCCGCTGTCTGGGCCAGCAGAATGCTGCCATTCTTCCGGGAAAATAGACAATATTGCGAAGCCTTTGATGCCCGTCTGAAAGAGGTGATCAATTATCTCCTTGCCAATCGAACTGCGCTGATTAACAACCGGATAGAGACCATCCATAAACGCATCCAAAACAGGATTGCATTAGCGCTGCAGGAATTACAGCAGAGTAGCCGTTCTGTTCAGGAAAGAAAGGAGGATATTGAGCAACAGGATGCGCGATTTCGCGAGGGTTCCGGCGCGTTAATTGCTCGCTTTACTGAAATCAGTAACTTCTGTCCCCGCTACGCCGAAGAAGATATTGAGCGCATCCGCGATATTTTCTACTCGCTTTGCAATGAAGAGAGTATGTACCGTTTCATCGACAATCGCTTTGAAGATAAAGATGAAGCGAAACGGGCTATTAATAAAGCGCTGGGTAATCATTTCGAAAGCAAATTTCGTCGCGTAATGGAAGAGAGCACCCGTAGGTTCAGCCTTGAGGTGGAAAGCGTGGTCCAGGCCTGGCAGAAAATCGTGCCTTCCGCCCAAGGCGCTGCCCGCGCGGGAATGCCGGAGACTGATATTTCCCTTTCCGCCACCTCCGACTTTGATGCTTACTCCGCCTTCGTCGGAGGTATGGCCGGATTAACCAGCTTCGGCGCTATGGCGGGTTACGTGGCAACTATATCGAGCAATTTAGGTGCCTATATTTTAGTTGGCAAAGCGGCTGGCGTGCTGACTTCCCTAGGGATTACCAGTTCGGTCACGACATTACCAACTCTCGTTGCCGCCACTGGTGGCCCGGTGGCATGGGGCGTAGCTATTGCCGCGGTTGTAGGGCTGCTGGTCTATCGACTGTTCGCAAACTGGAAAAAGGCACTCGCCAAATCAGTTGTTAAGGGGCTGGAATCCAGTAATACGTTAAGCAATGTGGAAGCGGATATCACGCGCTACTGGCAGGATTCATGCAACGCGCTGAGAGCGTCGGTTGATTCACTGAAAAATGAGACAGATGCCTTTATTAGGCATCTGTATGCAGAAGCCAATATCGAATATCAGCAGCAGGATATTGCTGAAGCTAAACAAATTTTAAATACAATCAAAAATAATCTGGGTAGTGAGGATAAATGAGTTTTCTTAAAACACTAATGGATTCCTTAAGCGCGATCTCAGGTTCTGTAGCCAATGCCTCGGCGACAGAGAAAAAAAAGGATCGTCGCAGTGATGAAGAATTTACCGATTTCAAAGACGACAGCAGCCTTATTAACTACCTGACAAAACAATATATCGACAACGAACTCGCAGTCGATAAAAGCAAAAATCATTGGGAGATTTTCAGCCAGCACCTGAAGCCGCTCATACTCTGCCTGAAACGCTATGAAGATGCCAGCCTCAGCCAGCGTGAAGCCTCACAAAAAGAGCAGGCGGCAGCTATGCTGGAAGCCCTACAGCAGGGTAAAGAACTCTCGGAGCACAGCGGCAACGGCACAATCATTGAAAGAGATGACTATATTAACGGCCTGAAAAAAATCACGCTTAGCTATTGCCAGAAGCACGTACTTACTATGGTCGACTTCCTGGATAACGTTCCGGATCACCTGTGCGACGGAAAAAATGCCAGTATCTCATGGCAATCGTTTAGAAAAGATGCCAGTAAAAAGCGCTGGAAAAACTTTGATCAGGCGTGCCGGGACAATTCTCTTTATTTTTCTATGGGTAAGGTCTTGTTTGATACCACGCTGTGGGGCTCAGGGAAGCATGGGATTATGTTAGGGCGCGATGATATTACCTGCTTAGGCGGGGAGCCTGACAAGTTCCGTGTTTTATGGAGCAACGTAACAAGCTTGTGGCATCACAAAGGCTACCTTTACGTGAATGATTATAAAACGGGGTTTGTCGCCAATGATGACGCCTGTAAATTACTGGAACTGCTCGAAGAGCATTTCGATAAAATGAAACGTTCCGAAGGAAATTTGTTATTAGCGTATCTGGGTTACGACCGCTCCAGCCAGCAAGCTATTAAAAACGCTTACGAAGCGGATGTGCAGCAGTTTATTGAATAACATACTGCGACTGGCGCGGTATTTAAGATACCATACTGTGGCGGGCCTGAGTGCCCGTCACGCTGTCAACATCAATACCAACTGGCATAGTGGGTCAGTATTTAGGATACTTTGAAACCCTGTTAATGTTAAAACAGTGAGCAGGGGAATGCGTGATCAAAACTCGTCGCACTGGCGCTCGAATATGTGCGCAAAAGGATACGGCTGTTTAAGTAGAATCAGGGGTAGAGAGCTAGAATCAGCACAATAAAACTTGCAACATTCATCCACTATTTACAGTAAGGGCATCCCTGCCCATACTGTCATTATCGCTATTTCTTATCTGGTATCGCTACCATGTTATTACTTTACTAATGAACCTAAAGATTCTAGGCACTTACCCCATTGCTTCCAGACCAACTCCTTATCAAATAATTCGATCTTGTGTTTCTCAATGGTGCCTTCAATCCTCCTTGAGAGGCGAGTCGTATTCTCGGCACGCCCCATATGCCGTTTCCATGCATTAAGAGTAAAGCTCTTCGGCCTTTCCCGGAAGAACTTATCGATCTCCAAATGGGTATCCAGTCTTGTTGAATACACCTCCAGACGCTCAAACGGATCACTAATTTTAATCAATTCTTTCAGCATCAAGGGTGCCTTCCACTTACTTCCGGGTTTATCATCTGGCCTTATGCGAGCCTCTATACGTAAAAACCGAGGATGGTCATTCAGATTGATATCCAGATCCCCATCGACCTCACGAAACTTGCGGGTTGTACCAGTAATTTCCACTTTCTCATAAACCAGCATATGCAGATTCGACCTAACGCTTCCCAAACGAACTCCCGGCAATCCATTCTCGCTGATATAACTGTCATCTTTTGATGTATTGTGGACGCCCCATATATAGTCATCCAGACGGCAACCATAAAGATCTAATGCCACATCAACTTGTGTTACCCATGCCGTATCTAACAGCGGTAATAACTCTCCTTTCATACGTTTATCCAGCCACATGATTAGCTTATTCATTTCTTCAGAAGTTAAGTGTTGAGGGCGTATATCAATACGCATAGCCCTATTACTCTTATTTATAGGTTCGAAACCAATATGCATGAACATCCGACCACCTTTACTGACGGTGACCGCCCGACGATAACGACTCGGCCTTTTGCTTTCGCGCTTACATTTGATTAAACTAGTTTCATAGTGCTCCCATTCCCCCTCGCCCATTCGCTTTAGCCTCTTAATGAGGCGTTCATATAAATCTATTCCCACTTCCACATTCAGCACCATTGTTAATTTATCAGCTCGCATCTTCATTTCATGATTTTTGTTGCTATACCCGATGCTCAGAGATTTGCTGCGTTCTACATTCTTCTTATTTAATAACATAACAATCCCTTAATTTAAGGAATAGAGAACCATGCTGGTTTTTCATAAGCTCCCTATTCAGTTTCTATTGTGTACTCATAACGGGCTATTAGAGGAACTAACGTTGCATCACCCGACCAACTGCACTTTCTGCAAGTTCTCTATGTGTCGCTCAATCTCATCCAAACGCCAGGCAACACGGCGCGTTCCGATCTGAACCGGAGCGGGTAACAACCCAGCTTTGATCTGCCGGTAAATTGTGGCTCGGGAAACAGGGTAGATTTCCAGGAGTTTTTTGAGAGATATCAGATGTACGTTTTTCATTGCTTTACGCCTTAAGTTACGTGCAGGAGTAGCACATAGCGGCATTTACAACATCCGTTTTTTCGGTGATTTTCATGCAAAAAAACCTAGTCTGAACTTCAGATCTGAGAATCAGATCATGTACAGTGAGCACGTTGAGGCATAGAATGAACTATCAACATCTGATCTTCAGATAAAAATTTCATCATCTGATCATCAGATTATATTCTCAGGCATCTGATCATCAGATCTTTACTTGCAATGGGAGAGCAGACTAATGGGTAAACCACAAAGCAAAGACGAACGCCGGAAAAGAGATATTGGCTACCAAGAGAACAGGAGAAAGAAACTTGACGATCTTGGGGAAAATAAGGTAACTGCCCGGTTAGATAAAATAACGCATAAAAGGCTTGCCAATTTGTGCGAGAATTTGGGATACCCCCGTCCAGAAGCAAAGAAAAGGAATTTAGTAGAAATATACTCAATCGCTATAATTCATCTCATCAACAGAGAGTTCAGCATACTTGGCTATAATCCAAAATCGCCAGTAGCAAAAGAACTTTACCAATTGCATAAGATCGTCAGTCATTTGAGACATGATGAATATTATTCTGATAATGAAATCATAGAAAAAATGAAAAATGATAAGCGCCGTACACCACGCGCATTGTTAAATGAAGGTACATCCTGCAATTGGACCGATAAATCCATCATTCTTCTTTTGGATGAAAAAAAAGTGATTAAAAAAATTCATGAATTAGATAATATTGCCCCTAACAGCATATCAAGCGCTGACTAATTCCGGTTCGCACAGCACATGCACGATAATCGTACAACACGGTAGTGCTGATATCGCTGTGACCCGCCAACTGCCGCACAATGTTGATATCAGCACCCTGTTCCAGTAACCGGGTGATGAAGGTTCTGCGCAAGTCGTGAGGAGTAAATGCTTCCAGCCCCGCAACTTCAGCTAACTGGCTAAGGATGACGGTAACGCCTGCGGGTGTCAGCGCTTTCTGGCTTACAAGACCACTGCGACAGATACCGGTGTATATTGCGTTACCGTCGCCCTTCACTTTCAGCCACGCCTGTATCGCACGGGCAACCATGGGCGACACTGTAATCTGACGATGCTTTCGCCCTTTTCCCTGCCGTACCGTCAGTGTCTGCGTTTTCGGGCAATAGTCCTTTATATCCAGCGCGACAAGCTCGCCAACGCGCAACCCCGCACCACACAGCGTAAGAACAATGGCTTTGTCCCTCTGCTGGCGCAACTTTTGCGGATGCTTCCCCGCAGCACCAGTCAACTTTTTCACTTCTTCCCGGCTCAACGCCCTACCTTTATTACCATTATCGCCCTTAACGCGTTTCACTGTCTTAATACGAGCAAGTGATTCAGCATCCAGCCGTTGTAGGTTGAAAGCGGTTTGTGCGACACCTTTCAGTGCCGCCAGTACCATATTGACCGTTGCTATGGCGTAAGTATTGTCAAGCAGGGTTGCCCTGACCCTAGCCACGTGTTCATAGCGTAACTGCGTCCAGTCATAACTATTGGCAGTGCCTTTGCTCTTCAGGATCGCAGCGCTCAGGTTTAACAAGCTGAACATGCTTTTCCTTCCGCTGGCAGCCAGTCCATTCAAGTAAACATCAACCACGCTGGTTTCCTGCTGCTGCGCTGCTAATTTTAATCTGCTCATAGTTGGTCTCATTAATACATGTTAAACCAAGTTACTTTCACACCAGCCCAAGTTCGGCCATCGAAACCGTCTGGTCGCCAGCAACGATAAAGTGGTCCAGAACCCTCACGTCCATCAGTTCCATAGCCAGTTTGATTTTTTGGGTTATTTGTTTGTCTGCATCGCTGGGAGAAGCCACGTGGCTGGGGTGGTTGTGGACAAGGATGAGTGCTGCTGCATTGTGCTGGATTGTGGCTTTGATTATCTCTCTGGGATAAACCATCGTCTGGCTTAAGGTTCCCTGAAACAGTTCATGAAATGCCAGAACCCTGTGCTGGTTATCCAGCAAAAACATACCAAACACTTCTCTTTCATAGTGAGCCAGCCGGAGTAACAAATAATCACGTACATCATGAGGTGAAAGCAGTTTGCGCCCTTTCCATACCTGTCGTGCCAGTATACGTTTGGCTTGCTGGACAATAGCTTGTTCATCAGGACTCATGGTTTCACGTCTCCGCGTTCAATAAAGTAGATTCCATCCGGGAAAAGCTGGAGTTTCCCTTCCTCATAACGAAGTGAATACCTGCTACGCGCTTTTTTCCTGTAACTGCTGCTGTCAAAGAAATATAAATTTTGACTATCAGCATGAATAATGACTGACCAGTGAAACTGATCGCGTAGAATTATTGCCCTACTATCGTTGCCCTCTAAATAAAGCTCAATACCACGCAGGATTTTTTTCTTACTCAATGGTTTCTGTAACTTGAAAGGCTGGGTAATCGTGGTGGGATATTTTTTGTATCGGCCCTGTGACAGATGCTCAAGCAACAGATCCATTTGCGAGGAGCCTATGCCAGCAGTTAAACATTCCAGAAGAGGCCAGTGCTGGCTATAACGTTGCAGCAATGATTTGAATAATGCTTTCCTTTTTATCTTATTTCCATATAACCAGCACATCATATTGGCGACACTATAAAAACCACATAAGCTGTCCAGATCGCCCTGCCGTGATGGCATTACTTTATCTTTCATTACTGAATCACTATTTATTGATTATGACGTCATAATATTTATCTTGCGCGCGGGTTACTTCACTTACATGCTAAATTTCAATAATCATTCCCATGATGTAATCACTGTATAAACTTTTGCTTTCCAGTATCGAATAAAGTTTCTCTGCCAGAGCTCAAACAATTCCTCCCCATCCTCCGTCTTCATATCACCCATCATATAATGCCATACATAACCTTGTGACCAGCTCACATCAAATTCTTTTTCAAGTTCCGGGTACGGGTGCCCCATGTAGCTAAAGTCAGTCAGATAATCAAAATTCCATATTCCATTGCGCAATATTAATCTTATTTCGACTGGATGAAACCCACCACTTTCACTGGAATAGCCATCATCACGAAAATTAAAGATAACTGATTGTGTTGCTGTATAATCAGGCCAGTGTGATAATTCACTATGCAGGACATTAATAAAGGCGGGACTTATGGGTAAGTTTATACTGGATTGATGGATATGCATTTCAGCTTTCATATTAAATTTTCCATTTATTTTAATTAAGGCATACAACTGAATAAGCCATTATTGTTTCAGTTATAGCTAAAGTGATACGTTTAATATCAGTCATTTTATTGATGCAATGATACTGACTTAATCATTAATATAACCAGCCAGTGACGCATACATTAGCAACAAATAAATTGCAAAGCAAATAGTTTCACAGAGAAATTATTTGCTTTTGATTATATGTTGGGGTGTTTTAATTAAATAAAGAGGGATTATTTGGCATCAGAAGATAATTCAGAAGCTACATGTTCCATGACCATTTTCAGCATTTTTTCGCGTGAAGAAGGTTTCATCGTTTTGAAGAGTTGAATCCAGAGGTTTAATTGTTCATTTCCCTCGTCCCGCTTACCCTGCTGATTACTTCTTTCACTCTTCAACGTCATTTCCGCAGCACTAATATGATACTCAAACCCTTTATGACCAGTCCGTTTTCTCTTTATCTCCGGGTGCAACTCCGCCAGCTTCTCCAGACGTAAACGTGCCCCCCTTGCAGTCGAGGGCATTCCTTTTATGCCTGTAAATCCCTCAGCCGTCAGCCACTGCTCTGCTTCATCATTTCTAGATGAGGTAGAAAGAGTTGTTCGTTCAGTCATAAGTCTTCCCATAAGAATACATCAGAATATCAATGTATTACCTAAAAGATCACAAAAGGAAACAAAAGCAATATTGAAAGCTTCCGATAGCTCCCTTTTAATAATCACGTACTAAGTAAATGGAGTTAATACCGTGAATCAGCTCACAGCATCGCAAAAAAAGCGAACTAAGGGAACCCTTCAGGACTGGCACAGAGCCGATATTGTGGCGGCTCTTCGCAAGCGTGGAATAAGTCTAGCACAGCTATCACGCGACCAAGGGCTGGCCTCAAGAACGCTACACAATGCCTTCGAACGCCACTATCCAAAGGCTGAGGGCATTATTGCTCAGGCCCTGAACATGGCTCCCGAACAATTATGGCCAAGCCGCTATACAGGAAAATCCTCTAAAGCAACCGTACTTATGAATGACAAGGAGCAGAAATGACAATCAGCATCAGGGACGTTGTAGAAAGCTTTGAATACCTGTTTGATTCCTTCCATGACAAAGAATTTATGAAGACTCGCAGTGTAACTGGAATGAACGAAAAAGAACTTTTACTTCCTGTTCGTTTGTACCTTTTGGGGTGTTTTGGTGAGGATGTACACCCTGAATATGAAACAGAGTTACCAGGGCACGGTGCAACAGGTTGGGGACGTATTGATTTTAAGATTGGTGACGTTGCCGTTGAGTTTGCTGTTCGCAGTGAAACTGCCACGAAAGGTTCTATATCACCATCAATCCAGACTACCGAAATGAAGAAACTCATGAAGTATGACGGCAAAGCATTGCTTGTTTTATTCGACTTCTCTGACTCCCCTTATAGCGAAGAAGAGTTAAATGATTTCAGGGATATCCCCTCATTAGGCAGAGGTAATTACAAATATTCTGCTTTTAATTTAGCCTACTTTTGTGTAGCTAGTCGCGGGCCAGCTAAAACAAAATTGATCTCAAAGAATATCCGTATTAACTAAATGAGGGAGTCCTTAATGAAAAAGATATTATTATTAGGTAGCATGATTTTATTAACAGGGTGCGGTGATAAAACACCTAAATGTGGAGATGAATCTACTAAACAAACTGTAGTGGAACTCGTGAAAACTAAGAGTATTTTAGTCGGTATGTTTGCGAGGGATATGATTGCAGATGCTACCATATCCGATATTAGGACGACGGAAGTTAACAAGGATACTCATATAAGTACCTGTAACGCTAATCTTATTGTAAAGAATAAGCTTGTAACGGATACCAATGCCAAGTTAGCGTACCCTATTAGTTACACCGTTCAATTGACAGATGATGGCAAAAATATTTATGTGACTGCTAAGGTTGATAACATAACACCTAGTAAATGGAATAATTAATCAAGGAGAAGTAAATGAAATATTTAATCTTAGTATTAGCCGCATTCACAACCACAGGTTACGCACAAGATTTGGAAAAGGTTAAAGACTTAAATAACAAAACAAAGCCAGGCGCGGCGTCTATTACGATAAAAGGCCCTTTGGAGACACCTAACTTTCATTTAAATGGTGTAATGTACCCGGATGATGCGAGCGGTGTATGTAATATAGAACTAGAGCCTCGTGACTACGTGCATGATACTGCTTATGCAGGACCTGCAATAATACATCAATACACTTATTCCTCAAAAGAAAATACCTGTAAGGTTCAACTGACCATACATGAACAAAAAGCAGAACTTACTGGTGAAGTTATATTAACAGGAGACTGTAGCGGATTTTGTGGTATGAGTGGAGACCCTAGTGTCTTTAACGGTCAATATAAATTAGCCAAATAATAAACCCGCGGATAATACAAAGGCCATTGCTATAAAGATGAATAGTATCAAGTATGTCGTTCTTATAGCAACCTAGTTTAATTTTTTATATGAAATGGAGATGCATATGAACATTATTCTTCTTAAAGGTGCTTCACAGTACGATGCCTTACGTTTATTTGCTGATGAAGTAGAGAAAGGGCTTAAATCTCTTAGTCATCGAGTTACAATGATTGATATGTTAACAGAAGAAGGATTAGTTGATCTAAATAAAGCAGTATCAAAGCCCTTCGACTTCATATTAAACTTCAACGGCATTTTTACCGAAGATCCTGGATTTGTTGATTTCATTAATACAGAAAATGTCACGGTTTTCAGTATTTTTGTTGACCATCCTAAGTATCAGACCAGGCGAGTAACTTCCGCAATAAAAAGGCACATTCAAACTTTTGTCTGTGCATCACATTTAGAAGCGGCGGATATAATAAACAACACGGGTAATAATTTATTATATTTCTTGCCACACGGCGGGATAAAATCAGATTTCAAATTAAAAAGATCTGATTTTATAAACAGGAGCAATAAATTATTATATATAGCGACGTGTTATGAAGATCCGAAAAAGGCGCCTTGGGAAAGCACGAACAATCGTCAACAGGCGTTATTAAGTAAAGTCCTATATGATGGTTTGATGAAGGGTTTTAGTTATGAGGAATCATTCCGTAACGCATTAAAATCTGTAAAGTTATTACCGCAAAATGAACAGTTCAGGAAGCTGTATGAGTCTATGTTTGACGTATACACGTATTTCAGGGCTAAAAACAGATTTAAGGTTATCAAAACCTTATTGGATAACGGTATTGAAATAGATTGCTATGGTGGAGGTAACTGGAAGGAAATGTTTGGAAGGAATAAAAACTTTTCTTATCTAGGTGCATTATCAATGGAAGAAACCTTGCAGAAGATGCAAGAATATAAATTTACGTTAAATGACGTATGTTTCTTCCCTTACGGCAGTCATGAGCGTACCTTTAATGCCATGTTAAACGGTTCGGTAATAGTTAATCACCAGAGTCATTACTATAAAGAAATATTTAATGGGGATGAAGGTGTATTCTTTGACTCTAATAACTTAGATGATGCTATCATGAGATTGAAAGATTTGATGCAGAATCAAGATAAGGCTTTCTCAGTTGCAAGTAAGGGGTATGACGTAGCACAGAATCATACATGGAAAGAGAGGGCACGACAGATTATTGACATCTATGAATTATATAAAGATTAACCCCTAGTGAATGAATTAGGTACCGCGGAATTATTTTGGAATCATAGTGTGACTTAAAGGTATTATAAATTCGACATGAAATCAATCCACATAGCTATCTGATAATAGACTCTCTTGTTTTGTGATCCGCTAAGTGTAGTTCATATATTAGATGGCTATTATTCCTGTCAACTACCAGCAAGGAATTAGCATTTTATCTATTAAAATAGATGCAACTTGATTATATGCGTATTTTTTCAGGCAGATGATATTGTGTTCAGATACAAAATATAAGGTTGAATTCAACCTTATAGCGTACGATACAAAAATATATAGCACGGGGATAACTAAATGAAAGGTACCACAATCCAGCAACTTCATCAGGCTTATATAAGCAATTTTCAATTTCGTTCAAACTACGTCTATTGCTGTATAAAAAAAGAAAGAGGGGGTGGGAGGTCTATGGCTACCGCTGCACGACTAGAGGCAGAGCTATACGGAAGCCTAAGTAAGGCTCAGCGTCGAGTGATGGCTATGTACTGGCGTGACCAAGAAATGGCACGACTCCGAGCGAAAGCAAGGGGTCACGTTTGAGTGAATCAGTATTGGATATCATCTGCCTATAAGACTATCCCCTTTAGAGGGATACAGATCCTATTGATTTTACAGGAACTAACTTAATGAAATCAAAGGACTTTAGTAACATATTTATCGATAATCTAGTTATTGATGATTACTGTTTTCTTACTAGTGAGAAGATATAAGGATAGTTTGTGATGGATACCGATAATTTATTGGTGTCTACGTATATATTTATCACATTAAGGTGCTTTATGCCGCAACTTATTAATGGAACTATTGGGTTATTTGGTTATTTAAACAAGCTCTCTTATGACAAAACAATGCTTCGAAAGAGCAATAGCGATAACTGTAAATCCAATCAAGAATATTACGAGTTATTTCTTAACTCCGGAGAAATAATCCGGCCTAATAACATTCAGATACCATATAATACAGAGCTGAGAATAATATATAAAAATGGAGATTTTGAATTGGGTTTATTAGATTTAAAATCTAAGGAATTAATATATTTTAACAGCGTCATGGAAGTTGAACTATCTCTTGACTTAGAGTTAAGGTGTAAGAAAATAAATGCTGTTTATCAAAATTTTGTTTGGAGGTTAGATAATTCAAGGTGTCCTAAAACCTTTGTTAAAGACATCATGTTAAAATACCTCTTAACTAGCAAAAGATCTTTGTTATCTGATTCCTATCAAACGCAAGCAGGCGCTACCTTATGGCATTACATTCTTACTATGTCCTTCGATAAGAATGACTTGGTTTATGTGTTGACTGACTGTGTAAGGACTACGGTTACGGGTATCCAGTCTGAAACATATCCTGTCACGGAAAATCAACTGCACCACCTAAAGAGCGAAGCTTGGTCAACAGACGATTTATCCAATGTTAGGTTATTAGTATCAAGAGGTGCAAAATGACTTTTCAGGATAGGCTTGAAAAAGCAACATTGACCCGTATTTTAAAATCTAAAAACCTTCAAACAGAGAAAGAATGGTTAGATTTTTATTTATTTGGGCATCATTTTAACTTAACAGCAACTGCTTACAATCATTATAAAGACAAACCTAAATTCAACTTGGGCATTAAGTTCCCTGACCACATTATCTGTGTTAAAACAGAGGATTGTTTTTTCCCTAAAAAATTTCAACATAATACTTGTTTTGAGATCGTTATTTTAGATTTAAGTAAGCAACAGGTTATCTACTACACATTATGTATAGGTCAAGTAGACACTATTTGTCCTTTATCATGGCGTGTTGCTGATCATCGGTACAACGAGTTCATCAGTGATACCGATATAGATTTAGTTATCCTAAAACACTTGTTAGATATCACTAGTCTGTGCATCGACCATCGTAATATGTATGGGGGTAATGTATGGTACTGGAATGGTATTATTAGAACTCTGGGCAAGAACTATTCTGTCTATAGGCTTATTGCTCCCGACAGGGCAACAATACCAATTGCATTCAATCAGGCTGAGTTAATGAAAATTGATGATTTTCTCGATTTATTCATTGAAAAACTAGCATCTATAGACAATTATTGCTTTATTATTAGTAAGTGAGTGTTTTCTGCATATAGGGTATACCCATATATACCCTATATACTTATTTATTACTAACCAAGATAGATATACCTCTAAATCTTGCTTAGTGTATTTTATTTATAGCTTAGATATAAAATTTATCTTATAGCCACTTCAAGATCATTTAGTAATGATATAATAGTATTGACCGTAGTACTATTAAACTCATAGAGTTCCTCTTCTTCATGTGTACCTATATTCAAATAGAAGCAATGAGGATCAGTACCATTTACACCTAATAATGCATCTAGTGCTTTTACTATCTGTTCTTTATTTGGTATTTGAATTTTTGATTTATTTACCTTCAAGCGTAAATTATCAGCAAGGTAGAACGTGGCATCGGTAATACCCTGCTTATGGCAGGCTTCCGGTGCAGGCGTACCCAATTTGGCCTGCTTCAGATCAAAAACAATGATGTATATGGAAATGATGGACACAACCTAAATGCTGATTGCTGCATGCAGCAATCAGCATTACTACCAAATCGCAGTAAACATGTTATCGTGGTCATATACAAAACAGAGCACCACTCTTTTACTTACAGCTCAACAGCTATCTGTTTATCAAGCAGAACGACGACAAGAACGCCAGATGTTCATAATTTGTACTGCAACCACCATAAAAAAACATGCCGCCAAGACCATTGAAACAGGGCGCTCGACAAACGCCATTATGTCTCCGTCCGATTTAATCATTGATGATAGCAGGTTTTTTTCCAGCATCGGGCCTAAAATCATACCCAAAATAACGGGCGAAATAGGATACTGCATTCGCTGTAGCCAATAACCTACAAGTCCCATCACCAGCATAACTACTACCGATGTCACCGAATTATCAATAGCAAACGCTCCGACGATACTGAAAATCAAGATGACAGGATAGAGAATGGCTTTATCAATCCAGATGATTCGCTTGATAAAACTGACTGCGATCGTTGCCAGTGGCAGTAATGCCAGATTTGCAATCAGGAACAAAATAAACACCGCATAGAGCTTATCAGCCTGGAATAAAAACAGCGTCGGCCCAGGGTTCATATCTTTCATATACAGTACACCAATAATAATGGCGGCTGCAGAATCGCCAGGAATACCAAATACTAGCGATGGGATCCAACTCCCGGCAAGGCTGGCATTATTGCTGCTGGAAGAATCCACAATTGCTTCTTCTGATCCATGCCCATACTGCTGAGGATTCTTTGAGAATTTTTTGGAGATAGCATAGCTAATCCAGGCTGCAATATCAGCACCGGCTCCAGGCAGTGCGCCAATCAATGTCCCGATAATACTGCTGCGAGCGAGGTTTAGTTTGCGTTGCCGTACAACCTGTCCCATCCCCCGAAAAAGGTTGATACCGGTCTGCGTTTCCGGCACCGTTTGTTTTACTTCTACGGTCCGATCGCGGTAATACTCAATAGCCCCGGAAACGGCGAACAGTCCAATCATCGCGGGTATAAAATTCACGCCCTGAAGGAGACTGACCTGACCAAAAGTAAAGCGCGGTACACCAGAGATTTGATCGTAACCGATGCATGCCAGCAACAACCCCAGGCAAAGTGTCACCAGTCCTTTCAGCGGTTGATTGCCAACCACCAATGTGGCGCAGGTTAATCCCAGCAGTGACAACCACATGTACTCATAGGAACTGAATTTCAACGCGAATTTTGCAAGTACCGGAGCCGCCAGCATCAAAATCAATGAGCCAATAATGCCACCGATTACTGAACTGGTCAGGCCTAATCCCAATACCCGATTAACTTTTCCCTGCTTTACCAGTTCATTGGAGTCTGCAACGTAAGCTGCTGACGCCGGTGTTCCGGGAATACGCAGGAGTGCACCCGGAATATCACCGGCATAAATCGATGAAGCACCAATGGAGATCATCAGCGCCAGTGCCGGAATCGGTGGCATAAAAAATGTAAACGGCACCATGAGTGCCACCGCCATAGTTGATGTTAAGCCGGGAATGGCGCCGACGAACAATCCAAATGTGCTTGCAGCAAATATTGCAGTAATGGCCCAGACATCAATGTATGCCAGCGCCTTAAAAAAGATATCCATCTCTCGTCCCTATAACCAGGTAGCGGAAGGAAGTGCAACCAGCAATACTCTGGCAAACACAAAATAGATGATTAAAGACGCAGCACTTGCTACTCCAACAGCCATCGGCAGCTTAACGCCTCTGACTTTCATCAAAGTGAACAACAACAAGCAGGAACAGATCACAAAACCCATAATGTCAACCAAACAGACAAACATCATTACGGAGACAACAACCAGTGCCAGTGCCTTGAATTCTGCCGTGCTAAATGTCGAAAGGTTTTTATGGCGCTTTTTAAATTCCATGACCAAATCAATAGCGGCAAAGAACAGTAGTAAGGCACTGATTGTGGTAGGCATAAAACCAGCACCATATTCATTTACCCCACCGTATTGTGATGTGCTGATGGAGAAAATGGTGATGGCGAAAATAAGAATGCAAAATGGTGTTAACGGCAGTGTCCGCATGACATTGTTCCTTCCTGATAGCGGCAGTCAGTGGTAAATAAGGACTGCCGCTTTTTTACAGTTATTGTTTTAATTTGCTAATTAATTTGCCGTATTTCTCATCTTCCTGCTGCATGAAGGTTTGCATATCTGCACCAAAGAGCGGGTACACCTCAAATCCCTGCTTTGTAGCAAATTCTTGTAACTTGCCATCAGCGAAAACGGTTTTCATTGCGGCAATGAGTTTTTGTGCAATATCGTCAGGTGTTCCTGCTGGAACTACCAGCGAGTTCCAGGTCGCAAGACTGTATTTATAAGGTGTAGTCTGCTGGAAGACAGGTATATCTTTGTACAGACCTTCCGGCTTCTCTGCCATGGTCGCCAGGTTCCGTGTCATTCCGGCGTCAACCATACTCTTCGCTTCCCCCGGGGAAGAAGTCGTGAAATCAATGCCCCCGGATACTAATTCCATTTGCGCTGCACTGGAGCCTTCAGATGGCACCCATGTCACTGAATTCGCAGGTAACCCCATACTATCTAGCATTCCAATCAAATTCAGATGCCAGCCTGAGTTCAGTCCGCTACCCGATGCTTTCAGTTTTCCTGGATTGGCTTTAATGTAATCGGTTAACTGCGTGATATTTTCAAAGCGGGAATTTGCTGCAACCTGGACGCCCCCCAAATTGACCGCAAGTCGGGTAATTGGGGTGTAATTTTTATAGCTAAGAGCAGTCATACCCTGGTGATGCATCATAGCAATTTCGACGGTAGCGATGCCCAGTGTATACCCATCAGGTTTTGCCTTCGCTATCGCATCATGTCCCACCACACCAGCACCACCAGTGCGGTTAACTACGTTAACATTAGCACCTAGCTGCTTTTGGAGTCCTTCAGCTACCAAGCGAGCGACAGTATCAGTATTACCTCCAGCTCCCCACGGCACTATGATTTGGATAGGCTTATCCGGCCAGGCCGCAAGTGCGGAAGCGGAAACAAATAAGGAAGCAACAGCAAGACTCTTGAGTGCAAATTTCATGTTCTAGACTCCTGTCAGGTATTCACTGTAGTATCAGGCTGCTGTTAGCAGCCGCCAGTTATCAATTAATTGTTCAGCATTGCCAACTGCTTGCGCTGCCATGCTGCCGCATCTGCAATCTGATCTATGATCGTGCTGAGGCCCCAGTATTTTTTCAGGACATCTTCAGCCGTGACACGGCAGTGGTCGTTGGCAAAGGTTCCCAGACGCTGATGAAAAATTTTGGCATTTTTGGGATAGCCAATAGTTTCCGATACTGCACTCAACGATAAAAAATGACTCAGTTGATTTGCTGTGCCCTGATGTTGTTCGCCATGGTGATAGAGCCAGTGGTAGAGGTCAGGATGGAAATTGGTGAAGACGCCACAAAATCCTTTAGAGCCTGCCTGCATTGCCTCCCAGGCAATAGCGGCATTGGCGTTGATAATGGCTATAGGGGTATCTTTTACCAGCGAGATACGGCGCACGACGGTTGGCAAATCGCAGCTCACGTCCTTGAGAACCACAAAACGGCCACTGTTTGCACAGTACAGCAACTCTTCATCTGTCAGGAGACGACGGTAAGGAGCAGGACATTCATAAAGTCCCAGGGCCATTGTAGGCGGCAGAGCCTCCATAATGGCATCCAGATTATGTTTAAAGACACTCGTACCCTGATTTTCAGGGTCCAGATGGTTGGTTACCAGTACTAGCGCATCCACGCCAGTCTGTGCCATTGCCAAAAGTTCAGCTATTTGTGTGGTCAAATCATCGGCGATATGGCCAGAGGCAATCACCGGAACGCGTTGTTTTGTATAGCCAACGACAAATTTTGCCAGAGCAACCCGTTCCTCCAGTGACAAATATTGCATTTCACTGGACTGGCAGGCGGCAAACAAAGCATCAGCACCATTGTCGATATACCAGTCGATTAAATTCTCCAGACCGGGGTAATCAATACGATTATCCTCAGTAAATGGAGTTAGCATAACTGGAATAATCCCCTCAATCTTTATCATCTTTTTTATCCTTTATCCTTAAATAAATCAGAATGTGTGAACAATAACATTCTGTTGCTTTATTCGTGCTGCAACCAGTGATCCATCAGGCATATTCGCAGCACCTTCCTGCTCTACTGCCATTGAGGCAAAAGCATTGGCGTAATATGCGGCTTGTACTAAGTTTTCACCTTTAGCTAATGATGCAGCCAGTGCACCATTAAATGCGTCACCCGCTCCAGTAGTATCGACCACAACAGCTGAGAATGCAGGAATATGATAGTAGCGCTGACCGTCAAAAATAAGAACGCCCTGTTTTCCTAGTGTAATAATAGTGGAGCAATTCCCAGCATCATAAATATGGCGGGCTGCCTGCATAGCTGATGGGATATCATGAACTCGAACGCCTGACATCGCTGTCGCTTCAGTCTCATTTGGTGTAACAATATCAGAAAAAGGAAGTAAATCGCTGACATCTTCAGACCATGGAGCTGGATTAAGAATTGTCGTCACTCCTAATTCTTTAGCGCATTTTAAAGCCAGGCGGGTAGCTTTTGTATTATTTTCCATTTGAACTATAAATACATCAGACTCTGCAATAAAGGGCGTTAATTGAACAATGTCAGCCTCAGTTATTTGATGATTGGCACCTGGAGATATAGCGATTATATTCTCTCCTTCATCATTGACATAAATGACTGCACTGCCTGTCGCCGCACTTTCTGTCTGATAAAGTGTAAATGAACTCATCCCAACGGATTCTATATGATTGCGGGCGAATATATTAAACTGATCGCGTCCAACCTTACTCGAAAAATGTACTTTAGCTCTGGCACAATGTGCGGCCAGAGCCTGATTTGCACCTTTTCCACCCGGACCGAAGGTGACCTCTCGGGCTGTTAATGTTTCTCCGTTCAGAGGAAATCGATTTACTTTTGCAACGATATCAACATTAAATGAACCCAATACACAAACTTTTCCTGTCATTGCATGTCCTTTTTCATTCTCAGATGCCAAGTAATCAAATCCTTGCTGACGCTGGTGCATTAGCAAACTAATATTAAAATTGTTATCGTACTGTAATGAATTTTGTAGTCGATGTGTTTTTAGTGATGCCCCACCATGATGGCGCAGCACAATACCTCTGTTTTGCAACCACTCTAAATCTGTTCTAATTGTTTCTTTGGTAACAGAAAAATAATTAGCCAATTCGCTAACACTACAATTTCCTTTTTTACGCAATAAAGAAACAATATGTTCACGACGAGATTCACGGTACATGATATATCCTTTCTTATAATTATCTCCTTAAAGAAAAAAATTACTGGGAAGCAACTCAAAAAAAAAGCAAGCAAACAAAAATAAACAAAAATGTGGTCAAATTTTCAGTATGTCGATGTCGTGTACAATGTCAGCTATTAGTTATAGTTTCCAAAGTGTTGACAGCCATGAACAAGACGGTTGTCGCGCTAGCGCCAGCATCATGGGTATCAGCCTTAGCACCAACCTGTGGTACCTAAAACACTCAGCCCACTGCCAGTAACCTTCCGAATAAAACCCGGCAGTGGCATCATTGTCTGTGCGTAAATGGATGATCATTGGTCTTACACACAGACCAATGTCCTGCAACGTTGGTTGATTTACACATACAATCAAATAGACAAGACAGTTATCGCCATGACTTCGATAAGAGAACCACGGAAACAGCGACATATTCCTTTGTTTTTGCGTCAGTTCGTAAGTGTCCGATGGCGATGATGTGTGAAGTGCACTATCCGCAGTACGTTCTCCACCCCGGTTAAGTCGATAACGGTTTGTTTTTCCAGAAGAGACAGGAACAACAGGACTGACACCACACAGCGCTGCAAAACCTGGTTCTGATCTTAGTCGTTGAGGATTGTCTCCGGCCGTGTTCAGCAACTGCGAAGCGCTTTCATATCCAACAGCATTACGTTTAATCAGTTCAGGTGCCAGCTCATCGACAATTGCCGCAATCATGACATCCAAATCAGCAATTTCGTCGTGCAGCTCAAGATAGCATCGGGGATGCAGGTCATGCTGAGAGTATCTGACCGCGATAATCCCAATTTAATTCAGCGAAATAAATCTTTTGATGCTAACTTCTCGCTTGTGGTTTTCAGGTGAAAATGCAACATAGCATTGTTAATACACAAGAACTTAAATTCTGATCGAGTGACGCTATATGACCACCCGCAAAGCTCTTTTACCCATTTTATTTCTGGGCAAAGAGACCACTTTACACTTAACCTTTTGATGCAGTGGGTGAAATATGAATGGGTTGCAAAAAGATGCTCTGCAAAAAAAACTTCATACTGTATTAGTTGACATTTATGGGGATGATTTTTATGCAGTTGCCAGGTCATTACTTGACATTGGCGGGAATGATGTAGCAACCGCGATAAGGCAAGCACTAAATCAAGCCCAGTACAATCCAAATTTTGGATTGAGCTCTTTTTTGAAAAGCATCAATGAGGCCGTCATTCTACAGATGGCTAAGCATTACAGCATTGATATTCCTGATTTGTCGGGCAGGTTTGCTAACGAAAGTGATAGGTGTCAATGGGAGTTATTTTTTGATGGGCGTGAATATCATGATCAAGTCATTATCCATGCTAAGGCATTGTTTTTAAATAAACACTATACCAATTCGGTGCATGAAGCTTGTAAGGCATATATCAAAGCCCTGCAAGATAAATCAGGTAGCCATAGGGACGGTACTGATTTGATGTCAGTGCTTTCCTCAAAGGGAGGAAATGTTAAATTTAATGCTCTTTTGACTGAGTCGGAACGAAACTACCAACAAGGCATGGAACAAATATCCAGAGGTGTGGTGTTGGCATTTCGCAATGTTGCGGCTCATGACACGGCCAAATCACTTAATATCTCAGCAATTGAAGCATTGGATATGCTAACTATAGTATCGCTTTTGTTGAAAGCCCTGGACAAAGCAACAGTGAATGATGGTGCTTAAATTTCAAACAATCTGCCATAGACTCACTATTTGGCTCTCTTGCATTAAGCGAATTTATAGCAATTTCTTTATTTGTGAGTCTGGTATACATGATACACAAGGGGCATTACCAGCCAGCAGGAGTTGACGGAATGTGATCTACGAGCAACCTAATATAGAACAACTAGCTCACTCGGTAAGTGTCAAGGTAGTTGACACTTACTATCTCACAATAAAGTCCGTTTAGATGGACTACATCACCTGACCATTACGGTCACTTCCCCAGAAGATAACCATCTTGGGTACACTGGATGGTACGTAACTCATCTATCCATTATGGATACTAGGGAAAGCATAATCCAGATCAACTCATAACCAATTATCCAAATGATCCACCCAGACCTGTAACCACTGCTTGTAACCCCTCCCCCCACAATAGAAGTGGTTTGGGAATGAAAGCTGCTATTGTGTAGTGTTTCTTAATCGCTGATGTTGTGGAAGCTAACAACGCTTACGATTAATTTTCGGCTAAAAAACAAACACAACATACTGGAAAGCTATCATTTTTGAGAAAATGAGTACAAAAGTGAGTGCAGTAAACACAAGTCAATAATAAAATTGAATGTAATCAATGATATATAATGCAAATCACGGTTAAACGTTTGAATCATTCCGGCTCTCTCATGAGATTTTATTGAATTTCATGAAGACTGGGAGACATTATAAAATCCACGCAATTGCGTGGATTTTTTTATTATGCATTGAAAACCCCCAGCTAGGCTGGGGGTTCCGTAAAGCTTTCAGCTTTGAGCCAGTT
>NZ_NRDO01000036.1 GCF_010231475.1 Citrobacter sp. NCU1 | reverse complement strand
AACCGGGGTTTCATCAGCACTGCATTTACTCATTGTAGATTTCCTCTGTATTCGCACCTTAGGGACTCCTTGTCGACAGACATAGAATCGCCTGTTTCGTCATGTCTTACAAGGCACTTACAGACAATACCTTAAGGATATTTTCATTTGAAAGTAAGCATAAAATTGATAACAAATTGATTATTATCGATTTAATGCATTCTTATTGGGTTAAGTCTTTACTTATATCCTGGCGATCTCTTACAGGGTTTGTAAGAGATCTCTCACAAAGAAAGGGGCAACGGGGATTACAAAAGTGGCTTAAGCTGAGTGAGAAATTCCGCAAGGGAGGGAGCAAGTACACTGCGATTTCGCGTGCCCAGCGTCTCTTTGCATACTTCTCCAGACAGATTGCACACCGAAATGACCTCGAGTTCATTTTCCAGGGTAGCAATAAAAAGCGTCGGCGATAGCTTCAGACGTTTCTGTGTTACCAGATGACCAATCAGGTTTTCCTGAACTCGTCTGAAATCATCTACGCTCCAGGTTTGCAGCAGCGTCAATGTCTCGTTGGCAAACTGCGCGTGCATATCCCCGGCAAACTGGGTGGTGTAAAATGAATGAATTGCTGGTTGTATCACAATATCAAAAGCGCGTTCAACGGCGTTTACATTCGCCTCTCCTTCAAAAGGTTGCGGCTGCCAGTACACTGCCTCACCGGTCGAAGAAATAACACAGGGTGAAGGAACGCCGTAGAGTTCTTCGCTCAGCGGCCAACTGTCGTTTTTTTCATGCCAGGCATCACAATAGCGTGTTGTAAAGGCCTTCAGGGCCTGTGCTGTCTGTTCGTCCACCGATTTCTCTCTTAACAAAAGCCAGGATACACTTGACGCATAGTGTATCTGGTTTATGACGGTGAAACATGTCTTCTTATGAAAACCATCAGGCGCTGGACGGCCTGACTCTCGGTAAATCAACAGATTACCGGGATATTTACGACGCAAGTTTATTGCAGGGCGTCCCACGTAGCCTGAATCGCGATCCGCTGGATTTAAAAGCAGATAATCTGCCTTTTCACGGCGCGGATATCTGGACGTTGTATGAACTGTCATGGCTGAATGCGAAAGGACTGCCGCAAGTTGCCGTGGGTCATGTCGAGCTGGATTACACCAGCCTCAATTTGATTGAATCAAAAAGCTTTAAGCTCTACCTGAACAGCTTTAACCAGACACGCTTTGATAGCTGGGAGGATGTCCGCCGAACGCTGGAAAACGATCTGCGCGCCTGCGCCCAGGGCGATGTCAGCGTTGCGCTGTACCGGCTTGATGAACTGGAAGGGTTACCCATCGCCCATTTCCACGGTAGCTGCATCGACGATCAGGATATCGCTATTGATAACTATCAGTTCAGCACCGACTATCTGGAAAATGCCGCCAGCGGCGAGAAAGTGGTGGAAGAGACGCTGATCAGTCACCTGTTAAAATCTAACTGCCTGATCACTCACCAGCCAGACTGGGGTTCCATACAAATTCAGTATCGCGGCCGAAAAATCGATCGTGAGAAACTACTGCGTTATCTGGTCTCTTTCCGCCATCACAATGAGTTCCACGAACAGTGTGTGGAGCGGATTTTTAATGACATTTTGCGCTTCTGCCAGCCGGAGAAACTGAGTGTCTACGCGCGCTACACACGACGCGGCGGCCTGGATATTAACCCCTGGCGTACAAACACCGATTTCGTGCCGGCAACCGGAAGATTGGTTCGTCAGTAATCTTTTTTCTCAATTTTGCGCGCCGGATTCCGCGCGCAAGGTTGTGAAAGATCATAAGCCAGCGCTATTGTAATCAGTAGGGAATGACGTGTTGCGTCCCATAAGGAGTTTACTTGATTACACATATTAGCCCGCTTGGCTCAATGGACATGTTGTCGCAGCTGGAAGTCGATATGCTTAAACGCACCGCCAGCAGCGACCTTTATCAATTGTTTCGTAACTGTTCTCTTGCAGTGCTGAACTCCGGAAGTTTGACCGACAACAGCAAAGAGCTGCTGTCTCGTTTTGAAAATTTCGACATCAACGTGCTCCGTCGCGAACGTGGCGTAAAGTTGGAATTAATTAATCCACCTGAAGACGCTTTTGTTGACGGCCGTATTATCCGTGCTCTGCAGGCCAACCTGTTTGCCGTGTTGCGCGACATTCTTTTTGTTAACGGCCAAATTCATAACGCAGGTCGTTTTCAACATCTGAAACTCGACAGTTCCGTTAATATCACCAATCTCGTGTTCTCCATTCTGCGTAACGCCCGTGCGCTGCACGTTGGTGAAGCGCCGAATATGGTGGTCTGCTGGGGCGGTCACTCCATTAACGAAAATGAATACCTGTATGCGCGCCGCGTTGGCACCCAGTTGGGTCTGCGTGAGCTGAACATCTGCACCGGCTGTGGACCCGGTGCGATGGAAGCCCCGATGAAAGGCGCCGCCGTCGGTCACGCGCAGCAGCGCTATAAAGACAGTCGTTTTATCGGTATGACCGAGCCGTCCATCATTGCCGCGGAACCGCCTAACCCGCTGGTCAATGAATTGGTCATCATGCCCGATATTGAAAAACGGCTGGAGGCGTTTGTTCGTATCGCGCACGGTATCATCATCTTCCCGGGCGGCGTCGGCACGGCGGAAGAGTTGTTGTATCTGCTGGGTATACTGATGAACCCGGCGAATAAAGATCAGGTTCTGCCGCTGATCCTTACCGGACCCAAAGAGAGTGCGGACTACTTCCGTGTGCTTGATGAGTTTATTGTGCATACGCTGGGCGAAGAAGCGCGACGTCATTATCGCATCATCATTGATGACGCGGCGGAAGTGGCGCGACTGATGAAAAAAGCGATGCCGCTGGTCAAAGAGAACCGTCGTGATACCGGTGACGCCTACAGTTTCAACTGGTCCATCCGTATCGCACCGGATCTACAACTGCCGTTCGAACCCTCGCATGACAACATGTCGAACCTGAAACTGTATCCCGACCAACCGGTTGAGATCCTGGCGGCAGACCTGCGCCGCGCCTTCTCTGGAATCGTTGCGGGTAACGTTAAAGAAGTCGGCATTCGCGCCATTGAGGAATTTGGCCCGTATAAAATCCACGGCGACCACGAGATGATGCGCCGTATGGATGACCTGCTCCAGGGCTTTGTCGCGCAACACCGAATGAAGTTGCCTGGCTCCGCCTATATCCCCTGCTACGAAATTTGCAGGTAATTTTCATGCCCGGCAGCGCCAGTTGCCGGGCCTCACTCTTCGCCTGAAAAGCCAGATTTTTTAGTGATACCAGTCACATAGCAAATCCCCCATTCGTTAATTTCGCTTACCTTTTCACTAAAAGCCCGAAAAACGCAAACGTTTACCTTGCAAATGAAACCGCGATTTATCGCAAAAAAACATCATTCGTCGCGAGAACCCACCAAAATCAGTACAATTTATAGCCAAAAACGGATATCTCACGACCGGTCTTTTCTGGACATATCTCGTTAATGGACGATTTCACGACCATAAATCCGTCTTGATGATTTTTTGACAGATTAATGGTCTAAATTTATCCACACAAAAGGTGGATTATTGCATTTGAGATCGCGATCACTGATACATTCATAACTTAAATGTATCTTTCCGCCCTCAAATTATTACGGCGAAAAATTATATAAAAATCGTCGCTTAACAAATTTCATTTTACGGTCAGGCTTCTTTTTTATTGGTTAAAACCAAAACCTGACATTTAAATTCCTCCAGGAGAAATAGATGGAAACCACCCAAACCAGCACTATCACTACGGGCCAGACCCGTAGCGGATGGCGCAAGACGGACACCATGTGGATGCTGGGTCTGTACGGCACAGCAATCGGCGCAGGCGTTCTGTTCCTGCCTATTAACGCCGGCGTTGGCGGTATGATCCCGTTGATCATCATGGCGATCCTCGCCTTCCCGATGACCTTCTTTGCCCACCGCGGCCTGACCCGCTTCGTACTGTCCGGTAAAAACCCGGGTGAAGACATCACGGAAGTGGTTGAAGAACACTTCGGCGTTGGCGCAGGTAAACTGATTACCCTGCTCTACTTCTTCGCTATCTACCCGATTCTGTTGGTCTACAGCGTTGCTATCACCAACACCGTTGAAAGCTTCATGACGCACCAGTTACAGATGTCTGCGCCGCCGCGTGCGATTCTGTCGCTGATCCTGATCGTCGGTATGATGACCATCGTTCGTTTTGGCGAGCAGATGATCGTGAAGGCGATGAGTATTCTGGTATTCCCGTTCGTTGCAGCCCTGATGTTGCTGGCAATTTACCTGATCCCTCAGTGGAGCGGCGCAGCGCTGGAAACACTTTCCTTTGATTCCGCTGCTACAACCGGTAAAGGTCTGTGGATGACCCTGTGGCTGGCAATTCCGGTGATGGTTTTCTCCTTTAACCACTCCCCGATCATCTCCTCCTTCGCAGTCGCGAAACGTGAAGAGTACGGTCAGGAAGCTGAGAAGAAGTGCTCCAAAATCCTGGCGTGCGCACACATTATGATGGTGCTGACGGTCATGTTCTTCGTCTTCAGTTGCGTACTGAGCCTGACCCCAGCAGACCTGGCTGCCGCGAAAGCGCAGAACATCTCGATTCTGTCTTACCTGGCAAACCACTTTAACGTATCGTTTATCGAATGGATGGCGCCGATCATTGCGATGATTGCCATCACCAAATCCTTCCTTGGCCACTACCTGGGCGCACGTGAAGGTTTTAACGGGATGGTTATCAAGTCACTGCGTGGTAAAGGTAAATCCATCGAAATCAACAAACTGAACAAAATCACTGCGCTGTTCATGCTGGTTACCACCTGGATCGTGGCAACCCTGAACCCAAGCATCCTGGGCATGATTGAAACCCTGGGCGGCCCCATCATCGCGATGATTCTGTTCCTGATGCCGATGTATGCAATCCAGAAAGTCCCCGCAATGCGTAAGTACAGCGGCCACATCAGCAACGTATTCGTTGTCGTGATGGGTCTGATTGCTATCTCTGCAATTTTCTACTCTCTGTTCAGCTAAGTTCTTAAGCGCCGCTTGCGGGCGGCGCCTGTTTTCGACACAACTGCAATGGATGCCTTATGATTAGTGTATTCGATATCTTCAAAATCGGCATTGGCCCTTCCAGTTCACACACTGTCGGACCAATGAAAGCGGGCAAACAATTCACGGATGACCTGGTTGCACGCAACTTACTCACTGATGTCACCCGCGTGGTGGTGGATGTTTACGGCTCGCTGTCATTGACGGGGAGAGGCCATCACACTGACATCGCCATTATTATGGGCCTGGCGGGAAATCTGCCGGACACCGTCGACATCGATTCCATTCCCTCCTTCATTCAGGATGTGAATACTCACGGGCGCTTGATGCTGGCAAATGGTCAACATGAAGTCGAATTCCCGGTAGACAAGTGCATGAATTTTCATGCCGACAACCTGTCTCTCCATGAGAACGGGATGCGTATTACGGCGCTGGCGGGCGAAAAAGCCATTTATAGCCAGACCTACTATTCCATCGGCGGTGGTTTCATCGTTGATGAAGACCATTTTGGTTTGCCAAACAGCGCACCGGTTAACGTACCGTACCCGTATAAATCCGCCGCCGACCTGCAGAAACACTGTCAGAGAACGGGATTGTCTCTTTCCGGTCTGATGATGCAAAACGAACTGGCGCTGCATAGCAAAGAAGAGCTAGAACAGCACTTTGCCAGTGTCTGGGAAGTGATGCGCGGCGGTATTGAGCGCGGTATCACCACCGAAGGCGTACTGCCGGGCAAACTGCGTGTTCCGCGTCGTGCGGCGGCACTACGCCGTATGCTGGTCAGCAGCGATAAAACCACCACCGACCCGATGGCGGTCGTTGACTGGATCAATATGTTCGCACTGGCCGTTAACGAAGAAAACGCCGCGGGTGGGCGCGTGGTTACAGCACCCACCAACGGTGCCTGTGGTATTGTCCCGGCTGTGCTGGCGTACTACGACAAGTTTATTCGCGAAGTAAATGCTAACTCACTGGCTCGCTTCATGCTGGTCGCCAGCGCGATTGGTTCTCTGTACAAGATGAACGCCTCTATTTCCGGTGCGGAAGTGGGTTGTCAGGGTGAAGTCGGCGTAGCGTGTTCCATGGCAGCTGCGGGTTTGGCCGAGTTACTGGGCGGCAGCCCGGCTCAGGTGTGTATTGCCGCAGAAATCGGCATGGAACACAACCTCGGTCTGACCTGCGATCCGGTTGCCGGTCAGGTACAGGTTCCTTGTATCGAGCGTAACGCGATCGCCTCTGTGAAAGCGGTCAATGCCGCGCGTATGGCGCTACGTCGTACCAGTGAGCCGCGCGTATGCCTCGACAAAGTTATCGAGACCATGTACGAAACCGGTAAAGACATGAACGCCAAATACCGCGAAACCTCTCGTGGTGGTCTGGCCATGAAGATTGTCACCTGCGATTAATCTCCCCAAAGGGCTTCGTTTTGCGAAGCCCTTTCCCATTTTCACCGCTGTGAATAGCCTGACTTTGCCGTGAATGTTACCCTTAGCGCATGATCTATCAGGGAGAACACCGTGGCCGTCCATCTGCTCATCGTCGATGCACTTAATTTGATTCGCCGGATTCATGCCGTTCAGGGTTCTCCCTGCGTCGAAACCTGTCAGCGCGCGCTCGATCAATTAATCATGCACAGCCAGCCAACACACGCTGTTGCCGTGTTTGATGACGAAGCACGCAACGATAGCTGGCGCCACCAGCGACTCCCGGATTACAAAGCAGGCCGACCGCCAATGCCTGACGACCTGCATCGCGAAATGCCCGCTTTACGCGCCGCCTTTGAACAGCATGGCGTGCTCTGTTGGGTCTCTGGCGGGAATGAAGCCGATGATTTGGCCGCCACCCTGGCGGTAAAGGTCACGCAGGCCGGACACCAGGCCACCATCGTCTCGACCGACAAAGGCTACTGTCAGCTACTTTCTCCCACATTGCGTATTCGTGACTATTTCCAAAAACGTTGGCTGGATGCCCCTTTTATTGAAAAAGAGTTTGGTGTGCTACCTCAGCAGCTACCCGATTACTGGGGACTGGCGGGGATCAGCAGTTCGAAAGTGCCCGGCGTCGCCGGGATAGGCCCGAAAAGCGCCACTCAACTGTTGATTCAGTTTCAGACATTGGAAGGGATCTACACGCATTTAGACGACGTGCCGGAAAAGTGGCGGAAAAAACTTGCAGCGCATAAAGAGATGGCGTTTTTATGCCGTGACATTGCCCGCCTGCAAACAGATTTACATCTCGACGGAAATTTACAGCAGCTGCGACTGGCGCGGTAACAGAGCGGCCGGATGGCGGTGCAAACACCGTATCCGGCCAACAAAATGGCTGACACTGTAAGCCGGATGGCGCAGCGCCACCCGGCGATTTTTACCCCGCCTCATTACCAGGCAGTGTGATACAGCTCCACGATATCGGAAAGGCTCGCCTCCCGTGGATTACCGCCGGTGCAAACATCGTCAAACGCAGCCTGTGCCAGCGCCGGAATATCCTCTTTAAGCACACCGACGTCGCGCAGATGCAACGGGATACCGACATCGCGGTTGAGAGCGAAGACGGCATCAACCGCCGCATTGCGTGCCTCTTCCAGGCTCAGACGTTCTACGTTAACACCCATAACTCTGGCAATATCACGGAATTTTTCGCCGGTAAATTCCGCGTTATAGCGCATGATATGGGGGAGCAGAATCGCATTGGCGACGCCATGAGGCGTGTTATAAAACGCGCCGAGCGGATGCGCCATCCCGTGTACCAGTCCCAAACCCACATTGGAAAAACCCATGCCGGCAACATACTGCCCCAGCGCCATGGCCTCTCCCGCCTCACGATCTCCGGCAACAGAACCCCGCAGCGCACCAGCAATAATTTCAATCGCTTTAATATGCAGCGCATCGGTCAGAGCCCAGGCAGCACGCGTAATATACCCCTCAATAGCGTGCGTCAGCGCATCCACGCCGGTTGCCGCTTTGAGCGCGGCAGGCATACCGTCCATCATGTCAGCATCAATAAACGCGACCTGAGGAATATCATGCGGATCCACACAGACAAACTTGCGCCGCTTTTCTTCATCGGTGATCACGTAGTTAATGGTGACTTCGGCCGCAGTACCCGCCGTGGTAGGGATCGCCATAATCGGCACGCTCGGGCGACCTGTCGGTGACAGTCCTTCCAGGCTGCGCACGTCGGCAAACTCCGGGTTATTGCTGATAATCCCAATGGCCTTGCAGGTATCCTGTGGAGACCCCCCGCCGACTGCGATGAGATAATCCGCCCCGCTTTGCTGGAATACGCTCAGCCCCTCTTTGACGACACTGATAGTTGGATTGGGGATCACACCGGAGTAGATCTCCCAGGCCAACCCGGCCGCATCCATTTTGTCGGTGACTTTCGCGACCACGCCGCACTGTACGAGCGTTTCATCAGTCACAATCAGTGCCTTACGGTAACCACGTCGCGTCACCTCGCCGGTTAACGCCTCTACCGCCCCACGGCCAAACCATGCCGTTTCATTCAGAATCATTCTGTTCGCCATCATCCGTCTCCTTTTCGCCTTGCGAAATTACTCTTCAATACGTAACCCGTAGGTTTTAAATTTCTCCAGTACTACGGCGATCTCTTCATCATCCAACACCGGTACGGGATCGGTAATCGCCAGCGTACTGAGGTAAAGCTGCGCCAGCACTTCCACTTCATGTGCCAGCCACAGGGCTTTTTCCAGATTAATTTCACAGGCGATGAGTCCATGATGTTGTAACAGCGTGGCTTTGCGATCTTTCAATGCCGTTACGACGAATTCAGACAGGGCCTGCGTTCCAAATGTGGCATACGGCGCACAAGGAATAGAGTTTCCGCCTGCGGCGGCAATCATGTAGTGGATCGCCGGAATAGGACGGTTGAGGATCGAGACCGCTGTACAATGAATGGCGTGATTATGTACCACGGCATTTGCATCAGGCCGTGTCTGATAAGCCGCAAGATGAAAACGCCATTCGCTGGAGGGTAACTGCCCTTCGTCATATTTCCCATTGTTATCAACATACACGATCATATTTTCAGTGAGTCGCTCATAAGGAATTCCGCTAGGCGTAATTAACATACCTTGTTCATAGCGGGCGCTCACATTACCTGCGGTGCCTTGATTTAAACCAAGACGTGTCATTTCAAGACAGGTTTCAATTATTTCACGAGATAAACGAGATCTTTCCATCTTTATTCTCCGGGTACAATCCCCCTCATCTTTATCGCGAAAAGACACAACCGCAAACAAAGACGGGTCAGGTTTCAGGTAAGGGCAGCCACTGAATACTTTTATTCAGATTCATATGGCTGTTTTATTTGTATTACTGTTGCGTATTATTGTTGTCGTGCACGCTTAATAAGTTTCATTTCAACTTTTACCGTCTCTTTAATAGGACGTTCCTCGATAGCACTCAACATCATATCGAATGCTTTTTCTGCCCAGGCATTTTCATCCTGTTGCATTGACCATACATTATTGGACAGAAACCCCAGCATCGGGTGTTCATCGAATGTGCCAATGTTAATCTCAGGTGGAACGACACCGAAACGATCGCGAATAGCTCTGACAGCCCCCTCCAGCACCGGCAACGATGAGGCGATAAACGCCTGCGGGCAGCCCCATTCACTGATCAACCGCTCCATAATCAAATAGCCGCCTTCAGGTGTATTAACGGGGCCTTCGCGAACCCATTCCCGATGGTAAATACCGTTTTTTTCCAATGCGTTAAGATAACCAGTAATACGGTCGCTAATACTGGGTAACCCGGCATCGCCCACCAAAAGCCATACTGGAGATTGACCCGCTTCCAGTATGCTTTGCGTCAATTTTTCACCGCCAGAGATATTGTGACTTTCGACCAGGGCGTTATCCGTATACTTAAAATCACGGTCAAGTAACACCATTGGTTTTCTGACCTGGCGTAAATGATGCTGTTGATTCTCTAATGTTGAAGGCACAATAAAAAGTCCGTCAACATTTCTGGCAATTAACGCTTTTGTTAATTTATTTTCGTAATCAACATCATCATAAGTACAACTGATCGTTAATTGATAACCCGAACGACGACAGCGCTGTTCAAGCTTTTCAGCAAGCGTCGCAAAAAAGACGTTAGAAATATTGGGTACGATCAAACCCAACGTGTCCGTCTTATTAAGCTTCAGACTCCGGGCCGAATGATTAATCACATAACCATATCGTTCTACATACTCATTGATGCGCGTTTGTGTTTTGACGCTGATCCTATACTGTTCAGCTTTTCCATTTAGCACCAGTCTTACGGTTGTCACCGATAAATCCAGATCGCTGGCTATCTGTTCTACTGTTTTAGCCATTTATGTGCCCCAGTACACTTCCAAACACCTATGCCCAATCATAAAAGTATTTTAAACATTTGTCTTATTGCATCAGTCGGTTCAGTAACTGCTGCTGCTCCCAGAGCGCGAGGTATGCCTGATACTTGCGTTCAAAAAAGTCCTGCCTTGCGGGGTTTGCCTTAATCACCTCGCCTGCCGCTACCATCTCCAGGCATGCGGATGAAAAATCTGGCCAACTACCGCTTGCCACAGCCCCGGTGATCGCCGCCCCCAGCGTGACCGCGTCCTCCTCTTGCATAAGATGAATGTCACAGCCCGTGGCATCCGCATATTCACGCAGCCACAGCGGATTGTGCGTTGCGCCGCCGCATAATGTCAGCCGGGAAATGGTATGCCCGCTTTCGCGCATAGCATCCATGATATGTCGCGTCCCACAAGCGATAGCCTGTAGCGTGGCCAGGTATAAGCGCGCCACCTGAGCTTCTCCTCTCTCCAGCGTCAGGCCGCAAACGCTCCCTCGGGCATCCGGGCGCGCACGTGGCGAACGGTTACCATGATGATCGGCCAGCACATGCAGATAGCGAGTCGGCTCATGCTCTTTCTCTTCCAGCGCAGTCACCCATTCATTAACCAATTCAACCGGATGGCATCCCCGCTGTTCAGCCTTGCTAAACAGTTCCGCACTGGCTCCGGATTCCTGTAGCGTCCAGTCAACCAACGCTCCCGCGGCGCTTTGCCCTCCTTCCGTCAGCCAGTAGCCCGGTAGCATCGCCGACCAATAAGGCCCCCACACACCCGCCGTGTGTATCTCCTGCTCACTGCATAACATGTGACAGTTTGACGTTCCGCTGATCAGCGCCAGCGTCCCCGCAGGTTGTGCCCCCGCAAGTGCAACGCCGCCAGCATGGGCATCAATCATTCCGCTGGCCACCACAACGTCTGTCGTCAGCCCTAATGCCTGTGCGGCGTCAGGACTCAGCGTTCCTGCAGCAGCGCCAGGCGGGAGGATCTGCTCAGGGATTTTTCGGAGTAAGTCATTCAACCCGACAGCGTCCAGCAGGGAATCGCTAAAACGTTGTTCGTGCGCTAAGTAGTTCCATTTACAGGTCAGTGTGCACAGCCCGGCAACATCATTGCCAGTGGCTTTCCACACCAGAAAATCAGCCAGATCGAAGAAGCGATGGGCCTGCTTCCAGGTTTCTGGAAGATGATTTTTCAACCAGAGCACCTTGGGCAGTTCCATTTCAACGCTAACTTCGCCGCCAACATAACGCAGTGCAGGATCCTGGGTGGCATTAATGCGTTCAGCTTGTGCTGTTGCGCGGTGATCCATCCACATAATAATGTCGTGATCGGAGACGCCTTCAGGCGAGACTGCCAGCCCTTTTCCCTGCGCATCCAGCGCAACCAGAGAGCAGGTAGCATCGAATCCTAACGAGCGAATCGCGGTGGCAGGAATGCCAGCACTGGCCACCGCCCCTTTGACAACCAGGCAAACCTGCTGCCAGATTTCAGCAGAAGATTGCTCCACCCGTTCCCCACCCGGTCGAAATTGAGAAATAGGGAGTGTTGCAAAAGACAGTCGCGTTCCGCTGGCATCAAAGACCCCCGCCCTTACGCTTGCCGAACCGACATCTACACCGAGGAAATATCCACTACGCATAATGACTCCCTGACGCTGGCTTAAAAAAGGGGGGCAAAAAGGTTGCCCCCACGGATTTATTTCTTACCAAATGGGTGTAATAACTTCTCAATTTCCGGTGTATTAATGTTCTGCGCATTAACGAATTTCACCGGAATATCGATCTCTTTCGGTACGGTTTGACCAGACAGCGAAGCATTCAGCGTTTTGATCCCCTGATAGCCAATCTGGAAAGCATCCTGTACGACGAAGCCCTGAATGACGCCTGAGTTCAGGAAATTAATGATGGCCTCAGTGCTGTCAAAACCAATGACTTTGACTTTGCCTTTCAGGTTTTGACTATCAATTGCGTTCGCAACGCCCAGCGTTGATCCTTCATTGGTGCCGTAGATCCCCGCCAGATCCGGGTTCGCCTGGATCATATCAATGGTTTTATCCATCGCCTTTTGCGGATCGCCATCACTGTACTGAACCGGCAGCACCTTGATATCAGGGTATTTTTCCTTCATGCGAGCGACAAATCCTTCCGAACGCTCAATCGCCGAAGAGGTGCCAGCCACGTGAGCAATAATGCCGACTTTGCCTTTATTATTAACTTGTGCGGCCAGCGCATCGGCGGCTTGAGCACCCGCTTTACGGTTGTTTGTCGCCACAAAACTGACCGGAATATCGGAATTGACGCCAGAATCAAACGTCACCACCTTGATCCCGCGAGAATTGGCGGTTTCCACGAGTGGAGCAAGCGCATTGGCGTCTAACGCTGCCAGCAGCAATCCGTTCGGTTTTTGCGCCATGACGTTTTCAACCAGCTGGATTTGCTCAGCAATCTGGGTTTCATCCGCAGGACCAACATAGCTGGTTTTATCCCCCAGCTCTTTAGCCGCCGCTTCTGTCCCCATTTTTACGGTTTGCCAGAATTCATGCTGGAAACCTTTACTGACGACAGGAAGATTCAAATCTTTAGCCAACGCGCTGGATGTCATGCAAGCCAGCAGAGATAACGCATAGACAAAATGCCTGGTTTTCATTGTGGTACTCCGTTTTAAGTGAGTCACCCTTAACGTCAGGGTCATTGTTCCCCGTGAATTCCGGGAGCGTAAATCAACGAATCTTTTTGCGTAATGTGTCGAGATAGACGGCAGCGACCACCACGATACCCATCGCTACCATTTGCCAGAACTGTGAAACTCCCATCAGATTCAGGCCGTTTTTCAGCACACTCATAATGAATGCGCCAATAATCGTGCCGCCAATGGTGCCAATTCCGCCCATCAGGCTGGTGCCACCAATGACGACTGCCGCAATGGCTTCCAGCTCATAACCCACACCGACCGTCGGCTGTCCTGAGTTCAGACGCGATGCCAGGATGACCCCCGCGATCCCTGTCAGCAGACCACAGAAGGCGTAGACGAAAACTTTGACACGCTGGACTTTGATCCCGGAAAGGTGAGCCGCCACTTCATTACTACCAACAGCGTAAACATAGCGACCAATAACGGTTTTCTTCAGAATGTAGCTGGCCACCAGCGCCACGATGACGAGGTAAAACACGGGATAGGGAAGTACATCGAATAACCGTCCCTGCGCCAGCATTTTGAATGACGGGTAGTCAGCAAAATAAATCGCGCGACCATCGGTCATGACCATATTGATCCCTCTGATAGACATCATCAGACCCAACGTCGCAATAAAAGGAGGGATGGTTGCTTTCGTCACCAGCAGCGCATTGGCATAACCGCACAGTCCGCCCGCCAATACCCCCGCCAGAATGCAGACAGGCAACGGCATACCAAAACTGGCGCAAATCCCGACAGCGACGCCGGAAAAAGCCACCACCGATCCCAGAGAAAGATCGATCCCGGCAGTAATAATCACAAAGGTGACGCCAATGGCCATAATCCCGATAACCGACGTTTGCAAAGCAATTGTCATAATGTTTTCGGTGTTAAAGAAAAAAGGTGAACTGAAACTGAAAAACACCACTAAAATAATCAGACTAAAGAGTGGCGCAAGGCGCATTAAAAGTTCTTTATTAATTTTAATCTTCTTATTATTGCTGTCTGAAGAGGTTACAGAGATAGTCATAATTTAATCCTCTAACGTCGCATATTGCATGATTTTTTCTTGTGTGGCGTCATCAGAAGTTAACTCTCCGGTAATACGTCCATTACGCATCACTAAAATGCGATCGCACATACCCAGTACTTCCGGTAATTCAGAGGAAATCATAATAATTGATTTCCCTTTTGCCACAAGGCGATTCATTAATTCATAAATTTCCAGTTTGGCACCGACATCAATACCTCGGGTAGGCTCATCAAAAATGAGAATATCGGTATCCTTACACACCCAACGAGCAATAATTATTTTCTGCTGATTGCCACCACTTAAATTTAAGGCCGCTTGTTCCAGGTGCGGAGTTTTAATCCTTAGCGCGCTGACCTGCTCCTGGCTTGTGGTCTGACAGCGTTTGCTGTCCACATTGCCATAGCGATCGGAATATTCAGGGTAATTTCCCAGCATGATATTGCGTTCAACGGATAAGCCTAATGCCAGACCTTCTTTTTTACGGTCTTCTGTTAAATAGCTAATCCCCTGTTTGATCGCATCCGGGATATCTTTAATCACCGTCACTTTACCGTTGAGTTTGAGGGTTCCGGCATCAATCGGGTCTGCGCCAAAAATGGCTCTGGCCAGTTCCGTACGCCCGGCGCCCATCAGACCGGCAAATCCTAAAATCTCACCACGATAAAGCGTAAAATCGATATTGTTCAGGACGCCTTTTCGCGTCAAGCCGCTGACTTCCAGGACAGGCGTCGGGTGAGGCTGCGCTTCACGACGCGGATAGATGTTCCCCAGATCGCGTCCAACCATCATCGCAATCAGGTCACTGATATTGACCGCATCATAGTCGACGGTATCAATGTACTGCCCATCACGCATCACCGTGGCGCGATCGGCAATCAACGCCAGCTCCTCCAGTCGATGCGAAATGTAGACAATTCCCGTCCCCTGTGATTTAAGCAAGCGCGTCACCTGAAATAAACTTTCTATTTCAGTTTCCGTCAGGGCAGCCGTTGGTTCATCCATAATAAGGATTTTGGCATTTACCGAAATCGCTTTCGCAATTTCAACCATTTGCTGTTGTGCAACAGTCAGGTCGGCAACCAGAGTATCCGGTGAAATATTCAGGTTCAATTTTTGCAAAATTTCCGTCGCAGCCTGCCGCTGTTGTTTTTCGTCCAGCCGCCAGCGATTATTTTTGCAAAACTCCCTGCCAATAAATATATTTTCTTCAACTGTTAATTCGGGGAAGAGATTAAATTCCTGGTGAATAATCGTAATTCCAGCCTGCTGCGCACTTAGCGGGCTTGAAAATGAAACGGGCTGATCTTCAAAAACAATATCACCTTCATCAGGCTGGTAAACACCTGATAAGATTTTCATCAGAGTGGATTTTCCCGCACCATTCTCACCTAATAGCGCATGAACTTCGCCTCTGCGTAAACTAAAATCCACATTACTCAACGCCAATACGCCAGGGAATCGTTTAGTAATATGACTCATTTGTAAAAATGTTTCGGACATTGCTGCTTTCCTCAATCATCAGAAATGGCAGTCAGTGAATCAGGCGCAGAACATGCCAGGGAACCCTCGTCACCGTTAATGCGAATACGTCCAGTCAACACACCTTATTTTGCTAACTCGAGTTAGCGATTGCCTTTTAAAGCTATTTTAGCCGCCCAAAATAACCAAATCATTTGAATTAAAATTGTGACGGCGAACAAGCAATTTATTATAACTAGATGATTTTAAAAGAATTAAAATCAATAAACCACCGTTATTTATTTGACGGAGATCGAATTTCAACCAGTTCTCGTGAAGCCACTCACATATCCACAATAAAAAAGTTGTGTAAAAAACGCCACAATACCTAAGCTAACTCGAGTTAGCAAAATGAGCAATTCAGCCGACTGCTGAGGTGGGGTCCAAACGTCACCAGAGCAGAGCGCCATAAAGTGAGATGAGGAACCACGAATGAAGAAAATCAGCCTACCGAAAATTGGTATTCGCCCGGTCATTGATGGACGCCGTATGGGCGTTCGTGAATCGCTGGAAACGCAGACCATGAATATGGCGAAGGCCACCGCGGCGCTTCTTACAGAGAAGCTCCGCCACGCCTGCGGTACCCCCGTTGAGTGCGTCATTTCGGATACCTGTATTGCAGGTATGGCAGAATCTGCAGCCTGTGAAGAGAAATTCAGCAGTCAAAATGTTGGCTTAACCATTACCGTCACCCCGTGTTGGTGCTACGGCAGTGAAACAATCGACATGGATCCCACACGGCCAAAAGCCATTTGGGGATTCAATGGTACGGAACGTCCGGGAGCCGTGTATCTCGCCGCCGCGCTGGCCGCCCACAGTCAAAAAGGGCTCCCCGCGTTTTCGATTTACGGTCAGGACGTACAGGACGCCAACGACACCTCGATTCCGGCCGATGTTGAAGAAAAACTGCTGCGCTTCTCCAGAGCGGGTTTAGCGGTCGCCAGTATGAAAGGCAAAAGCTATCTCTCACTGGGCGGGGTTTCGATGGGCATTGCGGGTTCCATCGTCGATCACAATTTCTTCGAATCGTGGCTGGGTATGAAAGTACAGTCCGTTGACATGACTGAACTACGCCGCCGCATCGATCATAAAATTTATGACGAAACCGAGCTGGAAATGGCGCTGGCCTGGGCCGATCAGCACTTCCGCTATGGTGAAGATAAAAACGCCGAGCAGTATCAGCGCAACGCCGAACAAAACCGGGAGATCCTGCGCGAAAGTCTGCTGATGGCAATGTGTATTCGCGACATGATGCAGGGCAACAGTAAACTTGCGGAAATCGGTCGCGTAGAAGAATCATTAGGCTACAACGCCATTGCTGCGGGCTTCCAGGGACAGCGTCACTGGACCGATCAATACCCCAATGGCGACACCGCCGAAGCGCTGCTGAACAGCTCTTTTGACTGGAATGGCGTACGCGAACCTTTTGTCGTTGCGACCGAAAACGACAGTCTGAATGGTGTGGCGATGCTGTTTGGGCATCAACTCACCGGCACGGCGCAAGTGTTTGCCGATGTGCGCACCTACTGGTCGCCGGAAGCCGTACAGCGCGTGACGGGACAACCGCTGACCGGGCTTGCGGAACACGGCATCATCCACCTGATCAACTCAGGTTCTGCCGCCCTCGACGGCACGTGCAAACAGCGCGATAACGAAGGCAGACCGACCATGAAACCTCACTGGGAGATCAGTCCTAAAGAGGTGGATGATTGTCTGGCTGCAACCGAATGGTGCCCGGCGATCCACGAATATTTCCGTGGCGGCGGCTACTCTTCGCGCTTCCTGACCGAAGGTGGCGTGCCGTTCACCATGACGCGCGTAAACATCATTAAAGGTCTGGGCCCGGTACTGCAAATTGCCGAAGGCTGGAGCGTCGAGTTACCGAAAGAGGTTCATGACACCCTCGACAAACGTACCGACTCCAGTTGGCCAACGACCTGGTTCGCTCCACGTCTGACGGGACAAGGCCCCTTCACCGATGTCTATTCCGTGATGGCAAACTGGGGAGCAAACCACGGTGTGCTGACCATTGGTCACGTCGGGGCTGATTTCATTACCCTCGCCTCGATGCTGCGCATTCCGGTCTGCATGCACAACGTGGAAGCGGCGAAGATCTATCGTCCCTCTTCCTGGTCAGCGCACGGTATGGACATCGAAGGCCAGGATTACCGCGCCTGCCAGAACTACGGTCCGCTGTACAAACGTTGATGCATCCCGCTCTCTAATTTCTTTGCCCGGTGGCGCAAGCTTGCCGGGCCTACATCACCGCATTTTTGAGTGATTTTGTAGGCCGGATAAGCGCAATGCCATCCGGCAAAGATCCAGGAGTTTTTATGAAGCAAGAGGTTATTCTGGTTCTCGACTGCGGCGCAACCAACGTGCGGGCCATCGCCGTCGACCGCCAGGGAAACATTGTCGCCAGGGCCGCAACCCCTAATGCCAGCGAGCTCGCCACGGAAAATACCGCCTGGCATCAGTGGTCGCTGGAGGCCATTTTGCAACGCTTTGCCGATTGCTGCCAAACGCTCTCTGCCCAACTCTCTGCATGCCAGATACGCGGTATTACAGTCACCACGTTTGGTGTCGATGGCGCGCTGGTTGATGACCAGGGCACGCTGCTTTATCCGATCATCAGTTGGAAATGTCCACGCACCGCCGTGGTGATGAACACTATCCGCCACACGATGACGCCACAGCAGTTGCAGGAAATTTCCGGTGTCGGCGCATTCAGCTTCAACACATTGTATAAGCTGCTGTGGCTCAAGGAGAATCACCCTCACCTGACTGAACAGGCTCACGCCTGGCTATTTATTTCATCCTTAATCAACCATCGTCTGACCGGTGAGTTCACCACCGACATCACCATGGCAGGAACCAGCCAGTTACTGGATATTCACCAGCGAGATTTCAGCCCGGAGATCTTGCAGGCCGCCCGTTTGCCTCGCCGTCTGTTTCCACGCTTAGTCGAAGCGGGAGAGAAGATCGGCACGCTACAGCCCGATACTGCTCATCTTCTGGGATTACCTGCGGGTATTCCGGTTATCTCCGCCGGGCACGACACGCAATTTGCCTTGTTTGGCGCAGGCGCCCAACAGGATGAGCCCGTGTTGTCATCCGGAACATGGGAAATTCTAATGGTACGCAGTTCCCGGGTGGATACCCCGTTATTAAGTCAGTATCCCGGTTCGACCGCTGAGCTGGACAGCCAGCGCGGCCTCACGAATCCGGGAATGCAGTGGCTGGCGTCCGGGGTGCTGGAGTGGGTACGCAAACTGCTGTGGACCCCAGAGACACCGTGGCAAACGCTGATTGATGAGGCGCGCGCCATCCCCGCAGGCGCCGACGGCGTGAAAATGCACAGCGATCTGCTGACCAACGCGCATGCAGGATGGCAGGGCGTCACGCTTACCAGCACCCGGGGGCACTTTTATCGTGCCGCGCTCGAGTCACTCACCGCGCAACTCAGGCAAAACCTGCACACGCTGGAAAAGATCGGTCAGTTCAAGGCGACAGAACTGCTGCTGGTGGGCGGTGGCAGCCGTAACGCGCTGTGGAATCAAATCAAAGCCGACACGCTTGGCATTCCGATCAAAGTCCTGGATGAGGCAGAAACCACCGTTGCCGGTGCGGCAATGTTCGCCTGGTTCGGCGTGGGTGAATTTGCCAGCCCGGAACAGGCCAGAGCACAGGTACGTTATCAGTATCGTTATTTTTATCCGCAAACCGAATTCGAACGCATTGAGGAAGTGTGAAATGCTGAAAACAATTTCGCCGTTAATTTCCCCTGAACTATTGAAAGTCATGGCGCAAATGGGCCACGGGGATGAAATTATCTTTTCTGACGCCCATTTCCCGGCTCACAGCCTGGGGCCTCAGGTTATACGTGCCGACGGTCTGATGGTCAGCGACCTGCTCAGGGCGATCATTCCACTGTTTGAACTGGACAGCTACGCGCCGCCGTTGGTGATGATGGCCGCCGTTGAGGGGGATTCGCTCGACCCGGCGGTAGAGTCTCGCTATCGTGATGCGCTCTCATTACAAGGAGTCTGCCCTGATATTTCCCGTATCGACCGCTTTGCATTCTACGAACGGGCGCAAAAAGCCTTTGCGATCGTCATTACCGGTGAACGGGCAAAGTACGGCAATATTCTTTTAAAGAAAGGTGTTACGCCGTAATCTCATCCCCAGGCAGGTGTACACGAATGAGGGAGTGGAAACATGAAGACGACACGCCAGCAAGCGATTGTAGACCTGCTCATTCATCACCAGAGCCTGACCACCGGGGAGCTGGCTGTACGGCTTAACGTCAGTCAGGAGACCGTTCGACGCGATCTGAACGCGCTGCAATCGCAGGGAAAAATACGACGTCATCACGGATGCGCCACAGTGATTCATCGGGAAAATCCGGACGGTGGCGCGCCCTTTCATCTTCGACGGAAAAGTCACTACGCGCACAAAGCGGATATTGGCCGCGAAGCGCTGACCTGGATAGAAGAAGGTATGGTGATAGCCCTGGATGCCAGCTCGACTTGCTGGCATCTGGCCCGTCAACTCCCGGACATAAACCTGCAGGTGTTCACCAACAGCCACCCGATTTGCCTTGAATTGGGTAAGCGCGAACAGATCCAACTCATCAGTTCTGGCGGCACGCTACAGCGCAAACACGGCTGCTATGTCAATCCGTCGCTGCTCTCGCAGCTAAAACCGCTCGACATTGACCTGTTTATTTTTTCCTGCGAAGGAATCGATAACAGCGGCGTGTTGTGGGATTCCAGCACCTTCAATGCGGATTTCAAATCAACGTTGCTCCGGCGTGCATCGCAATCGTTATTGCTCATCGATAAGCGTAAATTTAATCGCTCGGGTGAGGCACAGATTGGACATCTGGATGATGTGACACATATTGTGTCGGATACACGGCAGGTCGAGGCCGGGTAACACACCCGGCCTTCAGATGTTATCGTTCGTCGCGACGACCACCGACGGCAGCCCACAAACGACGTACATGCACCGTCACTTCTTCACGGTCATGATAAAGCTGACGCGCCTGAATTTGCGCATTCACGCCGTGTTCATCCAGTTGTGCCTGAATGTACGCCAGGTTCTGCGAAACCTCTTCATAACGCTTTTTCATTGGCAGCTTGAGGTTGAAGATCGTCTCACGGCACCAGCCATTGACCAGCCACTGCGCCATCAGCGCGGCCACTTTTGCTGGCTTCTCTACCATATCGCAGACCATCCACGAGATGTTGTTGCGATTCGGGCGGTACTTAAATCCATCTTCACGCAACCAGGTCACCTGCCCGGTGTCCATCAGGCTTTGCGCCATCGGACCATTATCAACGGAGTAAACCCACATATTGCGTTTCACCAGTTGATAGGTCCAACCGCCAGGACAGGCACCTAAATCCACCGCATACATCCCGTTTGCCAGACGCTCATCCCACTCATCTGCCGGAATAAAGACATGCAGCGCTTCTTCCAGCTTCAGCGTTGAACGGCTCGGCGCATCGGCCGGGAACTTCAGACGCGGGATACCCATGTAAAACGGTGAGTTATTGTCAGGCCAGGAATAACCGGTGTAACAACACCCTGGCGCAATAAAGAAAACATGGACGACCGGACGTTTTGGCGTTTCATATTTTGCCAGTACGCCTGCTTCGCGCAGCGCCGCGCGCAGCGGTACGGTAAATTTGCGACAAAACTTGACCAGCTCTTTGCTTTCGTTGGTGTCAGCCACTTCGACACGCAGGTCACCGCCTTTCTCCACGACGCCCTGCAACATACCGACAATCGGTGTAATGCGGTCTTCCGGCGGCAAATATTGTAGCAACTCACCGACGACAAACATTTGACGGGCAAAAATCAGCGAACTGAACGGCAGTTCTTTCACTAACTTTTCAGCATCATCCTGTTGATAGCACTCAAAAATGACGTAACCCGCATTGTCTTTTACGCGAGCGAAACCAAACACTTCCCGACGAGTTGCTTTATCCGTGATTTCTGCGGCACACTCTTTTTCAAACCCCGGGCGACACAACAACACAACCTTATTCATGACTAACGCTCTTACGTTTCAAACGGATGGCGCCAATTAACATCAGCACCCAACCTGCCAGAAAACTTACGCCGCCGACAGGAGTAACAAACGCCCACAGGCGTAAATGGGACAGCGCCAGACAATAGAGGCTGCCGCTAAACAGCACCGTGCCTAATGCCAGAAAAACACTGCTCCAGTAAAACCAGATACTGATGCGTCGCTGCATTGCAACGGCAAGACCAAAAATCGCCAGCGTGTGGAATGCCTGATATTCAAGGCCGGTCTGGATCCACCCCATTTCAACCACGCCAAGGGTCTTGCTCAGGACATGCGACCCAAAGGCACCCAGAGCAACAAAAATGAAGCCGCTAATGGCGGCGAAAATCAGCATAAAACGGCTGGTCATTGGCAGTACCTACGTAAATTATTGGTCGTAACGAAAGCGGAATTTTTCTTGTTCAGTGGCCGCTTTTGCCAGTATCCACTGACGAAAAGCAGCTATTTTACCCAGTTCTGCCTGACTGTCATGACAAACCAGATAAAAAGCATTTTTGCTGACCAGAACATCATTAAACGGACAAACAAGGCGTCCAGCCTCAATTTCGGACTGCGCCATCACGTTATTGGCCAACGCAACACCCTGTCCATGGATGGCAGCCTGTAGCACCATTGCGCTATGACTGAAGATAGGTCCCTGCTGCACATTAATATGATTCAGCCCCAACTGGCGCGTATAGGTTTGCCAGTCACGCCGCGACGCATCATGCAGTAACGTATGCTGTGCCAGATCCTCCGGCGTCTTCAGCGGTTTGTCGCCAGTGAGCAGCAAAGGCGAACAGACGGGCAGTAAATATTCTGCGTACAATTTTTCGACACGTAAACCCGGCCAGTTTCCACGGCCATAAAAAATGGCGACGTCGACATCATCCGCCAGTTTATCTTCCTGGCGATCCACTGCCTGAATTCTGACATCGATCCCCGGATAAGCTGAATTAAAGCTTGTGAGTCTGGGCACCAGCCATTGAATGGCAAAACTGGGCAATAAACTGACCGTTAGAGCGCCTTTTGCACTACGCGCCTGAAGTTTACGCGTCGCTTCGGTTAATTGCGAAAAAATCTCTTTGATGTCGAGGAAATAGCTTTGCCCTTCCTCCGTCAGCAAAAGCGAACGGTTGCGACGGCGAAACAGCTTAAGTCCCAAAAAGTCCTCAAGAGACTTGATTTGGTGGCTTACTGCGGCTTGCGTCACAAAAAGCTCTTCTGCCGCGCGAGTGAAGCTCAAATGCCTTGCTGCGGCATCAAAAACACGTAATGCATTCAGGGGTGGTAATCGTTTTGACATGGCTTTTAAACTTTGATGTTAAAAGAATTTAACAATTAGGTAACGCTATGTAACCTATTAGTTTTTTTAATCTGAGCCATTATAATTTGTCCGTTGAGGTTCTACCAGCAAATACCTATAGTGGCGTCACTTCCTGAGCCGGAACGAAAAGTTTTATCGGAATGCGTGTTCTGGTGAACTTTTGGCTTACGGTTGTGATGTTGTGTTGTTGTGTTTGCAATTGGTCTGCGATTCAGACCACGGTAGCAAGGCTACCCTTTTTCACTTCCTGTACATTTACCCTGTCTGTCCATAGTGATTAATGTAGCACCGCCAAATTGCGGTGCTTTTTTTTGCCCATGACTGACCGGTTACTGATCCAGTTCTACCATCTCTTTCACGTCAGTACGATTAATCTGCTGCTTGTTGCCGTTAGCGTCCTGATACGAAATCATCCCCGTTTCATCATCAGTCTTCGGTTTCCCCTCAGAGACAATGGTTCGCCCATCATTGGTGTGCATCACGTAATTGGAACCGGAACAGGCGCTGAGGGCAAACGTCAGCATACAGGTAGAGATAATGGCGGCTGTCTTATTCATCTTCTTCTCCTTACAGCGATTTATGCTATCTAAATAAATGTTCAAAACAGGCAAAAGTATTTGCCCAATACTGTTCAGCATAAACAACTGGTCGGATTTCACATGGATAAGCAGACGATTCCGAGGGTCAGGACAAACCTTGTATCAGGGCTCTTTTTGCGCCACGATCTGTTGACTGAACAGAGGAAATCCATGAACGCTTTTAATCCCGCACAGTTTCGCGCGCAGTTTCCCGCACTCGTTGATGCCGGTGTCTATCTCGACAGCGCCGCTACTGCCCTCAAACCGCAGGCGGTTATCGACGCCACGCATCAGTTTTACAGTCTGAGCGCCGGAAACGTCCATCGTAGCCAGTTTGCCGAAGCCCAGCGCCTGACCGCACGTTACGAGGCGGCCAGAGAAAAAGTCGCTCAGTTGATCAATGCCCCCGACGATAAAGCGATAGTCTGGACCCGCGGCACCACCGAAGCGATCAACATGGTGGCGCAAAGCTATGCCCGCCCTCGCCTGCAACCGGGTGATGAAATTATTGTGAGCGCGGCCGAGCATCATGCCAATCTCGTGCCCTGGCTGATGGTGGCAGAACAGACGGGCGCAAACGTCGTCAAACTGCCGCTCGATGCGAATTTTGTTCCTGATATTGAGTGTCTGTCCGACCTGATTACCCCACGCAGTCGCATTCTGGCGTTGGGACAAATGTCCAACGTGACGGGCGGATGCCCGGATTTGGCCCGCGCGATCGCGCTGGCGCATGCTGCTGGGATGATCGTGATGGTCGATGGCGCGCAAGGGGCTGTGCATTTCCCCGTCGACGTACAGTTGCTCGACATCGATTTCTACGCCTTTTCGGGTCACAAACTGTATGGCCCGACCGGTATTGGCGTGCTCTATGGTAAACCCGCACTGCTGGACGCGATGTCGCCCTGGCTCGGTGGCGGCAAAATGATCAGCGAAGTCAGCTTCGAGGGATTTACCACGCAATCCGCACCGTGGAAGCTGGAGGCCGGCACGCCGAATGTCGCTGGGGTTATTGGCCTGAGTGCCGCGCTGGAATGGCTGGCGGAGATCGATATCGTGCAGGCCGAAAGCTGGAGTCGCGGGCTGGCTACGCTGGCTGAAGAAGCGCTGGCGACACGTCCGGGGTTTCGCTCATTCCGCTGCCAGGACTCCAGTCTTCTGGCCTTCGACTTTGCCGGGGTACACCACAGCGATATGGTGACGTTACTGGCAGAATATGGCATCGCGCTGCGCGCCGGCCAACACTGCGCTCAACCGTTGTTGGCGGAAATGGGCGTCACCGGGACTTTGCGCGCCTCTTTCGCGCCGTATAATACAAAGAGCGATGTCGATGCGTTGGTCAATGCGGTTGACCGCGCGCTGGAAATACTGGTGGATTAATGACAAACCCTCTGTACGCTGGACACCCGTTTGGCACAACCGTAACCGAAAAGACGTTACGTAATACATTCACCCCACTGACACAGTGGGAGGATAAATATCGCCAACTTATCTTGCTGGGTAAGCAGCTTCCCGCATTACCGGAAGCATTAAAAGCGCAGGCAAAAGAGATTGCCGGATGTGAAAACCGTGTCTGGCTGGGGCATACCCTGTCGGCCAATGGCACCCTGCACTTTTTCGGTGATAGTGAAGGCCGTATTGTGCGCGGCCTGTTGGCCGTATTGCTGACCGCTGTGGAAGGTAAAACGGCGGCGGAAATTTTGGCCCGCTCGCCGCTGGCGCTGTTTGATGAGTTAGGCCTGAAAGCGCAACTCAGCGCTTCGCGTAGCCAGGGGCTGAACGCACTTAACGAGGCTGTTATGGAGGCGGCCCGCAACGTGTGAGGGTTGTTGTGCCGGATGGCGCTATCGCGTCAGATCCGGCCTACAACGCCGTACGAACCGTGGTCGGATACGCGTAGCGCCATCCGACGCCATCAAGCCTCGCGCGCCGCTTTCGCCATCATCTTCTTCAGCGCATGGGAAACAGCGACAAAACCAAAAGTGGCGGTCACCATCGTCGCCGCACCGAATCCAGAAGCGCAGTCCATGCGCTTTGGCCCTTCTGCCGTCGCTTTCATGGCGCAGACAGAACCGTCCGACTGTGGATACACCAGCGCTTCGGTTGAAAACACGCAGTCAACGCCCAACTTACCTTTGCTGTTTTTCACCACGCCAAAATCACTTTTCAATCGCTCACGCAGTTTTGCTGCCAGCGGATCCTGAATGGTTTTCGCTAAATCGACGACCTGAATCTGCGTGGGGTCTACCTGACCGCCCGCACCGCCGGTGGTGACCAGCGGAATTTTATTACGCCGGCAATACGCAATCAGCGCCGCTTTCGGCCGCACGCTGTCAATCGCGTCAATCACATAGGAAAAAACTGCATTCATATATTCAGCAACGTTATCCGGCGTAACGAAATCATCAACAACATTCACCCGGCATTCCGGGTTAATCAGACGAATACGATCCGCCATCACTTCCGCTTTCGCCAGCCCCACGTTATCGCGCAGGGCATGAATTTGACGATTCGTATTGGTGACGCAAACGTCATCCATATCAATCAGCGTGATCGCGCCGATTCCGGTTCGCGCCAGCGCTTCTGCCGCCCACGAACCTACACCACCGATCCCGACCACGCAGATATGCGCGTCGGCAAACAGTTGCAGCGCTTTTTCACCATACAGGCGCGCGGTGCCGCCAAAACGCTGACGCCAGGCATCACTTATCACAACAGACATACAACCTCAGAATTAAAAAGGGTGAGAATATCCTCACCCTGTCTTATTCGTAGAAATGGTGTTCAGAATACCATAATCAGCCGCTAAACACGTTACCTGCGCCCGGCGCGTTCTTCAGCACCCAGACACGACCATAGTGATTATACCAGCCTGCACGGTGCCCGGCGTCCGCGCCGATACCCTGGTAAATGTCAAAGTGTTGGCCTTTAATTGCGCCGCCGACGTCCAGCGCCACCATCAGGCGCAGTTCATACTGGTCGGTAAACTTACCGTCATTATCCAGCAGCGGCACTTCCGCCAGCAGCGTTGTACCCGGTGGAATAATGCTACGGTCAGACGCCACAGAGGCGCGACCAATCAACGGTACCGCGCTGGCGCCTTTCACCGGGGCATACGATTGTGGTTTAAAGAAGACAAAAGAAGGGTTCTGCTCCAGCAGCTCACGCACTTCTGCTTCGCTGTGCGTTTCACCCCAATGGCGAATCGCCTGCATCGACATATCTTCTTTCTTTACTTCACCACGGTCGATCAGCACTTTACCGATACTGCGATAAGCATGGCCATTTTTCCCGGCATAGCTGAAGAAGTTGAGCGGGCTGCCGTCGCCAAAATCAATATAACCGCTGCCCTGTACATCCATGATGAAGTTATCCATCAACGAGTTACTGTAAGCCAGAATGTAGCTGTCGCTCAGTGCGCCAGAGTAGATCTCCGCACGGGATGGCAGGCGTCCGCGTTTTGGCGGCATCCGGTAAATGGGGTACTGGAACTCTCCCTGACGCGTATGGCGCGCCTGGATAACAGGCGTGTAGTAGCCGGTAAACTGTACGTTGCCGTAGTTATCCGCGCCTTCCATCTGCCAGGCATCAATGCCGAACTGACGCATACTCCGCGTATCGCCGCCAGCACGCAGCCAGTCCTGAACAGCGTTATAAACGTTACTCTGATTACCATATAAACGCGGTGATGCACTGCGAATCTGATTCACCTGCTCGGCAAAATCGCCCGCGTTAATCGGTGCGCCTACCGCATCAGGTTGGTTCACCAGTGAGAAAGGCTGGGTAAACTTCCCGTCTTTATACTGCTGTCCGCGATCGGTGGGTTTAGAGGAACACGCAGCAAGCATCGCCACGACGGCTCCGGTGAGAAGATATTTTGCCCAACGTCCTTTCATTGTTCTCGTCTTTAAGTTGCCAATAATGCGAGATGAAGATAACAAACCCCCGGAACTAATGAAATGCGCATACGGCCCTTGTCGCAAATTTTGTGCAAAAAACGAGCCGAACAGAACCATTTTTAACCACACCCGTACCAAATTTATGATCTGGTTAAAAAAAGGGTTGCATGAAAATGTTAGCAGAGTATAGTGCGCATCCACGGACGCGGGGTGGAGCAGCCTGGTAGCTCGTCGGGCTCATAACCCGAAGGTCGTCGGTTCAAATCCGGCCCCCGCAACCAATACAATGTGAAGAAAGAGTTACTTGATAGCAGAGTAACAGACGGACGCGGGGTGGAGCAGCCTGGTAGCTCGTCGGGCTCATAACCCGAAGGTCGTCGGTTCAAATCCGGCCCCCGCAACCAACACATTGTGAAGAAGAAGTTACTCGATGGAAGAGTAAAAGACGGACGCGGGGTGGAGCAGCCTGGTAGCTCGTCGGGCTCATAACCCGAAGGTCGTCGGTTCAAATCCGGCCCCCGCAACCAACAACATTAAGCACCCTTACGGGTGTTTTTTTGTTTCTGGCGTCGGTAAAAATAGCTGTAAAAAAAGCGCTTTTCAGCGCTTTTTTATTATCCCCTTCTCGCCAACGTCGCCCCATCGGCAAAGTAAGCTTTGATCCCCGCCAGTATCGACTCCGCCACTTCTTGCTGGAACGTCGCTGTTTTGAGCTTGCGCTCTTCTTCAACGTTACTGATAAAGGCGGTTTCAACCAGAATCGAGGGGATGTCTGGCGCTTTCAGCACGGCAAACCCTGCCTGCTCAACCTGATTCTTGTGCAGATTGTTGATCTGGCCAAGTTTTTTCAATACCGCTTTCCCGAACTTCAGGCTATCGGCAATGGTCAGCGATTGCACCATGTCGAACATCGTATGATCGACATAGCGGTCGCCGCTTTTACTGACGCCGCCGACCAAATCCGAGGCGTTCTGGGTTTGCGCCAGGTATTTTGCCGCCGTACTGGTTGCGCCTTTAGTAGAAAGGGCAAACACCGACGACCCGCTGGGCTGTCGACTGGTAAATGCATCCGCATGAATTGAAACGAAAAGGTCGGCGCGCTGTTTTTGGGCTTTCGCTACGCGCACTTTCAGCGGAATGAAGATATCTTCGTTTCGCGTCATATAGACCTTCATGTTGCCCTCTTTCTCGATCAACGCCCGCAGGCGACGAGCAATCTGCAACACCACATCTTTTTCACGCGTCCTGTATTTGCCCACCGCGCCGGAGTCTTCGCCGCCGTGCCCTGGATCGAGCATGATCACAATCGGACGATCGCGCCCCGCCTTACCCGGCTGTGGACCGCTCTGCGCGGGCGGGACCTGTTTCTCCAGATCGCCTTTGTTGTAATCCTCAAGCAACGCCAGCAGCGGATCCTGCATGTCCTGCGCATTAGCAGGATAGAGATCCATCACCAGACGTTCTTTAAAACCCGCCACCGGCGCGAGGGCAAACAGCTGCGGCTTCACATTCTGCTTCAGTTCAAACACCATGCGCACCGTCTGCGGATCAAACTGCCCCACTCTCGCCGACTTGATGTAGGGATCATCCGGGCGAATTTGGGTTCCGATGCCTTTGAGTACAGAATTCAGATTCACCCCTTCAATATCCACCACGACGCGCTCAGGATTACTCAGGGCAAATTGTTTGTATTTCAACTCGCGATTCGATTCCACCGTCACACGGGTGTAACTGGATGCTGGCCAAATACGAACCGCAACGACCTGACTGACCGCAGCCAGACCGACCTGGCTTACGCTCAATAGCCACATGGCGCCCGCCCCTTGCAGTAATCGACGGCGGCTGATTGCTGGATTGGTTCCCGACATGCTTCTCCCGAGCAAAACAAATCTAACGGTGCTGATTTACAAAACATCTGAAGTGACCGGAAACTTTAGCGAATGACGCATAATCTGTCATCTATAAAAGGGTAAACTTTCTTTTTATATTCACGGTATTACTGATAAATACCTTCGACAACAGGCAAATTTGCACTTGCGCCGGAAGAAAAAACAGAATAAAAATACACTTATTACGAATAATCATGCAATGAGGGTGTGCCGTGGTGAAGGAACGTAGAACCGAACTGGTACAGGGATTCCGCCATTCTGTTCCCTATATCAATACCCATCGGGGTAAAACGTTTGTCATTATGCTGGGCGGCGAAGCCATCGAGCATGAGAATTTCTCCAGTATCGTCAATGACATCGGGCTTCTGCATAGCCTCGGCATTCGCCTGGTGGTCGTGTATGGCGCGCGCCCGCAAATCGACGCGAACCTCGCCGCACACCATCATGAACCGGTGTACCACAAAAATACGCGTGTAACGGACGCCAAAACCCTGGAGCTGGTCAAGCAGGCGGCGGGCACATTACAGCTGGATATCACCGCCCGTTTGTCGATGAGCCTCAATAACACGCCCCTACAGGGCGCGCACATCAACGTGGTCAGCGGCAACTTTATCATCGCACAACCCTTGGGCGTTGATGATGGCGTCGATTATTGCCACAGCGGACGTATACGCCGTATTGATGAAGAGGCGATTCACCGCCAGCTCGACAACAGCGCGATTGTCCTGATGGGACCGGTCGCCGTCTCTGTCACCGGTGAAAGCTTTAATCTGACCTCAGAAGAGATCGCCACCCAACTCGCCATCAAATTGAAGGCGGAGAAAATGATTGGCTTCTGCTCCTCACAAGGGGTTACCAACGACGATGGCGACATTGTTTCTGAACTGTTCCCGAATGAAGCGCAGGCCCGTGTTGAAGCTCAGGAAGAGAAAGATGATTACAACTCCGGCACCGTGCGTTTCCTGCGCGGCGCGGTGAAAGCCTGTCGCAGCGGCGTACGTCGCTGCCATTTGATCAGCTATCAGGAAGATGGCGCGCTGTTACAGGAATTGTTCTCGCGAGACGGTATCGGCACGCAAATCGTGATGGAAAGCGCCGAGCAGATCCGCCGCGCCACCATTAATGATATTGGCGGAATTCTCGAGCTTATCCGCCCGCTGGAACAGCAAGGGATTCTGGTGCGCCGTTCCCGCGAACAACTGGAGATGGAGATCGACAAATTCACGATTATTCAACGTGATAACCTGACCATCGCCTGCGCTGCATTGTATCCTTTCCCGGAAGAGAAGATCGGTGAAATGGCCTGCGTGGCGGTACATCCGGATTATCGCAGTTCATCGCGGGGAGAAGTCCTGCTGGAGCGGATCGCCGCGCAAGCCAGACAAATCGGGCTCAGCAAATTGTTTGTGCTGACCACGCGGAGCATTCACTGGTTTCAGGAACGTGGCTTCACGCCGGTCGATATCGACCTGCTCCCCGAAAGCAAAAAAGAGATGTACAACTATCAGCGCCGTTCAAAAGTGTTGATGGCGGATTTGGCGTAGCTGCCTGATAAGTTGTTGGCGCGATACAACGCTTTCGCGCCGACTTCAGACACACTGCCGGATGGCGCTAACGCTTATCCGGCCTACAGTATCGGTCTGATAAAACAGTTTCACGTTGCCCTCTGACACACTGCCGGATGGCGCTAACGCTTATCCAACCTACAGCATCGGTCTGATAAGACAGTTCACGTTGCCCTCTGGCACATCGCCGGATGGCGCTAACGCTTATCCGGCCTACAGTATCGGTCTGATAAGACAGTTCACGTTGCCCTCTGGCACATCGCCGGATGGCGCTAACGCTTATCCGGCCTACAGTATCGGTCTGATAAAACAGTCTCACGTTGCCCTCTGGCACATCGCCGGATGGCGCTAACGCTTATCCGGCCTACAGTATCGGTCTGATAAAACAGTTTCACGTTGCCCTGGCACATCGCCGGATGGCGCTAACGCTTATCCGGCCTACAGCATCGGTCTGATAAAACAGTTTCACGTTGCCCTCTGACACATCGCCGGATGGCGCTAACGCTTATCCGGCCTACAGTATCGGTCTGATAAGACAGTTTACGTTGCCCTCTGACACATCGCCGGATGGCGCTAACGCTTATCCGGCCTACAGTATCGGTCTGATAAGACAGTTCACGTTGCCCTCTGGCACATCGCCGGATGGCGCTAACGCTTATCCGGCCTACAGTATCGGTCTGATAAAACAGTTCACGTTGCCCAGGCACATCGCCGGATGGCGCTAGCGCTTATCCGGCCTACAGCATCGGTCTGATAAAACAGTTTCACGTTGCCCTGGCACATCGCCGGATGGCGCTAACGCTTATCCGGCCTATAAATCCTGGTGTACAATCCCCTCGTTAAACAAGGCCGACAGTCCGCTACGGCGTTCAGTACGGGTTGCTATCGCACCATTGAGCACCCGTTCATCGGTATATAACGACAGGCGACGGCGCGCGCGGGTCACTGCGGTATACACCAACTCACGCGTCACGACAGGCGTACGCTGAGTGGGTAGAATAAGTGCCGCATGATCAAACTCCGAGCCCTGAGATTTATGTACCGTCATCGCCCAGGTCGTTTCATGCTCCGGCAGACGACTCGGCTGCACTGACTTAATGGTACCGTCCGGCATGGCAAACCAGACTCGCAGCCCCTGGCCGCGATCGAGCGCTATGCCGATATCGCCGTTAAATAATCCCAACGCGCTGTCGTTTCGCGCAATCATCACCGGCCGCCCTTCGTACCAGCGCGAGTGCGAAGGCGTGGTAATTTTACGTTTTTCCCGCATCACGTGTTCGATGCGTTCATTCAGTCCTTTCACGCCAAATGGCCCTTCGCGCAGCGCGCACAGCAGTTGGTAATCATTGAACGCCTGAATGATGGCATCGGGTGCCGCGCCCGCCCTCACCAGCTCAAGATACCACCCGTATCCCGCCATGACTTCATCCAGCATCGCCGCATAGTCTTCGCTGCTCAGCAGCGTCCGTTTTTCAATGTCGCTAAATCCCTGCTGGAAGACCGCGTTAACGGCAGATTTATCGCCGCGATTAATGGCGATAGCCAGTTGACCAATGCCGGAATCACTGCCAAAACGGTAGCTTTTTTGCAACAGACAGAGACTGTCGCGCAGTGAAGCGGCGGCGTCTGTTTCTGCTCCAGCCGGAACCCGACTGCTGGTAAGCCGACTGAGCTGCTGCGCACGCGCAGGGGTAAAGCCGTCCTTCACACAGGCACAGATATCCCCCAACACCGCGCCCGCCTCAACGGAGGCAAGCTGGTCGCGATCGCCGAGAAAAATGACCCGCCCGTGCGTCGGCAACGCCTCGATCAGGCGCGACATCATCGGCAAATCGATCATTGATGCTTCATCGACCACCAGCACATCCAGATGCAGCGGGTTGCCCGCATGATGACGCAGGCGCTGACTGCCAGGTTGCGCGCCTAACAGTCGATGCAAGGTGCTGGCATCATCCGGGATCCGTTTTTTTTGCTCATCGGTAAGCGGTAGCTGACGTAATGCTTTCCCCAGCGATTCCGTCAGTCGCGCCGCGGCTTTGCCCGTGGGCGCCGCCAGCCGGATACGACAACGCTCGCCATCAGCCATCTGAATTAACGCCGCCAGCAGCTTAGCCACGGTCGTCGTTTTGCCCGTGCCCGGACCGCCTGAAATCACCGAGATACGGCGGGTCAACGCCACGGCAGCCGCCACTTTTTGCCAGTTGATTTCATCCGTGGCGGGGAAAAGCGCATCAAGCGTCTGGGCGAGCTGCTGCTCATCCAGCGCAATGGGCTGATTCACCTCGCTAAAAAAGCGCGCTACCGTACGTTCGTTACGCCACATCCGGTTCAGATAGAGGCGATCGTCATGCAAAATGAGCGGCGTTGGCCGTTCGCCACGGCTAACCGCCGCAGACGTTAACAGGCGTTGCGTCCAGTCAATGTGCTCTGACGCGTCGTCGAACCATGTCTGCAACAGCGGATGCGCGTCTTCCGTTAAAGCCAGGCGCGAAAGCGGCAGACAGACATGGCCTTCACCCGCATCACGACTGAGTAACGCCGCCGCCAGCGTCACCGCCGGATCGTCATTACCCGCAACCGCCAGCGCAAACTGAGCATCCAGCGGTCTTAACTGCTTTTGTTCTACCGCATCCAGTAAGCGTTTCTGGATTGTCATTACGCCTCCTCCTGTACCGCGCCAGCAAACATCTCGTCCATCTGCGCAATTAATTCGACGTCCGGACGGGTCGCGTAAATGCCTTGCTGCGGTTGTTCGCTATCCACGCCGCGCAGGAAGAGATAAATAACGCCGCCGAAATGACGTTCGTAATCGTAGTCTGCGATGCGATGGCGCAAATACCGATGCAGAGCCAGCGTATACAACTGATATTGCAGGTCGTAACGGTGCGCCTGCATTGCAGAGGCCATCGCCTGTTGGGTATAAGCGGCACTGTCTTCGCCAAGCCAGTTAGATTTGTAATCGAGCAGGTAATATCGCCCTTCATGGCGAAACACCAGATCAATAAAGCCTTTCAACATGCCGCGTACCTGCATGAAGTCCAGCGGCGGACAGCCTGCAGAGAGCGGATCGTACTGGCGAATGAGAGCATCCAGTTGGCTGGCATTCAGCGGCTTCGTTATCGGCAGATAAAACTCCATCTCTACCTGTTTGTCGCGATCGGATAGATGACGCAGACTCACGCCGGTATCGTTCAGCGGCGCCTGTAAAACGGCCTCCAGCCACGCGGTCAGAACCGGTTCCCAGTGCGCGTCGAAGCCTCCCAACGCCAGTTTTTCTTCTACCCAGACGCCATCGACAGGCTGAGTAAAATCAAGATCTTCAAACAAGCTGTGCAGGAATGTGCCCGGCGAGGCGCCGCGTGGAAACTGATGGGGGGTTAACCCCGGCTCAACCGTCGTCTCAACCACACCGGCGGCATCAACATCAAGCCGAGGGATTAAGTCCTGAGCAACGCTGTGACCCCGCTGTTGTAGGCCGGAATAACTGGTTACGCGCCAGCTATCGCTCAGGGCGCGTTGTAACACTTTCGCACTCAGTTCGGCGCGGGAGGCTTGCGCCACCTGCCAGCGTTCGGTATCAGGCGCACCCGCGATTTGCAGGGCGATATCGTCACCACACAGCGATTCAATACAAGCGCGAAGCCCGGCGGCATCTTTCGGTTCACCTTTTTGCAGAAGTCGGCCCAATGCGCTCTGATGCACATCCGTCTCACCTTTTTTATCACTACGCCGACGCACCAACGGCGCAACGCCAAGACTGCAATGCCAGACCGAACGGGTCAGCGCGACATAGAGCAGGCGGAGATCTTCCGCCAGCCGTTCGGCTTCAGCCAGTTCAATGCTCTCCGTAGCCTCGTTGAGATCCAGTACCGCTTCAAATGAGCGGCGATCATGATAAAACGCCTGATCCTGAATACGGAAATGGCTAATAAAGGGCAGCCAGACCAGCGGATACTCCAGCCCTTTTGATTTATGAATAGTGACGATTTGCACCAAATGCTTATCGCTTTCCAGACGCATTTGTTGGCTGGAGGCATTGCTGTCGGGTTCCAGAATATGCTGCGAAAGCCAGCGAACCAGCGCATGCTCGCTCTCCAGTTGCGATCCTGCTTCCTGCAACAGTTCGCTGATGTGCAGAATATCGGTCAGACGGCGCTCGCCTCCCGCTGTCGCCAGCAGGTTTTCCGCAATATTTCTCTGTGACATCAGCGCACGCAACATGGGCATCACACCGCGTTTGCGCCAGGTCTGACGGTAGCCGTCAAACTCCTCCACCACCGCGTCCCAGGCGTTCTCATCATTATTGAGTGTGTCGATGTCCTGCGCATTTAGCCCCATCATCGAGGCGGCAAGCGCGCTGCGTAGCGTGTTTTCACGCTCAGGCGTCATCACCGCCTGTAAAATCCACAGCAATTCTTGCGCTTCCAGGGTGTCAAAAACGCTGTCGCGGTTAGAGAGGTAAACTGACGGGATATCCAATTGCGTCAGCGCATCGCGAATCTGGGCGGCTTCCTGACGACTGCGCACCAGTACGCTGATATCCGAAGCGCGGACGGGTCGCGAGGTTTTACCGTTGTTCAGCAGCACCTGACCGGTTTGCCCGGCCTTCAGCCAGTCACGGATTTGCGCGGCGCAAACCTGCGCCATCGTGGTTTGGTAGTCGCCAATGCCACAGCTCTCGCCGTCCATTAACCACATGCGTATGGCGGGTTGCGTCTCGCCGTTCAACACAAATTGCAGCGCCTGATTTTTATCCGCGGACTTCACCGGCGTAAACGGGATCTCACGAAACATGAAGGCATCATCCATCTGACCAAACAGCGTATTAACGCTGTTGACCATGCCCGGCGCGGAACGCCAGTTCGTGTCGAGCGTATAGTGCGCCGTCACCTCGCTGCGCGCCTTCATGTAGGTGAAGATATCCGCGCCGCGAAACGCGTAAATCGCCTGTTTGGGATCGCCAATCAGCAGCAGCGCCGTCTCCGGCTGATGCTGCCAGATGCGGCGAAAAATTCGGTACTGTTGCGGATCGGTATCCTGAAATTCATCGATCATCGCCACCGGAAAACGGCCGCGAATGGCCGACGCCAGCGCCTCACCGCTTTCACTTCGCAGCGCCGCATCAAGGCGGCTGAGCATGTCATCAAAGCCTAATTCCCCCCGACGCTGCTTTTCCCGGGCGACGGTATCGCGAATCTCCGCCAGTGCCCGGGTGATCACCAGGTCGCGAATCGTCAGCGGCTCGGCAAGAAGCTCATCGATTGCCACAAACAATGCGTGCTCAGGCGTGACACCACCCGCTTTGGTTCGCTCTTCTAAAAAACGTTGGGAGAATTTCTCCAGGGCTTCAGGTAACTGATAGGTCTGCGTTTCTGCCTGCGCCCATGCGCTGATCTTCTCGATCCATTTCGCCTGGTTGCCACGATTGAATTTTCTGCGATCGATACCTGAGGATTCGATCAGCGCGTCAATTTCATCAACCGTTTCGCACCATTGCTGTTTTATCCGGGTGATTCGCGCCAGAATCTGCGCATGGCGCGATGCCAGCGTCTCTTCGTCCGGCGGGGGCGCTTTAATCACCGGCGCTTCACCTTGCAGGTAGCGGTCAATATCCTTCAGCAGCGCCTGCGGGCCTTTCCATGTTTCAAAGACAACCTGAGCAATTTCACGCGGGAGAGGGTAACAGTGACGACGCCAAAAATCCGCACAGGCCTGATAACGCAGAAGGGATTCGTCTTCGATAAGTTGTTGCTCGAACAACATCCCTGACTCAAACGCGTTCAAACTCAGCATCCGCTGGCAAAAACCGTGAATGGTGAAGACCGCAGCTTCATCCATCTGCCGTTCGGCCAACAATAACCACTGTGCGGCCTGTTTTTTATCGTTAATTTCGTCTAACAGGCGGGCATATAGCGGGTTATCGGTCGATTCCCGCAGACAGGCAATGCGCAGTTCATGGATGTTACTGCGGATTCGACCGCGTAGCTCTTCGGTGGCGGCCTCGGTAAAGGTCACCACCAATAACTCTTCGACGGTTAACGGACGGGGAAAGGCGGCAGAACCGCCCAGTCCAAGCAGCAGACGCAGATAAAGCGCTGCGATAGTAAACGTTTTGCCAGTGCCTGCGGATGCTTCAATCAGGCGCTCGCCCGTGAGGGGCAAGCGGAGAGGATCAAGAGACTCAGCGGCATCATTCATTCTTTTCACTCATCAGGGGCAAGGTTTGCTGCAACGCGCTGACGGTCTTCCACACTTTCCCACCATCCAGGCTCGCATATTCTGCTTTCCCGTTCTGGCTTCCGGAAACCTGTGACAGTATCGCCATGCCTTGCGGCTCTACCACCGCCTGATGGAAGAAGTCGGCAAGTTTTTGCGGCGTCAGCAGTTTAATCTGAGCCACGATTTTATCACGCGAATCGAAGTGCATATTACCCCGATCGAAATCTTTGCTTAACTGCGAGGCCTCCGCGCCCAGCGTTTGCGGCGCTTCTAACATTTGCGCAATGACCGCCTGCTGAATTTGTGCAAACTCAGCGGGTTTCATTGCCCGCAACTTTGCTTCCGCCGTCGGGAAAAAGGCTTTATAGCGCTCCCAGAGATAAGCAGGCTGTTTGTCGCTGCTTTGTAACAGGAAACCCATCCCCCACTGACGGCCCACGTTCATCGGAAAAGCAAATACCGCGTAGCCTAACTGTTCTTCCGTACGCAACTGGTTGTAGAACCACGGCTGAACGATTTGCCCCAACATGGCGCTGTACGCAGTGCTGGTGTGTTCATCGTATCCCGCAGGGACAAATACCGCCGCCAGTGCAGAATCCGTACTGCTGCCCGCTTTTTCAAAAATGACCGACTGTTTTTTATCTACCAGCACATCTTTGTTGCGACACCACTCTGTCCCCTTTGCGCCAAGCTGTTTCTGGATATCCTGCGCCATGGTTTTTGCCTGCGCTTCGCTCATGTTGCCGATAACCAGAAACTCCGGACGGGCCCCTACTTTTAACGCCTCGCGGTACGCCATCACCTCTTCCAGAGTGATTGATGGCAACAACTTACGACGTTCATCACGAGAGAAGTAAGGCACCTGAGAAATCATCTGCACGGGCATGATGGCCTGATCATAGGCTTTACCTTTCTCGGCAGAATCCATCATTTGCGCATACCAGGACTTCGCCTGTTCCAGTTGCTCTTGCGTTGCAGAGTAGCTGAAGTAGCCTTCCAGCAACGCCTGGAAAAGCTGTGGCAAACGCTGGGTGTAACCATTGGCGTTCAACATCAAGCCATTATTCGCGTTAGTCGAAAACCCTATCCCGCCCACGGCGGCCTGATTGCTTAACTGATCAAGCGCAATACCTGCCAGATAATCATTCAGCGCAAATATCACCTGATTTCTGGCGCTGTTCATGGCTTTTGGATTACGCAGCACCACGCTCACATCGGCTTTTGGCTCGCTGGCAAAGTAACGGCTCGGCGCATACACCACGCGCAAATCTGGTTTATCGATGATCAATTCCGGATGCGCATATTGCTTCTCGTTCTTAATCAACGAGAAGTCATCAGGAATGTAGGGGTTGAGCTCTGGCAAGGAGAGCGAAATCGCCTGCGCTTTTTGCTGCCATTGTGCAAAGGTTTTATCATCGATTTTGTTGACCTGATAAGGAGCATCAACAAAGTAGGCAGTTTTGTTATGTGGCTCATTCGGGCTGATGTACCAGACGCGGGCATTCTGCGGCGTCATCATCGCCAGACGGGCTTTTACCGCGTCAGCATCATACTGATCGGCGATGTTAACTGCATCCAGGGTATGGGCGACAGGCACACGAATCATCGTGTCTGCCAGCCATTCCACGTAATCCATGTCACGCGTGATGGACGGATAGCGGAAGTCGAGATCCAGGACGTGCGCCAACTCATCAAAATAGCGTTTATCCACGCCCTTTTCGCGTAACAGATTGAGATAGCTGAAAATGGCCGCGACAACTTCATCACGGTTCGCCAGCCCTTTGTCGGTAAGCGTGGCGGAAATGGCCAGCACACCGCTGTTACCGTTAACGACAGGATCGGAATCCGCACGAATACCTTCCACCAGCCCTTGCTTTTGCAACCAGTCAGAAAGAGTGCCTGGGCTACGATTGCCAATCAAATAGGTCACCAGCTCGTCGGTTTTGCTACGGAACTGAGCACTGTTGTTGTCAATACGAAACTCAACGCGCAGCACTTTACGCGGCAGCGCAGGCACATAATGGATGATGACCCCTTTTTGCGCGTCGGTAACCACCGGAACCGTGATTTCCGGTTTTACAGTATTTTTGTTCGGTACCCGACCGTAGGTGTCAGCAGCAATACGCGCCAGCTCTGGCAACGGTTTATTGCTATAAATCACCGCCTTCATCAGGTTGGCTGAATAGTATTTCTCATGAAACGCCTGCAAAGCCTGCAGCACCGGATTACCGGGTTTGTCGCTTAAGGTTTGCAGATTCCCGCCAGAAAAACGTGAGCCTGGGTGCTCCGGGTTAATGGTTTCCGCACTCACTTGCGCCATACGCATACCATCTCGCGTCCGCGCTAATGTCAGCTCAGCGTTCACGGCATTGCGTTCGCGATCGGCATACTTTTTATCAAGCAAAGGCGCTGCGATAGCATCAGCCAGGCGATCCACTGCCCCCACCAGCGCATCGTTCTCAACTTCCAGATAGAAAGCTGTGCGATAAGGCGCGGTGCTGGCATTGTGGCTGCCGCCGTGCATCTTGAGGAATTCAGACAGGCTGTCTGCCTGCGGATATTTTTTCGAGCCCATCAAACTCATGTGCTCAAGATAATGCGCCAGCCCCTGGTGTGCTTGTGGGTCTTCCAGCGATCCCACAGGGACCACTAATGCAGAAAGGGACTTTACGGCTTGCGGATCGGATACCAGCAATACCACCATGCCATTATCCAGGCGTACGGCCTGATACTGGCGGGTGTCTTTATCACTTTTACGGATGGTTTCTGCCAAAGGCTGCCAACCTGTATCTGCCTGACTTAAAGGTGCCCAAAGGGCGACGAACAACAAAAACGCGCTGAACCAGGTGCTGCGGGGCATTCACGAACCTCATCATTAACTTTCATTCCTGCTCGTATCCAACGCCGCGAAGGCGAGTGGTCGAGCAGGGCAACGACTTTGTGCTGAACCCGTCAGCATCTCTTTATGTAAAAATCAGTCCGTGACAGAAAGCGCATCATAGTAGAAGACGCCAGATTGCGCAAATTTTATACAATCATCACGACTGATTAAACCGAAATAACGGTAATAAATAGTCCTTTGACTTTTGGATAATGGCCTCCATCGTCTCTGGTTCCAGTTGACGCCACAGGCGCTGATACCAGATGTCATCCCCTTCGCCACGTACCATCACGTTACCTTCGTAAGCCTGCAGGAACTTAGCCCGGGCTTTTTGCAGCGTGTCGTCGTCATCTACCATGGCATCATTTGCCGCGTCATAACAGGTTTTTATCCACGCACCTCCGCTTTCAGGTAGCACGAATAGCGGGGAAGACATGCCTTCCCGATACCCTTCAATCAACTGCGCCAGATAACCCTGCGCCTGTCCGGCATCCATCGGCGGAAAACGCCATTCCCCTTCTTTACGCAGGAATAAACGACTCTCCCCTGTCCCCCCGGACGCACAATAGACAAGATGTTCCAGCCAAAGTTGCATCCCCTGAGCCACGCTGATTAATGATGGACGCCATCGCAACAACCCATCCTCCTGTACTTGCGATAGCCAACCGGTCAGGTGTACGCCGTTACAGATGAGATCGACTTCCATACTCTGAGCTGGCTGGCGACAGGCAATGACTCGGTTAGCAAGCTCTTGCATTTCCTGATGTTGCGTCTCCCAGAGGATCTCGCCAAACGCGCCATAGGGCAGACTGCCAGCCGCGCGGACCCGACGAAACAGGCGTTCGGCATCCTCCTGCTGCACAAGAGCATTAAGCAACTGCTGGTTGAGCTGATAACGACTTAGTCCCTCGAGGGTAAACGGCTCGGTTTCAGGAATATCAGTCTCTTCGGCGCGGAAGTTCACCTGCAGGCGCATCTGGAAAAACGCGCGTACCGGATGCGCCCAGAACCGCTGCAACGCTTCCAGCGTGAGGGCTTCTGGCATCTCAAAGGACAACGGCTGGACAAAATTCGCATGTGCCTGCCCAGACTGATTTGCCGCTGGCAACCACTCACGAGCATAACTTTGCCACTCACCAGGCAAATAGTTTTGCGCATCAAAAGGCATACGGGTATGCAGGTGGACGATATGCGCTTTTACACGCGCCTCGCTCTCATCGGAGGTCAGTAACGCATCGCCAGGCAAATAGTGGCTTTGGCCGATGTAATCCATCAATTCCTGAACCAGTACTGACGGGAATCGTTCACTGTTATCCTGAATGGAACGCCCAATGTAGCTGATGTAGAGCGTCTGTTGCGCGGAGATCAGCGCCTCAAGAAACAGGTAGCGATCGTCATCACGGCGACTGCGATCCCCGCGCTTCGGTTTCTGACTCATTAGATCAAAACCGAGAGGTGCCAGTTGTCTTGGGTATACCCCGTCGTTCATACCGAGCAGGCACACCACCTTGAAAGGAATAGAACGCATAGGCATCAGCGTACAGATATTCACCGGCCCGGCCAGAAAACGCTGGCTGATGCGTTCTTGATCTAATCGTTGCGCCAGCTCATCGCGTAGCAGAGAAAGCGGTATCGCCTGGGCATACTCAGCGCCGACGCCCTCAGAAATCATCGCCTGCCACTGTTGCTCAATGAGCGTCATCGCGGCTTCCGTTTCAGTGTCTGGCAGGAAAAAATCATTCAGCATGTTACGGCAAACCGGCAGCCAGGAATCCAGCGGACGTTCCTGCGCCAACGCCCGACGCCATTTATTCAACTGCATCAGTAACGAGGCCAGATGACCTACCAGCTCGGCAATCAAACCGCTGGATTCGTCATACGGAAGCACCGACTGCCACTCTCCCTGCGCACTTTCCATTGAGTATCCCAGCAGCATACGCGTCAAACCAAATTGCCAGGTGTGCTGGCCGGTGGCGGGTAGCGCTAACTCGCGGACGTTGTCATCATCAATCCCCCAACGAATTCCCGACTCATTGACCCACAAGCGAAGATAACGCAGTCCTTCCTCATTGATGTTAAAACGCGCCGCCAGAACAGGGACATCCAACAATGCCAGCACATCTTCAGAGACAAAGCGGCTATCCGGTAACGAAAGCAAACTGATAAATGCCTGCAAAACCGGGTGCGACTGACGGGCGCGACGATCCGAAATGGCATAAGGCAGATAGCGTTCAACTGGCGCGCTACCGAACACCGACTGAATAAACGGACTGTAGCTGTCGATATCCGCCACCATGACAATAATGTCACGCGGCGTCAGCGTGGGGTCTGCTTCCAGCATGGTAAGCAGGCGGTCATGCAATATTTCAACTTCTCGCTGCGGACTGTGGCAGACATGAAAGCTCACACTGTTGTCGTTCGGATCGAGCTGTCGTTTGTTGTCGCTACGGGAATACTCTTCAATATTTACCCCCGCCACCGCGTTGCTTTCTAACTCAAGAATGTCTGACTGAATGTTATGCAGCAGATTGTCCGGCGTGATATCAACGAACGCATCCAGCTCCTGCGCACTGTCCAGCTCGGAAAGCAGATAAATATAATCTCGCCCCAGTTTTCCCCATGACGCTAACAGGGGGTTCCCTACGTCCTGTTCGCCGTCACTGTTAAATAATCCCTCTGTGTTTTGGCCGTCGCGAAATAGCGGTAAATGGCGCTCTTCAAAACTGTGCCGACGCTGGCGAGCCATCAGCTTTGCCAGATACGCCGGGTCTTTGATATCGCCCCAATAGTAGCGACACGGGTTGGTAAACAGCAGGTGGATGTCGATATGTTTACCCAGCGCCTGTAGTGCCTGGAGATAAACAGGTGGCAGTGCGGAAATACCACAAATAAAGACACGAGAGGGCAATCCCGCCGGGCAGGTTACTGCGTTTTCCAGCGTCTGAATAAAACGCTGATACAGATTGGCACGATGCCAGCGGGGCTGTTCCAGTTCTTCTGTGTACTCGACCAGCGACTTCCACAAAGGTGCTTGCCAGATTTGGGCTTCTCCCAGCCCCTCCACCAGCCGCCCCGCCTCCCAGTGTGTGAGCCAGTCCGGGCGGTAAACCAGATACTGGTCAAAAAGATCTGCAGCGCGAGAAGAAAGCTGAAACAGCTTACGTTTGTCTGTGTCGTCAATCAGGTAGTGGCGCAATAAGGTAAAGTCTTCCTGATGCAACAGTTGCGGCAGCAAGGCCATTAACTTCCAGCTCATGCTTTGTTTGCTAAAGGCGCTTTCTTTGGGGATATCCGGCAGCACGCGCACGAACATATCCCAGATAAAACTCGCAGGTAGCGGAAAATCAATATTGGCGGCAATGCCAAATTTCTGTGAAAGGGTCATCTGTAACCACTGCGCCATACCGGTGCTCTGAACCAGTATCATCTCCGGCTCAAACGGATCGTCCAGATGCTCGCGCTCGACGATAAATTCCATCAACGCTTCCAGCACGTCCAGACGATTGGAGTGGTAGACCCTTAACATAGAAACTCCTGGCTACTGACTTGTTGGGCAATGTAAGCGCATCATTTGGCCTTGTCTGCCCAGGGGAGAAATAAGTTTACTACTGATGCTGACACATCCCGCCGATGTTGTCTGCATTCGGCTAACTTGCCAGTTCTCAGGCGGTGAAAATGAACGCAGCGCCGTTTGCTGCCAGGTGTTTCGCCACAACTGCTGATACTGACTTTTGACGGCAAAACCGTTCATTAACTCGCGTTGATAACCTGACAGCGCGGTCACGACCATCACCATTAAAAGCAGCGCCAGCATCACTTCCGGTAAGCTAAAACCGCGTTGCGCATTCAGGGTATCTGGCATAATAAATCCTTATTTAATGGACAGAAATCGCTCCAGCCCTGCGGGGAAAACACCAGACGCCCCTCCACAACATCGCCAAGACGCCAAAGGGAAACGCCCTCATAATGTGCAATCAGCAATAACACATCATCAGAAAGCACACGCAGACAAACGCGCGCCGCCGTTGACGAATACGCCCGACACTGTACTGCGGGTTGGCGCTGCCAGGACTGTACTCTTCCCCACTCCATCGCTGATTGCACAACGGCCTGGCGTTGTAATGACTGACTTTCCATTGCGACACGGTTGGTGAAACTCACCTGCTGTTGATTCATCCCCTGAAGCATCAAACTCCCCAGAATCAACAGCAACAGCACCATTACCAGCGACGATACACCCTGCTCACGATTCATTGATTGAACCCGGTGACGCTGTAATCAGCCTCAATGGCTATCTGGGGTTCCGATTTGGTCGCCCCCCACAGATGGAGAGTGAGGATGGGTAAAAACCCCACTATTTTCTGGCGTTCTACCTGAAACGTCGTTATCAGGAGCGTCTCGGGATCGGTCATTTTATCCCACCCTTTACCTTCGCATGACGTCGCCCCGCGCAACGTTTCAAGCGCCTTATCTTTTAACCGAAATCCTGTTTGTTCAGCATCTTTAATTGGTGACGCGTCCCAGACGCCGTTATTGTTTGCATCCCACTGCGTAATAACGCAGTCCCCCTGCCCGGCAATCACCAGCCCAACACCTGCACATTTTCCACGACAATATCCCGCTCGCTGTAGATGCTTTGCCACGATATAGACGCGTTGCCAGACCTCATCCTCCAGCGAAAGCTTACGCGTGTTGTACAAAATCTCACGTTGCAACACAGGTAAAAACTTTGCGGCACCCATCAGTAAAATGCTGCTTATCGCCATGGCGATCATCACCTCCAGCAGTGAAAAGCCCCGCTCGTTTACCGGCATACATCCCCTTCATCACGCTCGCAAAGTCGGATCCGTCCCATCCCGGAGACGATCACTCGCCATTCGCCTGCGGCATTTCCCAGATAAATATGCCCAGCCCACGCGGTGTTTCGTAAACCAAAAAATGCCAGCGACGGTGTTATATCCACTACCTCGATGTCGGGCCATAACGGCGTAAAGACGAAAACGCTTTTTGTGGCGCAGGTGCTTTGTTGGACAACCGAACTGATGAAACACCACGACGTGCCCTCCCTGTTGATGCTGATGACATGGTCCCGGTTATGCCAATTGGCGTCCTCACGCAGTTGCAGCAAATAGTCACGTACCTGAAAGGCGGTTTGCCACAAACGCAGCTGTTGCTGCCAACGTTGCCAGCCATAAAGCCCTGTCGCGCTAAGGACGGCAATCAGGATCATCGCAACCATCATTTCAATAAGCGTGTAACCGCGTTGTTTTTTCATGACGGCAGTATGGAACGATGGGAAATAAACACGAGGGGAGAATTCAGGCGCTGCGAGACGCTACGAGGAGTATTTAGGCTGTTGCAGTTCGTTGCAACATTTCGGGAATCAGCGACGAATCAGAGAAATTTAGGCAAAAAAAAACCGACGCACCCTGGCGTCGGTTATGACAGAGTTATCGCCGTCAGATGGCAACCGGCGCTTTAATGCCCGGATGCGGATCGTAGCCTTCAATCTCGAAGTCTTCGAAACGATAATCGAAGAGAGAGTCGGGCTTACGCTTAATCACCAGCTTCGGCAACGCACGCGGTTCGCGGCTCAGCTGCAGATGCGTCTGTTCCATATGATTGCTGTACAAGTGCGTATCCCCGCCCGTCCAGACAAAGTCGCCAACCTCAAGGTCGCACTGCTGCGCCATCATATGCACCAGCAACGCATAGCTGGCGATGTTGAACGGAAGGCCGAGGAAAACATCGCAGGAGCGCTGATAAAGCTGGCAAGAGAGCTTGCCATCGGCAACATAAAACTGGAAGAAGGCATGGCACGGCGCCAGCGCCATTTTATCCAGTTCGCCCACGTTCCACGCGGAAACAATAATACGGCGGGAATCCGGGTCGTTTTTCAACTGGTTAAGCACGGTGGTGATTTGGTCGACATGGCGACCATCTGGCGTTGGCCACGCACGCCATTGTTTACCGTAAACCGGACCTAAGTTACCGTTTTCGTCAGCCCACTCGTCCCAAATTGAGACATTGTTTTCATGCAGGTACGCAACATTGGTGTCGCCCTGTAAGAACCACAAAAGCTCATGGATGATGGAACGCAAATGGCAGCGTTTCGTCGTCACCAGCGGAAACCCATCCTGCAAATTAAAACGCATCTGATGGCCAAAAATGGACAGCGTTCCAGTGCCTGTACGGTCGTTTTTCTGTGTGCCTTCATCCAGCACTTTTTGCATCAGTTCTAAATACTGTTTCATGGTTCCTCAGGAAACGTGTTGCTGTGGGCTGCGACGATACGCCCAAATCATCATGATAATACCCGCGACAATCATAGGGATAGAGAGGATCTGCCCCATGCTGATGTACTGTACCCATGCACCGGTAAATTGCTGATCCGGTTGGCGGAAAAATTCAACAATGATACGAAACGCACCATAGCCAATCAGGAATAAGCCCGAAACGGCACCCATCGGGCGCGGTTTGCGAATGAACAGGTTAAGGATGATAAACAGCACAATCCCTTCCAGCACCATCTCATAAAGCTGGGAAGCATGACGCGGCAGCGCGCCGTAGGTATCGAAAATAGACTGCCACTGCGGGTTGGTTTGCAGCAGCAAAATATCTTCCGTGCGGGAGCCAGGGAATAACATGGCATACGGGAAGTTCGGGTCAACGCGTCCCCACAACTCACCGTTGATAAAGTTGCCCAGACGCCCCGCGCCCAGACCAAACGGAATCAGCGGTGCAATAAAATCAGACACCTGGAAGAACGAGCGTTTTGTGCGTCTGGCGAAGATAATCATGACCAGAATCACGCCAATAAGACCGCCGTGGAAAGACATACCGCCATCCCAGACGCGGAACAGATAGAGCGGGTTTTCCAGAAACAGCGAGAAGTTATAGAACAGGACATAACCAATACGCCCACCGAGGAAGACCCCAAGGAAGCCTGCATAGAGTAAGTTTTCAACTTCGTTTTTGGTCCAGCCACTGCCAGGACGATTAGCACGGCGAGTTGCCAGCCACATCGCGAAGACAAACCCCACTAAATACATCAAGCCGTACCAGTGAAGAGCGACGGGTCCAATTGAGAAAATGACCGGATCGAATTCCGGAAAATGCAGATAGCTACTGGTCATCTGTCACCACAATTTCTTGTTATTTCGCTGAAATCAGACAGCGATTGATAAGCGCGCCTGAAGGTTACAGGCGCTCCAAAGGTGCGAATAATAGCACAAGGGGTGCATCGGCGATGCCGGGAAGATGTAAAAGATCTGTATAGGCTATCAATGACATATTCAGGAATGCCTGACGGCGTTGCGCATTCCAGGCCTACCGACGAAGCGCAGTCAATCGAGAACGCCGCAATGTGTAGGCTGGAGAAGGCGATTTTGCCGCCATCTGGCAATCAAGGGCAGAGCGCCTGTCACAATCCCCCGCGAATTAAACCTCCCATCCCGCGACGTTCCATAAATGCCGCCACCTGATGACGCACTTCGGTGGCCAGTTGCGCTTCCAGGCTACGTTGGGCAAGGGTTTGCGCTTCGTCAAAATCGATATGGCGTAACAGATATTTCACGCGAGCGACCGAACGACCGTTCATCGACAAATGCCGGAAGCCCAAACCGATCAGGATGACGACGCACATGGGATCGCCCGCCATTTCACCGCACAAACGCAGATCGATGTCGTTTTTCTCCGCTTCCTGAGCGATCATCGCCAATGCGCGTAACATCCCTGGATGCAGACTGTCATAAATACTGGCAACCCGGGTGTTGTTACGATCGACCGCCAGAATATACTGAGTTAAATCGTTCGTCCCCACCGAAATAAAGTCGATCCGATTCGCGAGGTGCGGCAGCATGAACACCATTGAGGGCACTTCCAGCATGATGCCGATTCGCGGTTTTGGGATCGCGTAACCAATCATCTCTTCCACTTCGCGTCCGGCACGTTCAATCAGACGGCGCGCTTCATCCACTTCATCAATGCTGGTCACCATTGGCAGCAAAATGCTCAAATTGCCGGTCGCCGCATTGGCACGCAACATCGCGCGCACCTGGATCAAAAAGATCTCTGGTTGATCGAGCGTTATGCGGATCCCGCGCCAGCCCAGGCACGGATTTTCTTCGCTGATTGGCATGTAGGGCAATTGCTTATCCGCTCCGACATCCAGCGTACGCAGCGTTACCGGTTTGTCGTTGAACATCTGCAGCATGCCCTGATACTGCGCAACCTGTTCTTCTTCCGATGGAAAACCGCTTTGCAACATGAAGGGGATTTCGGTGCGATACAGCCCAATACCGTCGATCCGGGCGCCCAGTTTCTCTTCATGCTCTGGACTCAGACCGGCGTTAAGCATGACCTTCACCCGCTCGCCGCTTTTCAGTTGCGCCGGGAGATTAACGTCATCTTCCGCCAGACGGCTTAGCTCGATCTCTTCACTGATAAGGCGCTGATATTCCTGAATCAATACAGGTTCAGGGTCCACCAACAATTCACCGCGATAACCATCAACCACCAGCGTACGGCGGTGTAAAACGGACGGTTGAATGTCTGCGCCCATGACGGTTGGAATACCGAGCGCACGCACCATTATCGCCGCATGCGAGTTGGCCGCGCCGTCACGTACCACGACACCCACCAGTCTGTCCTGGGGCAGTTCGGCCAGCGTCGTTGCGGAAAGTTCGTCCGCCACCAGCACAAAGCGTTCAGGCCAGGCGTTGGTTCCCTGAATGGAATCATCGAGGTGAAACAGCAATCGCTGGCCCAGCGTACGTAAATCGCCGGCGCGTTCCTTGAGATACACATCCGTTAATGCGGCAAACTGTTCAGCAAACTTTTCGATGATCTTTTTGACGGCCCACTCGGCGACCGATCCTTTGTCGACCTCGGCGAACAGTTCCCGACGCAGTCGGGCATCCGAAAGCAGATGCGAATAGAGATCAAAGATAGCCGCCGTCTCTTTCTGCGCACCGGCAGCGAAACGCTTGCTGTAGCGGCGGAATTCATTTGCCGCTTCTTCGAGCGCCCCGGTCAGTCGTTCTCGCTCAAGCGCCGCATCCAGCGTCGAGGCTTCATAGACCTGTTCCATCAGCGGCAACGTGGCATCCTGCCAGCCTTCAGCTATCGCCACTCCAGGCGCTGCGGGCAGCGCTCGAATTCGCGTCTGTCGGTATTGACCAAACAGAGCGGTTAGCTGGGACTGGGAAAGAATGGCCGCCATTTGTGTGGCAAGCGTCACCAGGAAAGACTCTTCGCTTTCATCGTACTGACGCAGCTCACGCTGCTGTACAACCAGCACGCCTAAAAGCTGCCGACGCTGAATGATCGGCACACCTAAAAACGCGCGAAAGCGCTCTTCTTTTACAGAAGGAATATATTTAAAGCTGGGGTGTTTTTGCGCATCAGCAAGGTTGATCGGCTCCGCCAGCCTGCCGACCAGGCCGACGATACCTTCATCAAATGCGAGCGCGACCGTGCGACCACGTGGTTTTTTTAGCCCCCGGGTCGCCATCAGGTAATAACAACGTCGGTCATGGTCGGCGAGATATACCGAACAGACCTCAGTGTCCATCGCAAGACAGATGTCAGTGACCAGAATATTAAGCGCCTCATTGAGACGCGGGGCACTGGCCACCTTTTCGACTATTTCTCGCAGGCGGGTGAGCATAATTTGCGTGGCTTAACCTCTTTTACGTCGATAAGCAGGTGCACTTTGCGGCTTAGGAGTACTTTCCTGAAGCGCCATCACAACACTTGCGAACTCTTTCATCACCCTGCGATAGACATCGCGTTTAAATGATACCACCTGTCGGACGGGGTACCAGTAACTCACCCAGCGCCAACCATCGAACTCAGGAGTACTGCTGGTTTGCATATTGATTTCCGCGTCACCGCTCATCAGTTGCAGCAGAAACCATTTCTGTTTCTGGCCGATACACACCGGCTTCGTATCCCAACGCACCAAACGTTTCGGTAACTTGTAACGCAACCAGTTGCGAGTAGATGCAAGGATCCGCACATCTTTGCGGCTTAACCCTACCTCTTCAAACAGTTCCCGGTACATCGCCTGTTCTGCTGATTCTCCTGGATTGATTCCACCTTGTGGGAATTGCCAGGAGTGCTGACCAAACCGCCGGGCCCACATTACCTGCCCCTGACGATTACAAATTACGATCCCTACATTTGGGCGGTAGCCATCGTCATCAATCACCGGACTACCTCAACATAAACCTTATTTATGAACGATTGTTTCACACTACAGAGAGACGGTAAACCACTCTCTTAACCGCACACATTTCTAATAACAATTGAATAACTCACAGTTAAGTACCGAGTTATAAACAGAGAGAGGGAGTTACTGGCAATTTTATTCACCTTTTCTGTGGATATAGTTGTGCAGAAGTATGGAATTACCACGGGAAAACCCGGAACAGTCTGAATCTCACTCTGGCTTGCGCAAAAAAATAGCCACGTATATTCATTGAGTTAACTGTTATATTCGCAACTCAAACCATAGAATCGTGATATGCGTCACATCCAGGATCATCGGACTGATGAAAGATCGAACAGCGTCGGTTTTATCCACAGATTGTGCCAATAAGTTAGGCACAATTTGTGTGAAAATTCGATTTTCGTCTCACGTCAAGGCTGTAAATTGAAACAGTAGTGAGGGTTTTGCACAGTTATCCCATCTTTCTGTGGATAACATGGTGTAAGATCCTGTTTATTTTCAGTGACCAGAATTGGAAAACTCATTTTGCAGTTGCGCAATTCATCGATCGGAAAACTAAAAATCAATATAAATCATGAGATTGAACATAGCGTGTGGAAAAAGATAAACTCTGGTCACACGGTATAAAATCATTGCTCATTTTTTCACCTAAGGGATAACCCGATGTCCGGACTCCATCCATTACTCTCGCCACCTGAATCCGAGGCTCTGTTGCTGGCCCAGGCACAGCGGCTTTCAGGCTATACATTAGGTGAACTGGCAGCGCTGGCAGGGATCGTGACGCCAAAGGATCTGAAACGGGATAAGGGCTGGATCGGCGTACTATTAGAGATTTGGCTTGGCGCCAGCGCAGGCAGTAAGCCAGAGCAAGATTTCGCAGCATTAGGCGTGGAGCTGAAAACCATCCCGGTGGACAGTCAGGGACGGCCTCTTGAAACCACCTTCGTGTGTGTTGCGCCATTGACCGGCAACAGCGGCGTGACATGGGAAACCAGCCACGTTCGCCATAAGTTAAAGCGGGTGCTGTGGATCCCCGTTGAGGGCGAGCGATCCATTCCGCTGGCAGAGCGTCGTGTCGGTTCGCCGCTACTCTGGAGCCCCAATGAAGAAGAAGAGCAGCAGCTACGCCTCGACTGGGAAGAGTTAATGGACATGATCGTACTGGGTCAGGTTGAGCGGATCACCGCCCGCCATGGCGAATTTTTACAACTGCGGCCAAAAGCCGCCAACGCGAAAGCGCTGACAGAAGCCATTGGCGCGCAGGGCCAGCTAATCCTGACGTTACCGCGAGGTTTTTACCTGAAAAAAAGCTTCACTCGCCCACTTCTGGAACGCCATTTTTTAATACAGAGTGATTAGGCACACCCTGGCCTTTCCCCTGTCGCGATAGACGCATATAATCACCGCTTCATTTTTTTTTGCAGGACTTTGTTCGATGTTATTTGCATGGGTATCCGATCCTAACGCCTGGCTTGCGCTCGGTACGCTGACGATTCTGGAAATCGTTCTCGGGATTGACAACATCATTTTCCTTTCTCTGGTCGTCGCAAAACTCCCGACAGCGCAACGCAACTACGCCCGTCGTCTTGGGCTGGCGGGTGCCATGTTGATGCGTTTAGGGTTACTGGCGTCAATTTCCTGGGTCATTAGTCTGACTAATCCGCTGTTTGAGGTGATGGGTCAAGCCATTTCTGCACGCGATCTGATTCTGTTTCTGGGGGGCTTGTTCCTTATCTGGAAAGCCAGCAAAGAGATCCATGAATCAATCGAGGGCGGAGAGGAAGGACTTAAAACACGCGTGAGCTCCTTCCTGGGCGCCATTGTGCAGATCATGATGCTGGACATTATCTTCAGTCTGGATTCGGTGATCACCGCAGTTGGTCTTTCCGATCATCTGTTCATTATGATGACGGCGGTCGTCATTTCTGTTGGCGTGATGATGTTTGCCGCGCGCTCAATCGGTGATTTTGTCGACCGTCACCCTTCGGTGAAAATGCTGGCGCTTGCGTTCCTGATTCTGGTGGGCTTCACCCTGATTCTGGAAAGCTTCGAGATACATGTTCCGAAAGGATACATTTATTTCGCCATGTTCTTCTCTATTGCCGTAGAGACCCTGAACCTGTTACGCAATAAAAAGAACCCTCTCTGATTGCCCCTTCGCTCCTCTTCGGAGGAGCGAACACTCACTTCCCTCTCCGATTCTCACAGTTTCAGATTTTACTGCTTTCGCAAGGCATAACTTCGCGTTATTACTAGACTATTATCAGACGCAAGCCACGTGAGGATAAATGGATGAAAAAATGGGCAGTCGTAATTTCCGCTGTAGGACTGGCTTTTGCTGTATCTGGATGTAGCAGTGATTATGTCATGGCAACGAAAGATGGTCGCATGATCCTGACCGACGGCAAACCAGAAATAGATGATGATACCGGTCTGGTGAGCTATCACGATCAGCAGGGCAATGCCATGCAGATTAACCGTGATGATGTCTCCCAAATTATCGAACGCTAACATAACCCCCCGAGATTGAGGTCAGCCTCCTGCTGGCCTTTAGAATTTTCGCTTCCCCTTTTCCCTTCCCTCTGCCATTTTTATAGTCCTTATGTCGTAATAATAAAAAGGAAACGGCTATGCACTATCACCGTATACCCCACAGCTCGCTTGAAATAAGTACACTGGGGCTGGGCACAATGACGTTTGGTGAACAAAATAGCGAAGCCGACGCACATGCACAGCTCGACTATGCCGTGGCTAATGGCATCAATCTGATTGACGTTGCTGAGATGTATCCGGTGCCGCCTCGCCCGGAAACACAGGGATTAACAGAAACGTATGTCGGTAACTGGCTCACCAAACACGGCAGCCGTGAGAAACTGATCGTCGCCACCAAAGTCAGCGGTCCTGCGCGTAATAATGACAACAGTATTCGCCCCAATCAGGCACTGGATCGTAAAAATATCCGCGAGGCGTTGCACAACAGCCTCAGGCGTCTACAGACCGATTATATCGATTTATACCAGGTTCACTGGCCGCAGCGTCCGACCAACTGCTTCGGAAAACTGGGTTATAGCTGGGCGGATTCCGCGCCGGTTATTTCACTGCTTGATACTCTGGAAGCGCTGACCGAATTCCAGCGGGCGGGCAAAATTCGCTATATCGGCGTTTCCAACGAAACAGCCTTCGGTGTGATGCGATACCTGCATCTGGCGGATAAACACGATCTGCCGCGTATCGTTACCATCCAGAATCCTTACAGCCTGATCAACCGCAGCTTTGAAGTCGGCCTGGCGGAAGTCAGTCAGTATGAAGGGGTGGAACTGCTGGCGTATTCCTGTCTTGGGTTTGGAACACTGAGCGGCAAATATTTGAATGGCGCAAAACCGGTTGGCGCACGTAATACTCTGTTTAGCCGCTTTACGCGCTACAGTGGCGAACAGACGCAAAAAGCTGTCGCGGCGTATGTTGATATCGCAAAACGCCATAACCTTGATCCGGCACAGATGGCGCTGGCCTTTGTCCGTCGTCAGCCGTTTGTCGCCAGCACTCTGCTCGGCGCAACGACCCTCGATCAACTGAAAACCAACATAGAGAGCTTGCATCTGGAATTAACGGAAGAGGTGCTGGCAGAGATTGACGCGGTACATCAGGTTTATACCTACCCGGCACCGTGATGGACAGCGCCTGATGGCGCTACGCTGATCGGGCCTGCAACACGCTTTATGCGCTGGCCGGGTAAGGCAAAACCGTTACCCGGCACAGACATTACTGACGGCGCTGCCAGATCCACAGCGCCGTTATTGCCAACGCAAACAGCGCCCCAAATCCAATACCAATCGCGACCGCCGGAATACCCACCAGAACGGCTAGCGAGTAAATGCCCAGCATCAGCAACATCGCACTGTTTTCGCCGAGATTCTGCACGGCGATAGCATTCCCTGCACCAACGCTTTTTTTACCGCGCTCCTGTAACAACGCATTGAGCGGTACCACAAAAAAACCACCCAGAACGCCAATCAGCATCAGTAAGGCATAGGCCGGGAGCAGCGCGTGCTGGAGGGAGAAGACAAGCACCACCACGCCAATCAGAATCCCCGCAGGCATACAACGTGCCACAGACTCCAGCGTGACCAGTTTTGCCGCCGCACCCGCGCCGACCACAATCCCGATCGCCACCATCGCATTAAGATAGGTCGGGGTGGCGTTATCGGTGATCCCCAGCGCCACAGGCACCCACAGCACCAACAGGAAACGCAGCGTAACGCCAGCCCCCCAAAAGAGACTGGTGCCGACCAGAGAGAATCGCGTTTCACCATTGCGCCACAGCGAGGTACAGGCGCGGAAAAAGCTACGCGCCATCTTGCCCAGGTGCCAGGATTGCCCAGGACGCGCGGCAGCCAGTTTTGGAATAAAGACGTTTGCCGCCACCGCGCCGCCGTACGCCAGAACACAGGCCACCAGCGCGGCAATCACGTGCCAGTCAGCCAGCACGCCGCCCGCAACAGACCCCAATAAGATTGCCGCAATGGTCGATGCTTCCATCAGGCCGTTGGCTTTCACTAACTTGTCGCCCGTCGTCAACTCGCCAAGGATGCCGTATTTCGCCGGAGAGTAAGCCGCGGCGCCAATCCCAACCAGCGTATAGCCAACAAACGGGTTAACCCCAAAGCAGATACTGGCAGCGCCCAGCAGTTTAAGGCCATTGGCGAACATCATGACCCGACCTTTAGCAAAGCTGTCCGCAACCTGCCCGACAAAAGGAGCAAACAGAATGTAAGCGCCCACAAACACCATTTGCAGGATCGGCTGACTCCAGTCCGGATAAAACTGCGCTTTCAACAACGCCAGCGTGGCAAAGAGCAGTGCGTTATCGCCAAACGCAGAGAGAAACTGCGCGACGATCACGGACATCATTCCTTTCGACCAAATTGAAGTGTTAGTGTGCACTGACTCACTCATTATGTTTTTCCGGTTCATCCACCCAGCTTTTCAGCGTCACAAAATCGGGTTTGCCGCTGCCAAGAAGCGGGAGTTGTTTCAGGTAACGAATATCCCGTGGGACAGCCAGTTCAGGAATTCCATGAGCGCGGGCATACTGCAGCAGTTTTTCACGCGTGAGTTCGCTATCGGTTGTGAAAAGCACCAGCGCTTCCCCTTTGCTGGCGTCACTCTTGATGGCCGTAGCATGCATTTTTTCAGTCGACACGCCCAGCGCCAGTTGTTCCACCATTTCAAGTGAGACCATCTCGCCTGCAATTTTAGCAAAGCGTTTGGCGCGCCCTTGAATTTGCACAAAACCATTTTCATCAAAACGCACAATATCGCCGGTGTCATACCAGCCGCGTTCTGTTTCTCCCTGCGCATTTTCAGCGGTAGGGACCTCCAGCACGCCCGGTTTCTCGACCCGCAAATATCCGCTCATGATATTGGGACCTTTAAGTTGCAGACGACCGCCCTCTTCAATCCCGGGAACCGCCAGCAAACGCGCATCCATGCCAGGCAAGATGCGACCAACTGTGCCCGGTTTTGCCGCCATCGGAACGTTAATTGAGACGACTGGCGCGCATTCAGTGACGCCATACCCTTCCAGAATACGCAGGCCGAATTTGTCCTGCCAAAGTTGTTTGGTACTGTCTTGCAGTTTTTCCGCGCCCGCCACTACATAGCGCAGACGGTGGAAGTCATACGGATTGGCAAAACGCGCGTAGTTGCCGAGGAACGTCGATGTACCAAACAGGACGGTACAGTTACGGTCGTAAACCAACTCCGGTACGATGCGATAGTGCAGTGGGCTCGGATAGAGGAATACTTCTGCGCCAGTCAGCAGTGGTGTGAATAACCCGACCGTCAGCCCAAATGAGTGGAACAGCGGCAATGCGGACATAAAACGGTCATTGGAGGTGAAGTCTGCGATGGTTTTGATCTGCTCTACGTTTGCCAACAAGCTCTTATGGCTGTGTACCACCCCTTTCGGGTGTCCCTCAGAACCAGAGGTGAAAAGGATCATCGCAGCATCTTCAGGCTGCTGTTTCACTTGTGCGAGACGCGGCATCAGCAAATGGGCAAAAATCCACACTTTATCGACAGTCGTAACATCCGCTTTGAGATCTTCCAGATACACCCAACGAACCTGCGTCAGTTGCTCAGGGAGATGCCAGAGTTTGCCTTTATCAAGGAACTGGCGAGAGGTAAAAATGGTTTTGATTTCAGCGGCAGTAATCGCGCTGGTCAGCCCTTTGACGCCCGCCGTGTAGTTCATCATCGCCGGAATACGGCGACGCGCAACCGCGCCGAAAATCACCGCCGCGCTGATGCCTGCATTCGGCAGCATCAGGCCAATTTTCTCGCCTTCGACGCTGTACTTTTCCAGAATGCGGCCAACAAACAGCGTCTTAGTGAGCAGTTTACGGTATGTATCCGGCGTGAAGTTGACATCTTCAATACAGTTTTTACCCGCACCGTAGCGATACTGAGCCGCGAGGAGCGACTCATACAGAGTTTCACGCGGTCGCACGGCCATGCGCGCTTCCATCATTATCTGATGCAGCATCTCCCCTGCCAGTTTTCGGCGATCGCGCGCACGCGGCGCTTCTGGCATCGGTAATTGCGTCGGTGGCAGGATGTGCAGGCGAATCTGTGGGAAAAAGCGCTGCTTCACCAACCCCTTCAAACGGCTAAAACGTGTGAGTTCAGCGCCTTCAATTCGGACCGGCACCACCGTCGCACCTGATTTCGCCGCCACAAATCCGGCGCCATCGTAGATTTTCATCAACGATCCGCTCATTGAAATACGGCCTTCCGGGAAGATCACGACCGGACGTCCCTGCTCAACCAGACGTACCAGATGTTTAATAGCCATCGGTTTGGTGGGGTCGAGTGGAACAAAATCAATCAGTGGCGTGAGCCAACGCATGTACCATTGCTGGCTAATAGAGGTGTAGACCGCAAAAACAGGGCGAACCGGTAAAAACAGCGCCAGCAGCATGCCATCAATAAAAGAAACGTGATTTGGGGTGATTAAAACACGCTGTCCCTGCAACGCTCCGGCATCCCCCGTGACGCGTACGCGGTACAGCACGCGGAACAGGTTACGAAAAAATCCAAATAGCATTACCACACCCTTTGTCCATCAGTTCGGTAAAAATAGGTGGAGGCAGATTACACGAGATGGGCAGTGGGGGCGACAGTCGGCGTAAAACAGAGGCAAAAAAACCTGCGCATCTGCGCAGGTCGGTGCAAGAGACAGGGTACGAAGTGCGTACCGAATAATCTCACCAATCAATACCTCTGGGATCTTGATTGTGGTCTCCACACTGAATGTGCGCCAGTGCAAAAACGCAAAGGAATGAACGCAAATGAAACGAGTTGTGTAAATTATGTGTTACTGTTTACAGATCGCCGTAGGCGCAAAAAAAAACCTGCGCATCTGCGCAGGCTGGTGTAATTCGTGTGATCAACCCGAAAGCTGATTTCACCTATCAATACCTCTGGGATCCCAACTCTATCAATTCGCGCTAATTCCTCACCAGCGAACAATCGAAACAGCCTTTAGCAAAGTGTAACTAAAGGTTTGTGTTCTCTATTTTCTGTCTTACTTCATTCGTGTGCGCTCACATTTGCGAGGTCAGGATGGGCAATCTGCTTGTATAGCCCCTCTTTTTCCGTAACACTGGCAGGATGTAAGCGTTTACCCTCAATAGGTACTAGTGTCATGGCGACCATAAAGGATGTGGCCCGACTGGCTGGTGTTTCAGTCGCCACCGTTTCTCGCGTGATCAATGATTCCCCGAAAGCCAGTGAGGCGTCTCGTCTTGCGGTGACCAGCGCGATGGAATCTCTCAGTTATCACCCCAATGCCAATGCCCGCGCCCTTGCCCAGCAATCGACAGAGACGGTTGGTCTGGTGGTGGGTGATGTTTCCGATCCTTTTTTTGGCGCGATGGTGAAAGCTGTTGAGCAAGTGGCCTATCACACCGGTAATTTTTTACTGATTGGCAACGGCTACCACAACGAACACAAAGAGCGTCAGGCGATTGAACAGCTGATCCGTCACCGCTGCGCCGCACTGGTGGTTCACGCCAAAATGCTCCCGGATGCCGAGCTGGCCTCGCTGATGAAGCAAATTCCCGGCATGGTCTTGATCAACCGGATCCTGCCCGGATTTGAGAAACGCTGTGTGGCCCTGGACGATCGCTACGGCGCGTGGCTTGCCACCCGCCACCTCATTCAACAAGGGCACACCCGAATTGGCTATCTGTGTTCAAACCACACTATCTCTGACGCGGAAGACCGTCTGCAAGGTTATTACGACGCGCTGGCCGAGAGCCAACTGCCGTGTAATGATCGGCTGGTGACCTTTGGCGAACCCGACGAAAGCGGGGGTGAACAGGCCATGATGGAACTGTTAGGCCGTGGACGAAACTTCACTGCTGTCGCCTGTTATAACGACTCCATGGCGGCAGGTGCTATGGGGGTATTAAATGATAACGGCATCGACGTCCCTTCGAAGATTTCCCTGATTGGCTTTGATGACGTGCTGGTTTCCCGCTATGTACGCCCACGGTTAACCACCGTTCGTTATCCGATTGTGACGATGGCGACTCAGGCAGCGGAACTAGCGCTCGCGTTGGCGGATCAACGTCCTGCGCCGGAAATCCCCCATGTGTTTAGCCCCACTCTGGTCCGTCGACACTCTGTGTCGACGCCAACGGAGTCAGGGAATCCTTCGTCAAACGAATCATCGGAATAGCGTCATGACAACAATGCTGGATGTTTCACGTCGTGCGGGCGTATCAAAAGCGACTGTTTCTCGCGTGCTTAACGGGACGGGACAAGTAAAAGAGAGCACGCGACAAAAGGTCTTTAAAGCAATGCAGGCCTTAGATTATCGCCCCAATTTTTTGGCGCGATCGCTGGCGAACCGTACCAGTAACAGCATTGGTCTCGTGGTGTCGACGTTTGACGGATTCTACTTCGGTCGACTGTTGCAACAAGCCTCACGTCAAACGGAATCTCACGGTAAGCAACTGATCGTCACCGACGGGCACGACACACCGGAGCGCGAGCAGGAAGCGGTACAGATGCTTGCCGACAGACAATGTGACGCCATCATTCTCTATACCCGTTATATGAGTGAAAAGGCGATCATGACGCTGATTAATACGACAGCCATGCCGCTGGTGGTTATAAATCGCGACGTCAGCCTGGCACGGGATCGCGCGGTCTTTTTCGAACAAGAAGATGCGGCCTTTCAGGTCGTGGATTATCTGATCTCGCAGGGGCATCGCGATATCGCCTGCATTACCGTTCCCATTCACACCCCAACCGGAAAATCTCGCTTAATGGGGTATCGTAAAGCACTGGAGAAAAACGGCATCGCCTGGGATCCGGCAAAAGTAAAATACGGGGACTCCAGCATGATACGCGGGTACGATGCGTGCCGCGAATTGCTCGATGAAGGTGTCGCGTTTAGCGCCCTTTTCGCCTGTAACGACGATATGGCGTTGGGCGCATCAAAAGCACTACACCAGGCTGGACTTCGGATCCCGCAGGATATTTCACTGTTTGGCTTTGACGATGCCCCCAGCGCAAAATGGCTTGAGCCGGGGCTTTCTACAGTCTATCTGCCTATTGATAGTATGATCACCACGGCGATTGATCAGGCCATACGGCTGGTCAGCGGCAAGGCGCTGGAGCCCATTCCTCCCTTTACGGGAACGCTGGTGCTCCGCGATTCCGTCACCACCGGGCCGTATTACCGATCAGAATAACTCCAGCGCCAGCAGTTCTTCGATAGTCTGACGACGGCGGATCAGTTTTGCTTCGCCGTTATCAAACAGCACTTCCGGCAGCAGCGGGCGGCTGTTGTAGTTTGAGGACATGGAGGCGCCATACGCACCCGTATCGTGCAGCACCAGGTAATCACCGGGAGCCACCGCCGGTAACGCGCGCGTTTCCACTTTGCCCCCTTCCTGTTGAGTAAACACATCGCCTGATTCACACAACGGGCCCGCAACGACAGTATCCACCTGAGGCGCCGTTTCCAGCGAGCGCCCATCTGCCGCGAGGGCGCTGATACGGTGATAACTGCCGTACATGGCCGGACGCATGAGATCGTTAAAGCCGGCATCCACCAACACAAAGTGTCGGCTCCCCATCTGTTTTACGCTGCGCACCTGCGTTACCAGAACACCAGATTGCGCAACCAGAAAGCGCCCAGGTTCAATTTCCAGCGCCACATGATGCCCAAGGTGGCGCGCAATTTGCTCGCGCGCGGCATTCCACAAACCGTAATAGTGCTGCGTATCAACAGACTCTTCGTCGTCGCGGTAGGGAATCGACAACCCACCGCCTGCGGAAATCGCCTCCAGATCCTGACCACATTCGATAACCTGACGCACCATCGCGCCGCACACCTGCTCCAGGTGACCATAGTCAACGCCAGAACCGATATGCATATGAATACCCACGAGTTTAAGCTGGTGACGTTGTATCACCGCCAGGGCTGCGGGTAAGTCGGAATGCCAGATACCGTGTTTGCTGTTTTCGCCGCCGGTGTTGGTTTTGTGGCTATGGCCATGACCAAACCCCGGATTCACACGCAGCCAAACCCGATGTCCGGGGGAAACCTGGCCGAGCTGATCCAGCATGTCCACGGACCCCGCATTGACAGGAATACGCAATTCGCTCACTCGGGCGATCGTAGCGGCGTCAATGACATCTGCCGTGAATACAATGTCATCCGGATGCGTTTGGGGATTGTACCCCGCCGCCAACGCGCGCTCGATCTCGCCCAAAGAGACGGAGTCAACTTTCACTCCTTGCTCACGCATCAGGCGCAAAATATGGATGTTCGAGCAGGCTTTCTGTGCGAAACGCACCACATCAAACTGTTGCAGGGCGGCAATCTGGCGGCGAATGACCTGTGCGTCATACACCCAGACTGGGCAACCAAACTCAGCCGGTAAGTGAAGCAAATTCTCAGCGTTAAGCGAAGTTTCTGTACAGTTCAGCGAATGTGGCATAGCGGGCTCCGGACAAGATATTTTTTAGCATTACGCCACAACCTGAAGAGAATAAAAAATATCTCTTTATCGAAAGTCTATGCAAAAATGATATGGAATATCTCCATTAAGGAAAACCGATGGCCGCCGTAAATCTTCGTCATATTGAAATCTTCCATGCGGTGATGACCGCCGGGAATCTGACCGAGGCGGCGACCCTGCTGCATACCTCGCAACCGACCGTCAGCCGGGAACTGGCGCGGTTCGAAAAAGTGTTGGGATTAAAGCTCTTTGAACGGACTCGCGGGCGACTACACCCCACAGTACAAGGGCTGAGACTGTTCGAGGAAGTGCAGCGTTCCTGGTATGGACTGGATCGCATTGTGAGCGCGGCGGAAAGTTTACGTGAATTCCGTCAGGGGGAGTTGTCGATTGTCTGTCTGCCGGTGTTCTCACAATCCTTTTTACCGACGCTGCTACAGCCTTTTCTTGCCCGTTATCCGGATGTCAGCCTGAACATTGTGCCGCAGGAGTCGCCGTTGCTGGAAGAGTGGCTTTCCGCGCAGCGTCATGATCTCGGCCTGACAGAAACGCTACATGCGCCGGCGGGGACTGAACGTACCGCATTGCTCACGCGAAATGAAGTCTGCGTCCTGCCGTCAGGTCATCCACTTGCGGCAAAGTCCGTACTGACACCTGAAGATTTTCAGGGGGAAAACTACATTAGCCTGTCGCGCACAGACAGTTACCGCCAGTTGCTGGACACGCTGTTCAATGAGCATCAGGTTAAGCGCCGGATGGTCATTGAAACCCACAGCGCCGCCTCGGTCTGCGCGATGGTGCGCGCGGGAGCGGGGATCTCCGTCGTCAACCCGTTTACCGCCCTGGATTATGCGGCAAGCGGCGTTATCGTGCGGCGTTTCAGCATCGACGTACCGTTTACCGTCAGCCTGATCCGCCCTTTACACCGCCCATCGTCCGCGCTGGTAGATGCGTTCAGTAAACATCTACAAGCCTCGTTGCCGCGCCTTGTCGATCCGCTGGAGGCTATTCTCTCGCAGACGACGAAAGCATAAACTCCACCGCATCCGTGGCATGAATTGCGGCGGTATCAAACACCGGGAGCGCGCTGTCCGCTTCCGGGACCAGCAAGCCAATCTCGGTGCAACCAAAAATGACCCCCTGCGCGCCTTGTGCCGCCAGACTTTCGATCACCTGCAGGTAATAATGGCGTGACTGCGCGGAAAACTCGCCAAGGCACAGCTCATCGAAAATAATCTGGTTAATTTTGCCACGCGCGTCAGCGTCCGGGACCAGGGTTTCAATAGCAAACTGCTGCGCCAGTCGTCCCCGGTAGAAATCCTGCTCCATGGTATAGCGCGTTCCCAGCAAGGCGACGCGCGTCATATTTTGACGGGTAATGGCGCGCCCCGTCGCATCGGCAATATGCAAAAACGGCAACCGACAACGGGATTCAATGGCATCCGCCACTTTATGCATCGTATTGGTACACAACACGATCCCTTCCGCGCCTGCCTGCTCAAGGCCCAGCGCCGCCTGTGCCAGAATATCGCCCGCCTTGTCCCACTCACCCCGGCTTTGGCAGGCTTCAATTTCATGAAAATCAACGCTATGCAACAACAGACTTGCAGAGTGCAAACCGCCCAGACGTTGCTTAATCCCTTCGTTGATTAAACGGTAGTAGGGAATGGTGGATTCCCAACTCATGCCGCCCAGCAAGCCAATCGTTTTCATTGCGTACTCCTTCGTTGGAAACTGATAGCAGTGAAACAAAGTTATGATTAAGTTTCCAGTTCAATTGTGATGTGGTGAGCGCAGAAGGCACGTCTGTCTGAGAATGTCAGGCCAGCGGAAAGACAAAGGGAAGAAGAGAAAGAAGGGAAAAAGAGAAACAAATGCCCGACCCGCTTTCGCAGTATCGGGCATTAACGGTTGGCGAATTAACGCGCCAGCCAGCCGCCGTCAACAGCCACGGTATAGCCGTTGATGTAATCAGATGCGCTGGAAGCCAGGAAGACAATCGGCCCCATCAGATCGCTCGGCAGACCCCAACGTCCCGCCGGGATACGGTCGAGGATCGCCGCGCTACGCTCTTCATCAGCACGCAGCTGCTGCGTATTGTTGGTCGCCATATAGCCCGGCGCAATCGCGTTCACGTTGATGTTGTGCTTCGCCCACTCGTTCGCCATCAGACGGGTTACGCCCATGACGCCGCTTTTTGATGCGGTGTAAGACGGAACGCGGATGCCGCCCTGGAAGGAGAGCATAGACGCGATGTTGATGATCTTGCCGCCGTTACCCTGTGCAATAAAGTGCTTCGCCGCTGCCTGAGACATGAAGAACACGCTCTTAATGTTCAGGTTCATCACGTCGTCCCAGTCTTTTTCACTGAAATCGATCGCATCTTCACGACGGATCAGACCCGCGTTGTTGACCAGGATGTCGATATGACCAAATTCCGCCACTGCACGTTCCAGCAGAGCCGGAATACCGTCGATCTGGCGCAAATCAGCAGTCAGACTTAAAAAGCGACGACCCAGCGCGGTAACGCGTTCAATCGTTTCAGTCGGTTCAACGATGTTAATCCCGACAATATCGCAGCCCGCTTCTGCCAGACCAACCGCCATACCCTGACCAAGACCGGTATCACAACCCGTGACGACGGCAACTTTACCTTCGAGAGAAAATGCATTCAGAATCATTGTAAACCCTTAAATTTTTAATGGCCTGTCACCGACAGGCATCATTGCCGTTCGCGACTAGCGCAGATCTTTTACTGCGACGTGGTCCATGTCATCAAAGACCTGGTTTTCGCCCACCATGCCCCAGATGAACGTATACGCTTTGGTGCCTACACCAGAGTGAATAGACCAGCTAGGCGAGATCACCGCCTGTTCGTTGTGCATCACGATATGACGCGTTTCCTGCGGTTGCCCCATCATGTGGAAGACGCAAGTGTCTTCATCCATGTTGAAGTAGAAGTACACTTCCATACGGCGCTCATGGGTATGGCACGGCATGGTATTCCACAGGTTGCCTGGCGCCAGTTCGGTCAGCCCCATGCTCAACTGGCAGGTTTCCAGAACATCCGGAACAAAATATTTGTTGATGGTGCGACGGTTGCTGGTGACGTTGTCGCCTAAAGTGACTGGCGCCACATCGGCTGGCGTCACTTTTTTGGTTGGATAGGTGGTGTGCGCCGGTGCGCAGTTGTAATAGAACTTCGCAGGTTTTGCCGCATCTACGCTGGCAAAAATCACTTCCTGCGCGCCTTTACCCACATATAACGCATCGCGATGACCAATTTCATAGCACTGGCCGTCAACGGTAATCGTGCCCGGGCCGCCAATGTTGATCACGCCTAATTCGCGACGTTCCAGGAAGTAAGTAACACCCAGTTGCTTACCAACTTCACCGCCTACCGAAACTGATTTCGCCACCGGCATAATACCACCGACGATAATGCGATCGATGTGGCTGTAAACCATGGTGTATTCGTCAGCCACAAATACGCTTTCAACTAAAAACTCTTTGCGCAGTTCCTGGGTGTCCAGCGTTTTCGCGTGCGCACTGTGGATACTCTGTCTTACGTCCATATTTACCTCCAATGATAAATTGACCGTGATAATTCCTGAACGGAGAGCGAAACGCTGTTCCGTTTTACTTAATGAGGCCATGATATCCCTCTGCGAATCTGTTTTCAATTATAAATAAAACAACGTTTCATTTTTGCGGATGTTATTGTCAAAAGTGTCGTCCTGATCACGGTCGGACGCAGCGCATCAAAAAAATCAAAAGCAATTCATTTGAAAACAAAGAGATAAAAACAAAAATTGAGTTTATTACCCTGCGAAAAGGCCTGATACAGAAAATGGTGCGGAGATAAAGGAGCGGTTATGACGTGTTTTTTCATCAAGTTGCGTTATGAATCACAAATAATGAAACGTCGTTTTGATAAATTATTCTTTGTTCGAGTGTTTCTGTAACTGGTCTTGCCCTCCGTAAGGAGGGCTTTTTTATGCGAGCGGCAAGGTGATGATCAGTCTCTCTCGATGGCCAGCGCCACACCCTGCCCACCGCCGATGCATAACGTCGCCAGCCCTTTGCGCGCTTTACGTTTGACCATTTCATGCACCAGCGAAACCAAAATTCGACAACCCGAAGCGCCAATGGGATGACCGAGGGCAATCGCGCCACCGTTGACGTTCACCCGGCGTTCATCCCACTCCAGCATTTTCCCCACGGAGAGCGCCTGAGCGGCAAACGCTTCGTTGGCTTCGATAAGATCCACATCTGCAAGCTGCCAGCCAACCCGTTCCAGGCAGCGACGAGTGGCATAAACGGGGGCGATTCCCATCAGCGCCGGGTCCACGCCGACACTGGCAAAAGCACGAATACGCGCCAGTATGGGTAAATTCAACTCTTGCGCTTTGGCTTCACTCATCATCATAACGGCGGCAGCGCCATCGTTAATTGACGAGGCATTTCCTGCCGTGACCGATCCCAGACGATCAAACGTGGGGTCCAGTCTGGCCAGTCCTTCTGCGCTGGCATCGGTCCTCGGCTGTTCATCCGTATCAATCACTCTTGATTGCCCATTGCGCTGAGTGGTAACAGGCACGATTTCATCTTTAAAGCGGCCGGCATCGATTGCAGCACGCGCTTTTTGCTGAGAGCTGAGCGCATAGGCATCCTGTAACTCGCGGCTGATCCCGTATTCCCGCGCCAGATTTTCAGCGGTGACACCCATGTGGTAATCGTTGAACGCATCCCACAAACCGTCGTGAACCAGGCTGTCGACCAGTTGGCTGTTGCCCAGTTGCGCGCCGGTGCGGCTGTCAGTAAGGACATGCGGCGCGCGGCTCATGTTTTCTTGTCCGCCCGCAATCACAATATCCGCTTCACCGCACTGGATAGCCTGGGTTGCCAGATGCAACGCTTTTAGCCCTGAGCCACACACATCATTAATCGTGATAGCGGAAACCGTATTAGGCAACCCACCTTTGATGGCGGACTGACGAGCAGGATTCTGCCCTGCTCCTGCGGTGAGAACCTGACCGAGGATAACTTCATCGATGGCATGTACATCAACACCCGTGCGCGCCAATAACGCTTTCACGACCACGCTGCCAAGCTCAACGGCAGAATGACGTGCCAACGTTCCCTGGAAGCAGCCAATGGGTGTCCGTAATGCCCCAACTATCACAACCTCTTTCATTAGCACCTCTGCGCAAAATAACACCGCAATAGTAGAGGATTGTTAAAGATAGTTATCCTGAATGTTTAAAAAAAGTGAGTTTTATCACAAAGGAAATGCGTATCGTTGTGGCTACGCCGTGACACGCCCCTGTTGTAAATGGTATCGGAGCCAGCTTCCCGCAGCTCCTGGGGGAGATTTCTTATTCCAGAGGAGATCAATAGAGATAGCCCTGGGCCAGCCTGGCACATCCAGTTGAACCAACGGTTTCTCGGCGGCAAATTCTTCGACCAACGCACAAGGCAGCGCGCACCAGCCGAAGCCCTGTACGGCCATACTGAGCAACAATAAATAGTTAGGCGCGGACCAGACCGGACCTCTCGCCACGTTGGCGCCGCTTTCAAAATAGGTATTCAGTCGCAGTTCACGCCAGGTATGCAGTTGATCCCAGGAGACTTTTTCCTGCATCGCCAGCGGATGCGTCGCGGCGACATACAACCCCATCCAGGTCTGCATCGGCAAGCGCGTGACGCCCATATCCGTCGGGTAGTCGTCGCGGGCCTCTATCAGCCCCACCTGCGCACGTCCTTTTTGCAGCAGATCGATAACATCCTCATCTTCACCGATCAGACATTCAAACTCGGTGTGCGGAAACTGCCGATCAAACTGCACCATCAGTTCTTCGAGAACATCCGGGTGCAGAGTGTCGGAAAGGACAAAGGTCAGGCGCGCTTCCGTTTCTCCAGATAACGACAATGCCACTTCATCCAGACGGTCGCTCGCCGACAAAATAGCCTGTACATAACCGAGTACCCGCTTTCCCTCTTCCGTCAGCACCGGTTGCCGCGACGTCCGGTCAAACAGTGAAAATCCGAGATCGGCCTCCAGGTGCGCTATCGCCGTACTGATGGTCGACTGGCTTTTACGCAGCCGTCGCGCCGCCGCAGAAAAGGAACCGCAGGAGACCGTTTCTACAAATGCCGTTAATGCTTCAGGAGAGTAGCGCATGAACTATCTACTTTATCGATGGATACTATCTTTTAGATATCACATTAAGCGATAAAATGCGCAGAATTCCATATGATTCCAAACAAAAAAAGAAGGTTTCACGCTATGCAACACGATGCAGTACAACGCCGCTCCTTACCTGAGCGTATTTTTCATGCCGTCTGTTTTGAGGGTATCGCGACGGCTATTCTCGCCCCCACAACGGCTTGGTTGATGCAGCGCTCCGTTCTCGAAATGGGCGGACTCACCGTCTTACTGGCGACCACGGCGATGATCTGGAATATCATCTATAACGCGCTGTTTGACCGTTTTTGGCCTGCGCATCTGGTCAAACGTACCGCCAAAGTCCGCGCCTTTCATGCCCTGGGATTTGAAAGCGGTTTTATCGTCATTGGGGTGAGTATTGTGGCGTATGTGCTGAGTGTCAGTTTGCTACAAGCATTCACACTGGAAATAGGCTTCTTCCTGTTCTTCCTGCCCTACACCATGCTCTATAACTGGGCCTACGATACCTTGCGCCATCGCGTGGTAAAACATCGACAGCAACGTGTTACTGCCTGATGACGCTCTGATTTGCCGGAGTCACTGCGATTCCGGCATTTTACCTGTTCATTCCCTCTCGGTTTAAGCCTCCCTCAACACCCCCTGTTTATGGTAAATTATGCTACTTTTTTGTTTATTTTATAGTTGATACATTCAGACAATGTCGAAGATTTGGTCAAAAGAAGAGACTCTCTGGAGTTTCGCGTTATATGGAACTGCCGTTGGTGCAGGAACCCTCTTCCTCCCCATACAATTGGGTTCAGCGGGTGCGATTGTTCTGTTTATCACCGCGCTGGTCGCCTGGCCATTGACTTACTGGCCGCATAAGGCGCTGTGTCAATTCATTCTCTCTTCAAAAACGTCGGCAGGAGAAGGGATCACTGGCGCGGTAACACACTACTACGGTAAAAAGATCGGTAGCCTGATCACCTCGCTGTACTTTATTGCCTTCTTTGTGGTCGTACTGATTTATGCCGTGGCGATCACCAACTCGCTCACCGAGCAGGTGGCAAAGCATCTGCAGGTAGACCTCTGCATTCGTATGCTGGTCAGTCTGGGTGTCGTGGTGACGCTAAACCTGATTTTTCTGATGGGACGCCATACCACGCTTCGTGTGATGGGATTTCTGGTGTTTCCGCTTATTGCGTACTTTTTATTTCTCTCATTCTATTTGACCGGAAGCTGGCAGCCCTCTTTATTGACCAGCCAGATGTCTTTCGATCAGCACACGCTTCATCAGGTATGGATATCTATTCCAGTGATGGTTTTCGCTTTTAGCCATACACCAATTATTTCTACGTTTGCCATCGACAGACGTGAAAAATATGGCGAGCAGGCCATGGGTAAATGCAAAAAAATCATGAAGGTCGCCTACCTAATCATCAGCCTGAGCGTGTTGTTTTTCGTCTTCAGCTGTCTGCTCTCCATTCCGCCCGCTTACATTGAAGCGGCCAAACATGAGGGCGTCACCATTCTGTCTGCGCTGTCGATGATGCAAAATGCTCCCGCCTGGCTGTCGATTTCCGGGATTATTGTCGCCGTTGTCGCCATGTCGAAGTCGTTTCTCGGCACCTATTTCGGTGTGATCGAAGGGGCAACCGAGGTGGTAAAAACTGGCTTACAGCAGGTTGGTGTGAAAAAAAGCCGCGCCTTTTATCGCGCGCTTTCCATTATGCTGGTTTCGGCGATCACGTTTATTGTGTGCTGCATTAACCCAAATGCAATCTCAATGATTTATGCGATAAGCGGCCCACTCATCGCCATGATTTTATTCATCATGCCGACGCTGTCGACCTATCTGATCCCAACGCTAAAACCCTACCGCTCACTGAGTAATCTGATTACCCTGATTGTCGGTTTACTCTGCGTTTCCGTGATGTTTTTTGGCTAAGGACAACCGTAATGGCTCACACACCTGAAGGGGGTGAGCCATTGACTCCTCCCGCCCATTACCGTGAGCTCGCATCAGTCTGCTCTGCCAGAAGCGCAAACCGTCGCCTGTCTGTTACTGGCGCTGGAGTCGATCAGCGGCTTTAAACATGTTGAATGCTGTATTACGCAGCGGAACCTGGTATCCGTTTGCTGCTAATGATCCGCATAGTCGGGCATCATCCCGACTATTTGATATAGGAATCCAGCACTTTCAAGATCACATCCAGATCTTCTTCGCGCTTTATTTCATCGCCCTGATGCACGATATGTTCGGTCAGATGACCTTTTATCACTTCCCGCATAAGCCCGTTCACCGCGCCACGTATCGCCGCTATTTGTTGTAAAACCGCCGCGCATTCATGCGGTTCATCCAGCATTTTTTTTAAGGCAACCACCTGCCCCTGAATTTTGCTGGTACGCGCTTTAAGCTTTTGTTTGTCGCGGATCGTATGTGACATAGCAATATCCCAGTTGCATCAATCATGGTTAACTATACCTTGCAGATCTACTGGGGGGTAGTATTTGGTACTGGGGGGGAGTAGAATCAGCCGAAACAAAACAACTAAGAATCATTCTCATGGGTGAATTTTCTACGCTGCTTCAGCAAGGCAACGCCTGGTTTTTTATTCCCAGCGCAATTTTGTTAGGCATATTGCATGGGCTTGAGCCTGGGCACTCCAAGACGATGATGGCGGCATTTATCATCGCCATTAAAGGCACCATCAGGCAGGCGGTAATGCTGGGGCTGGCGGCCACACTCTCGCATACCGCGGTGGTGTGGCTGATTGCGCTTGGGGGCATGTATATCAGCCGGGCATTTACTGCCGAATCGGTTGAACCCTGGCTTCAGTTTATTTCCGCGATCATTATTCTGGGAACCGCGACCTGGATGTTCTGGCGCACATGGCAAGGGGAACGAAACTGGCTGGCAGAAGCGCATGGCCATCATCATGATGAGCACGATCACCACCATGAGCACCATCACCATGATCATGAGCATCACCACGACCATGAGCATCACCACGATCATGAGCATCATGACCATGCGGGACTGGAAGGGTTAACCGCAGGTTCAAAAGACTATCAGGATGCTCATGAGCTCGCGCATGCCAGTGACATCCAGCGCCGCTTTCACGGCAGAGAGGTGACGAACGGGCAGATACTGTTATTTGGCCTGACTGGCGGGCTTATCCCCTGCCCTGCGGCAATAACCGTCCTGCTGATTTGCATCCAGCTTAAAGCCTTCACCCTGGGAGCAACGATGGTGCTCTGCTTCAGTGTGGGTCTTGCGCTCACGCTGGTGGCGGTAGGTGTGGGAGCGGCAATCAGTGTCCAGCAAGCCGCTAAACGCTGGAGCGGATTTAATACCCTCGCCAGAAAAGCCCCTTACTTTTCCAGCCTGTTAATCGGCCTGGTCGGTCTCTATATGGGCATTCATGGCTATATGGGGATCGTCAATTAAATCAGGGTCTGCCCGATTACGGGCGCTGCCACCCAAGGCAGTTGAATAAATATCCTCCGGCATAGCCGGAGGTTTTTCAAATGCGCCTGTAAGGCTCTGTTACCAG
>NZ_NRDO01000035.1 GCF_010231475.1 Citrobacter sp. NCU1 | reverse complement strand
ACTCAATAACCCCGTGTTTAACCAGCGTTGCCAGCGTCTTGGGGTGCTGAAAAATGTCAGGGCCGAAGTAGTACCCACTGTATGAATCTACATATGAGCCATTGGTATAGGTGCCGACGGGATCATTAATGTCATGGGCGCTTGCGACGGCTACAAACAGGCGCACGACGTTTGACGATACGGACATGCTTATCTCGATACAGGTTTGTGACGGCTGGAGTATTCCAGTCTTAACTGCCCGGAAAACACGGCGCTGATGCGGTCAACGATAGGCTGATGTTCCTGCTGGTAGTAAGCCAGTAGCTTGCGCGCTGCCGTTTCGGTCACTCGCTCTACGTACTGACAAGCGGCGTGACTGTCCGGGTACTCTTTTTCAAGCGTCAGGAGGGGGGTTACTTCGGATTGAGTGGCTACACCAAACACGACAACGGCACGGTTGCACTTGATGCCAGCAGTAAAACTAATCTTGTGATGGTCAATTACAAAGTGCCTGTGAAGCAGAACAGAACCCGACATAACACCTCCCTGGTGCGTGTCCGATTCTGTCCTAATAACAGTCACGTTACAACAAATAAAAGCCTTAGAATTATGATTATCACCGTTCCATAATGTCACTCATTGCGCTGTTTTCGTTTTTCAGGCGGCGTAAATAGCGCATTACCGTCTCTGGTTTTGACCATGTTCCTTCGTGCATGATCTGCGCCATACTCACCCCGCGTTCAGCCATATCCTGTGCCGCGCCGACCCGCGCGCTGTGACCGGACCACATTTGATAGCGTCCCTTGTTCGTTGTTTGTATTGGTTTGTCCAGTAACCGCCAGGTATCCTGGAAGATTTTCTCCAGTGATGGCGTGGTCATAGGGGTTGTTGAGATCTGAACCCGGTCATTTTTGAATACCCGGCAAAACACTACCGCGTCGGGATGGCTGACCAGCTCCGAGGCATTGAGCCAAAGTTTCAGCACATTACTGGCGGGAACGCTCAAATGTTTGATAACACCGGCGGCGGTAACGACCGTTTTCGTGTGTGAAATGTCCATGATGATCCGCTCATCGTTGATGGATAAATCTTTCACCCGGATACGGGCAATTTCCTGAATACGCAGCAGCGAATTGTAGGCAACGTAAAGGAACGCGCGGTTGCGCAAATCAGCAAGGCGGTCGGACTGGGACAAAAGGTGACTGGCTAACTGCAGGTCGGCGAGCCGGAACGGGACGGCCTGTCCGGTTTTTTCTCCGCCGAGCACGGCCTGGCGCCGGATTTTCTTCATAGCCAACTGGACTTCGTTGCTGTTGGTGAGATCGGGAAGTCCGGTTATCCTGGCTAACATGTTAAGCATCGCAAAATGATTAGTAATGCTGGTGGATGCCATGCCAGCTTCGTGCAGCTCAAGAAAATACGCCCTGGCGTATTCCGGCAGTATCGGTAACGCGGGGATCTGCTTTTGCTGGCACCACGGAACCCACGCCCGGACAACGGACATAAGCTTTTTAAACGTGTTTTCTGAGTACGCCTCCTTATCTGCCATGAAGTTGCGCAGATTTTGCGCTACTTCTTCCGGCGTAACCCCCGTAAGTTCAGGAAAACGCGAAACCATGTCTGTAATACTCAGATTGTTCAACTATGACCTCCTTGATAACGCTCGGCTGTGCCGCGCGGCCTCCAACTGAAATACATGTTTTCTAAGAAACGGTGTCGTGCGTAAAAAATAGAGTCGCTGGCAAGGCAATGCGACTCAAATCTCTACAGGCTACTAAAATGATCACTTAAATAACCCGTTTGAGCGATCATAGCACGTAACTTTATATAACTCCCATTATCTATAGTTATTTTTTTATCAGATTTGGCCTAAACGTGAGTGAGCTTAGAATCAAAAGTATATATAAAGGGAAAGCTTTGCTTTAGTATGTACCCTATGACAGACCTCACGAATTAGCCAACTCAGGATGAGGGCGACAAGATTCCGGTTCGTCGTAGTGTTACCCACCTCATATGAGTGATCCGTTGAAGTGATCACCTGCCAGGCGATGGGACACGTAAGGTGCTTGAAGTGTGGCTTTATTGAGATCGCTGTCTTTCTAAGGCTTTACCGTGTTCGTTGATTACTTTCAATGTGGGTAGCAAGTGGGTAAGAACGTGTTAGTACAACCAAAAGGACAATCACACAATGCCAGCGTTTAATGACGTGATGTTTGAGCAGCAGTACAAGTTGTTTTTGCAGACCAAAAAAGACTGGCTGCAACTGGTTGATTCTCTCGCCATCTGTCACAGCAGGAATGCAAAGGACGAAAAGATTCGGCCTATCGCATTTTCAAACGATGAGGCAACTTTTAATAAGGCCGTTGATTTACATATTCGGTGGAAGAAGTTTGCTGAACTCGCTACTGAGATGAAAAAGAACAAAAGCATTGCGATATCTACTTCCATTTATTCACCGGTTCCAATGTTAATCATTGAACCAGTGTCTGTGGCTATTGGGTTTTTTAATGCAGCAACAACATGTACACATACTCGCGAGGACTTGCTTACTCGCTATGAAAAACAGATTAAAAAGCTGATGAAGTTTCCGCACACTACAGAAGCGGTTAAAGCCCTGAAAGAAGAAATGGAAACGTTCGCGGCATACCCTGAAGGACACAAATTTAGATACCGAGTTAGTGGGTATCAAGACACGTTGTTAGATATTGTTTTCAAAGGGGAAGTTGAGCCAGTTCGCGCCCGTTGCGGTGCGCATGGTGTCATGATTTATCATCCTGCATGGGTAAAAGAAGATATAAAAATATCTCATGAACCTAAGACTGAATACTTTAACAAATACAGTCTGATTAAGCCTCTGAAGTGCTCAATATTTACGGTAGGCGATATATACGGCATTGACCAAATAGAAATTGCAGAGGCTAAAGCCGCGCAAAAAACCATTGTGGAACAATCAATACTAAGCCGTATTACGCATTTCGAAAGGCGAGCAAAAGCAAAACTGGCTAAAGCGAAAACTGAGGCTGAAATAGAAAAAGCCAACCGTTCGATAGAGGCGGGGCGGCGTAAACTGGATTTGTTAACAGAAGAAGATCGCAAATTACTTGAGCGAAAATTTGCGACTGATAATAACAACGTCCTTTCCATCACAGAGTTGCGCTCCATGTTTGGCGATACCCGCAGCCGTCGCGGTAAGAATTTCAACATTCTCATCAATAAAGACTGAACACCTGACAGGGGGCCACCAGCCCCCTGCCATTAGATCACATCATCATATTGAGCCAGTTCTGCCAGTGCGTCTGCGCGCGTCTCTTCCATATCTCCGCCAATATCATCATTAGCCGGTCGATACGTTACCAACGTAGCAAAACAATACGTGTCCCAGCGGTCAGGCGATTTGATGTTCATCTTCTGGCGCATGTAGTCTTTTTTCATCATCGCCACGCGCCCGTCTTCGTTAATCTTCCACGGAATTTTAGCGGCTTGTTCTGCTGTTTTCGGGGATGAGTCCAGCCTCATACGCCCTGACTGGATAGCGTCACGCGCTGCGATGTTGGCGTAGGCGCGCTGGCTGACAAAGCGATCCTTGTCTGTTTTGGCGAACATAGGTTTACCCCAACGGATGCGGATCACGTTCACCCCCCTGCGCTCCAGCCGGTCAGCCGTCGCCGACCCCACGCCGTCGCCATCCACGGCAATAGTGATGTTGGGGAACTTCTCTTGTGTACATTCGTTCGCTATGAAGTCGCCGAACTCGGTAGGGTTCATTGTGCCAGGCATTTCCAGCACCATGAACGGAACAAAGCGCCGTTTCTCCCGGTATCCGCTAATCCTCATAATGTTGAGTACAGACTTATCTCGACCGTTACCGACGTCAGCAAGCGCCACCCAGCCCCAGTTTTTCTCCAGATACACCTTGCGGCGCTGCGCGCGTTCACAGGCGTCACGCCCTAACAGGAAGCCATCTATCACGGACGGGAACTGGCCCAGCACCTTGATTTTGTACTCCATGCTGTCACGACCGCCGTACTCCGCCAGCTTCATAATAATGAAGTCGTCGGTTACGAACGGTGATTCTTCGGAGTTGAGAACAATCGACGTCCAGATCCCTTTAGGGTTATGTTCCGTCTTCGCCAGGCTGTGGTGGGAATCGTAGAAGTAACCGCTTGGGCGCGTAGGCTGTGACAACATCAGCATACGGTTATCGGCTTCAGTCAGTGCGCCGGTCAGGACGCCGATCGCCTTGTCAGAGATACCGGACGCTTCATCCAGAATGATTAGCAGGTGTTTGGAGTGCTCACCCGCCAGCCCTTCTTCATTACCCAGGCGATAACCTTTACAGAGGACTTCCCACACACCCTTACGGCTTCTTTCGTAGAACATGGTGTCGGTCAGTACAAAGTGGTTTTGCAGCCAGGGGTGACGCTTGACGGCGTTTGCCCAAAACGTTTTCACATACTTGAAGACGCCAGACTTAACCTGCGCGATTTTGTTCGCGATGATGACCACACGCGCGTCCGGATACAGGATCATGTAAATCATCAGCATCATAGCGGTCAGGGATGACTTACCCGTACCATGCCCTGACGTGACGGTAGTCATGCTCTTGATTTTCTGAACTGACTCCAGAATTTCGTCCTGCTGCCAGCTCGGTTGCATCCCGAACAATTCAACGACCGCCAGCCCCCAGTCATGACGGTAGCGAACCGCCATGTCACGCCAGCGCGGATCGGACGTGACGCATTTGATTTTCTTCTTCCCGGAAGCCATTACTCATCGTCCTCCGGGGCCGCTATGGGGATCTCATCCTCATCGCCATACAATTCACGTGTGGCGTCGTAATCAATGTCCAGCCCCTCTTCATCCGCCTCAAACTCCCCTTCTCGCCTGATGCCGTCATTGTTGGTGTCACCGTACCCGTGGGTATCAACTATCCTGGCGACGGATTCCCGGCGGGACCGTATAAACTTCTCTTTTTCGGCCTGTGCCGCGCGGTAGAGACGTGCCTCTTCTTCTAACTGGTCATCATCTACAGCGCCGGTGTCTTCCACTTCAGGCTCGGCCTCCCTGATTTCCTTAGCCAGTCGAAGGGCTATTGAGTCGGGCAGTTTTACCCCGTGGCGTTCGATAAATTCGGCAGTTTGCGCGGTGTCCCACTCGTTTTCGTCACGCAGCGCATAGGCATTTGCAATGACCTCCATTTCTAACGCTTTGGCATCGAGCTTTTGCCGGTCAATCCGTAGCTTTTCACGTGAGGAACGGATGGAGCTGATACGTGTGGCGTGGTCATCCATTCGATAACCGACTTCTATCAGCAGTTTGGTCATCTTTAACAGGGGGTGTGGGCCGGATGGTTTGTCGTCGTCTTGGTCCTTGCCCCCTCCAGCGATCATGTTGGAGATTTCGTCTTCAAACAGGGCAACGGCTCTGGTTGTTGTGCGCTGCAGTAGCTTCATATGCTCAACGGCGCTTTGCACCGTGGCGACTTCGCACTCTTCCAGCCCGGCCTCCAGCAACGGAACGGCGGCATCCTGATCAACGACCCGGGGTTTGCCTCGAAGGTTGGCGACAACTTTCACCTCGTTACCGTCTTCGAATTGCTTGCCCTTACCCCGTGGCTTCGGTACATGCGGGATCACTTCCCCCTCATGTACGTTTTTGATCATTTTGGCGTGTGTGCCTTTGGAATTATTTTTTTTATTTTTGGTGGGCGCCCGTGTTTCGCCGCGCTCATCCTGCGCGGTGATTTCCTCTAACTCCTTGCTGTGCTTGAGTTTTCGCCCTCTTTTCCTGATGGTCAGATCATCAGTCTGATCACGTGCCGGTGCGGTAGGTTCCTGCGGCTCGTCACCTGTCTTTTTGCTCAGTTCTCGACGCGCGGTATTCGGGTTAAGGGAGTGGTGATCGGCATACTCCTTGTAAGTCACACCAGACTCAAGCTTATGTTTTCTATAGTTTTCCCTGTGCCAATGCCAATCTATCTTTGCCATGCCGCCTACCGCTAAAAACCACACTACCGCGAGGATAGGCGGTCTGGTTTTTAGAGTGATCACGCGACTGATCAGTTTTTTTTGATCACTTTTTTGATCACTTCAATCCCACACAAAAACATGATCACGTTTTGTGCTTACGATAAGGACAATTTACGCCCAATCAATATTTAAACGTCCCTTTAATATGGACTTTTTGAGGCCGTGTGATACATTTCCTTTGCGATTTATTACTTTGAAATTACCAAATAGGAATTAAGTCATGACCAATAAAAACTATACTTTCGTTGCAGTGGATGCAGGTTCCGGTAACGTTGCGCTGACGTTCGAACGTGATGGCCAGATGGAAACATACATCACCCCTTCTCTGATCCGGTCTGGCAACCAGCAGACGCTTTCCAGTGAAACCTCTTCCTCATGGTTGACCACCGATGCAGGGCGCGAACGCAGTTATGTTGTGGTGAATCAGGGGGCCGACCTGGTTGATACCTGCGACCCTGACTATCAGGTGAGCGCAGCACACCGCGTACTGGTAAACGAAGCGCTGGTACGTGCTGGCCTGGATGGGTGCGACGTGATTGTCGCCGAAACACTCCCAGTGAATCAGTTCTATTCTGATATCGGCAAAATTGACCGTTCCCGCATTAAGGCCAAAGCCGACAACCTTTTGATACCCGTTCGCAATTTCAACGGTGATATCACTCCCCCGCGCATTGCGCACGTTGAAGTATTTCCTGAAGCCGTCCCTGCACTGATTTCCGCGCAGAATGACATTCCTGATCTGGCTGAGGCTGAAAGCGTCCTCGTGGTCGATTTAGGCCGCTTCACGTGCGACATGGCGGTCGTGGATAAGGATATGCAAGTGATTAGCCGTAGAACGTCAGAGAACGGCATCCATCGCATGATTTTACGGGTTCACGCTCTGTTGCAGGAGTTTGAGGCCACCAGCGGGAAGAATATCAATGCCAAAGACCTCAACATCGATAGCATTGATACGATCATCCGTCAGGGTTACATCGGCTCCCGCCTGGAAGCCGCGCGCAACAAGCGCATTGATGTAACGAGCGTTATCAGCCAGGCCGCGAGTGAATTGGCTGAAATTATTCGCGCCGATATCCGCAAGGTTCACAGAAACATGCGTGATGTTGATGCACTGTTGTTGGTAGGCGGCGGTGCAAACTATATTGGTGGAAAACTGCATGATATGCCGGATTACACAGCCGACTGGCATGATGTGGTTTTCATTCCAGACTACCCGGAAACAAGCATTGTACGCGGCGTTTACTTCGCACTTGACCCGGTGCGTGACGAGATACTGGCTGAACTGAGCGAGCGGAATTAATGACAAAACAAACCATCAAGATTACCGGGCTGGCTGAGTACAGCCCCTTAACTGACGCGCTGGCGACGGAGTACAGCAGCTTGCAAAGCAATGCTGCCAAACGTCGGCTTATGCTGGACTGTCTGCGTTATGGTTATGCGCTGGAGAAGATGGGACTGGGGGCGCTGGTAGCGCTTCTGGAGCGTCAGGATCTGATGGCATTACCGGAAAGTGAACGTGCCGAGCGGTTTATCAGCATGGCTATGTCATTGATGGGGGTGGCTGCAGTGACTGACCACCAGCAAGCGAAGAAAGGCGATCGCGTTGCCCCTGCAGCGTCAGAAACTCCCGTACCGGCGCGAAGCGTTGTTAATAAACCGCTAGCAGCTACACAATCTACTGAGAGCGAAGAGGATACCAGCATTCCAGGCACTAAGCCGCTTCAGGTAGAGAGTGGGCGCCAGCCACGCAAGACAGTTAGGCTGAGTCGTCCATCAGACGATAGCAATTCCTGACGCAATACGACGCCGACAAATACTGTTGAACAAACCAAAAGCCAGACGGGAAACCTCCTGGCTTTTTTTATTCTCCAGTTCCAGATCCTTTTTGCTTCCGCTATGGAATGGCAAATCATCGTAGCAAACCTGCCGGTTCCCCCTGACCTTAAACAGATAGCCTGAGACTGACGTCAGTAAGTACATGCGCGGGTATGCGCCTGGGAGTGAGAAACAGCTTGCGGATGGGGATTTCATGAAGGTGCGCACTACGTTAGTGACTGATGTATGCCCGTTCTCCAGTTCAGGGTAGGTTTCGGTTAGTGTCGCCATTATCTCGGCGATCGTCATGTAACGACCACATTTCAGCATAACTGCAGCTACTTCGACACTGGTTATACGATCAGACATTTCATTCCCTCCCTATAAGAATACTTGTAATTCTAAGGGAATAAAAAACACGTCCAATCACGTGACTTCAAATTTTGAGCGCTGTTACTGCGTTTTGGCTGTTAGTTGGGGTTAAGGGGAGTTGTCACCAAATGGAAAGCATGAGCAATCCCCCTCGTTTATGCCATTCAATGGCCCAGCTCAGAAATATACGTCTGCACTGTTGGCTGTCATGGTTTGATTTCCCAATAACGCCCCGGAGGTACATCAATTGGGCGAAGACCAAAGCGATCATTTGCTCTGTCATCGTTTTTAATTAGATAGTACATATCAGACAGAATTGACGTCGAATCGCCAAAGTATGAGTGGTGAATAAAATCAGTATCGACATACGTTGCATCAATTGTCTCGATGCCCGGGACAATAACTAAACCTTTTCCGGAATCACCGGCTCTTGGATACCCATTTATTTCTTGTGAAGCAGCCAGAGCCGCATCATTAGACGAAGCATACAACGTCACAGGTCGCCCTGTAGCAGCTAGCGCAGGTGCTATATCTCTTTTGAATATCTGGGCATCAATATCCGGTGCGGCAAGAATCACTTCCTGAAGTCGGTTTCTTAATGCTGGCTTATCCCTGAGTAACGAGGCGACAGCATGAGTGAGAGCGCGGCTTCCCATGCTGTGCGCGATTAAATAGACATGTTGAGCATCAGACCGCGTAAAAAAGTCATCAAGAAAATTTCTCAGATTGGCTTCAGCCCATTCAATATTATCTTCATCAATGGTGTAAGCTGCCCTTTTCCCAAGCGAAGGCCAGCTATAGAAAGTCGGCGCACCATCAAAGCCCAGGTCATAAGTCATCTGTGCAGTTCTACGCGCAGCATTCTCAAAAGTGACGTTATATCCATGAACAAATATCAATGCTGTGCTTTTTTTCGATTGATGTACACGGGCTGCGAGATCTGCGAAGAATTTGTCTTTGGAGGTGATGTCGGCGCTCATTAGTACAATATGCTTTGCCGGATATTCTTTGAATATAACCCGCCAGAGTGGAGACTCCATTTTGCCCATCTTGTGGTCACGTGGAATACTCACTTCACATGTACCATATGTAATATCTGAACGTTTTTCTCCGAACATATCAGCGGGGTTCTTATCCCCGGTTAGATTCCGGTCTGTGGCAAAAAACACTTTTATCTTACTGTACCCCAGCTTGTTTGCCGCTGTTGTTCCTGTTTCGGTTCCTTCTGCCGTTGATAAAGATGAATTAGATGCTGCACATCCGGTTAAAATCAGTGAAAGGGTCGCGATGAATACAATACGCACTAAGCTCATAATGCCTCCGGCTGAATAGAGTCAAAAGAAAGGAAATTCAGATGCTCAAATTCACTATAGGCAGATAAAGTATTAGTCCAGGTATGAATATACTGTTGGTGGGATACAGATTGATGGTTTTGTGTTCTATTGGTCTTCGCAGGTAAAGCATTGCGGGGCGGGTTCTGTCCTCACGGGATTAATCCCGCTAACACCATATCGCCGCGCCTGTGTTTCGGCATCCCGCAATATCCGTCTCTCCCGGATTTCCAAACCTTATCGCCCCAGTGGTTGTCCTGTGATATGAATAAAAACGGCTCATCATTTCCTGACGCCGGGTGTGCTATCCCCACAATGCAAAGGGACGGAAGCAAAGGAACTTCCGCTACAACCGCAGGTTAACGCCACATGATGTACTGGCGGTAAAAAAAAGGCTGATAAAAGGTCAGCCCATTAATGTTAAAGCCAAGATCAAAGGTAATTCAGATAACGCGCAGATACTTTACGAACTGCGCCATTTTTTAGCAAGTATATTCTAAGGCTTTTATTTGTTTTTACTTCTCTTGCTGGATTTGGTGCTTTTGAGCAGGTTGGACTTGTACACTTCAATGTCCCCGTTTTCTCGTGACCAGCAGATCGCCCAGCTATTCACTGCATTGACTATCTCATCCGCTGTTTGCTGCCCTATCCCTTTAATGTCCACCAGCTCAAATGGCAGGACCGCAGCAATAGACTGAACGTTATGGAACCCTGCATTCTTCAGAAGCGCGATCACCTTTGCCGGAAGCGTTAACTCTCCGATTTCTGCAGCGATAGCGTCCACGACGCGCTTATGGATTTTCGGGAAGTCCATTTCAAGACGAACCATGATCCGCTGATGTAACTCTTCGTCTATGGCGCTATCCCATGCCTTTTCAAATACGCTCAGACGTTCGTAGATAGGATTACCCCATACGCCTGGTATAACATCCATTGCGGTGAGCATGGACGTGCGGATCTGGAAATGGAAGTCAGCCAGCTCAATGACATGCCCCTTGATGTGACTGTTACGCGCCATCAGGCCGAAATGGTAATTGTAGATAAACAGGTTGAACTCACTCCCCTGATCAGACACTACCGTATACAGTTTCACACTCTCGCGACCGTCGTGAAAATCCACGCGCTTTTTCAGGTGTTCATGCACGATGTTCAGCTTATCCAGATCCTGACGCTGGGCGATGAGTTTCGTCCGGGCTACAGACACTTCCTTATCGGCTATGTTGAGTTTTCCCTGCAGGGACTGCATACGCTTATTTGTGTCTTTGCGTTCAGCTCGCAATTTGGAGACAGATTTCGTCAGTTCGTCGCGTTCGCGGTGCAAAGACTCGGGGTTAAGCCGCCTATAGGTGTCAAAATCCGCTTTAAGTGCCTTGTACGCCAGTTGTGCCGTCTCCAGCTCCTGCCCGGATGAATTTATCTGGTCCTTTAACTGAATGAGCGCCCCTTCTAACTCAAGGGTTTTCATTTTGGCCTGGTGGCGCAGCTCCTCCAGCTCATCCTCTTTAGCCTGAGCATTGTCCTCCACATTGGACTTATAAATGTTCATTTCCAGCAGCTTTCTATTCGCACCTTCGAGGCGTTCCATAACGGCGTTGTAGTCGCTGGTTTCATCATCCAGGCGAGCGTGTATATCGCCCTGTAGCTGTTCAATTATGCTGATGCAGGACTCCAGCGCCCGACGGTCGAGATCGTCACCGCCAATGCGCCGCAGTGTCAGAGCTAGCTGGTTGTATACGCCGACAAAAGACAGGTGGATTACTTCATCAGTGATGCGGGTTTTCGTGGTGATATTTTCTGCAGCATTTGACATGTTATTCTAAGAATCCTTGTTAGATTTTACGTTATCTTTCGCGGCAAATAATAATCTGTAATTTCCTAATAGTCTATTGATACCGGACAAAAAAGGTCTGTGGTACAGCCACATTTTTCGCCCATCACCCACCAGGGGTTTGCTGATACATTCCACGGAAAAATTATGGACACAAGGAATGTAAGAAAATGAAATTATTGAAACTCGCAATGGTTGCTTCATTGCTGGTGGGCGTGACCGCCTGCAGTTCCGTGAATTTTGGGGCTGATGCGCGCCAGAAGGAACGCGATGAGTACGTCAGAATGCAAAAAGCGCGAGAGGAACACGCAAAATACGAGGCTAAGGTAAACGCGGAGGCGGCAAAACAGGCGAAGGAGGAAGCTAAAAAAGACAAAGAACAATGGGAGACACTGTTGGCCTGGGGCAAAAAAAATTGCCATTGGGCAAACAGCTACGGAATAACAGTCAGTGAATCGGCAGAGACTATTGCCCGGATGCAATACCGAGACGAATTTGTATCAATGGACAATATCCATGTCCGGTTGCTTATTTCCGTAGTTCGCAAAAAAGCACCTATCGAGTTAACGAAAGTAAGTGATAAACGAGCAGCGGCAGGTATGCGTGACGCATGTGCGTCAAAAGAAACGCTAAAGGCTATGCAAGACGCCGCCTAACATCACAGCGCAATCATTGGGAATACATTTAATGGGCACTTCAACACCAGGAAAAATAAACAGACCTGTTTGCTGTCTGATCGCCGTATCACTCTGCCTTTCATTAACCGGCTGTACGAAGCGGTATAACGCGAGGTATGACACACAGGAAGAGTTGAAACAAAATTTTAAAATTGACAAAACTGAGTGTGCAAAGCTGTCAAATGCAAGCATGACAGACATCTATAGCTATTGCATGTATAAGCGAGGATGGACAACTGACAAAAACGAATACGAGCGGCAAAAAAAAGAAATGACGCTGAAGAAACAAGCAGCGCAAAAGGACATCAGTAAATTTATGTCCACTCACCCTGAATACCAGGACGAAACGAAACATACCCGGCTTACCATTGAAGCATCGAGGCTGATGAACGACCCGATGAACAAAGGCCTGAGTCTTTATCAATTGCTCATTCTCGCAGACGAACGCCTTAAAGCCCAAGCCACACCGTAGCGACTCTAGCCACATAAAAAAGTCCTGTGGCACGAATGACACAGGACTAATCACCTAAACACCAGGGCTACTGTTTAACGCTGCAGCCAGACCACCAGCGCCAGAATGACAAACGGCAGCATACACGACGCAACAATCCCCCATCTGTTCCAGTTGCGGGTAGCATCAATACCTTGAAAGTATTCCTGTTCAGTCATGCGACCAAGATGGCTGACAGACATCAGTCCTGTACTGTCATCCATTTCCAGCGACCGCCTGGCGGATTCAATATCGGGAATGGTCATTGCATTATGGTCCAATGCAATGACCGCGCTCCGAAATTGCCCTTTCTCGCCGACAAACGACACATTGAAGTAGTGTTTACGCATGGCACACCCAATCATCACTAAGCTGATCATCAATGGACGGCTCGAACGGCTGCATCCCCCCATTCATATCATTCAGTACAAACACCCCTTCACCCCCTGCTTCATTTGGTTCATACGTGAGAAATTCGGCACGACCTTCCCGCTGACCTGTAATTTCGGGGTTATTACTGAGTGTGTTGTATACTGCATTAAGATCCATGTAACCCCGTTCCTCTACCCGCGCTGTGAAATAAATACTGATGGCAGCGAGCCACCAGCAAAACTACTGAACCCATTCCCTCGGTGTTATGTTTCAGTTGATACCCTCCAGTAGCTGTCATTCGCATGGGCTGGCATGGACTCGCCAGGCTTGAGTTGCGAATAGGCAACCATTGCAGCAACCGCCTCTTCCGGGGTAAATGCCAGAACGCAGTAGTAACCCTCGTCGGTTAACGCATTCAGCCATTCGATCTGTTCTTTGGTGGGCTTCCTCTTCCCGTGCTTCAGTTCTACGCGCATTCCGTGGTACACACCGGCGGCTTTATCAAGCGACATATCCGGATAGCCTTTCTTCTGGCCTTCAGCCTGAATCATTGATGCGCTTTTTTTACCGCGATGGCCCCCGTTTGGGGTGGAGTGAAGACGAACGTAAAGATCGGGGTGCTTCCGCTCCATGCAATCGAACACCCGAACCTGATCGTAGTGTTCCTGGTTCCCTTCCAGTAAGTCGGTTTTTTTTATCAATGCCGCGAGTGCGGCTGCGTGAACTGAAACCTTAACAACGACCGCCAGCCAGCTATCATCGGCTTTCCTGGCCTTATCGCTGCGACGTGTGTGGTTTTTCTTTTTGTATCCTTCAAGCCATTCTGACGAAACTCGCATACCCGTTCCATAAAGCAAATAAGGTATCACATCTCGAAAAATATCAACCTATCTAAGAGATAATGAATAATTACATTTATTCTCATCGCGTTTCAAAAAAAACACAATAGCAACAGCCAAGCTAATGGCTGTTTGCAATGTAAACGCTGAAAAGAATGGAAAACCGACGTTTACCATCGGTTTTAGCTTAGGGAAAAGTGTGCTATGTCACCGCAGAGCGAACTGATAAATAAGGCTTAAAATCCAGACACCACCAAAAGTTGACAGCAGAAGCGCCAGCCAGACGATCAGGGTTTTTTCCAGGGAAGAATCGTGAGTTTTTTTTGCAGAGAAATGAGGGTGGTTTACAAAATCGCGTTGCGCATAGGTTTTCATGTGTTTATAGTCCTGTTGTTCCCTGTAGGCCTAAGTTTGACGGCGTAAACCTACAGGTGGATGTGAAGCCCGGCTCTGCCGGGCTTTTCTTTTGCTCCAGTAAAATCTAAGGCTTTAATTTATTTTATGCAAGGTATTTCTCTAATAGAGAACTTCAGATTTAAAAAAGAAGTAGTGCCTTCCGCGCATTAGCCAGCGCCTGATCCCACTCATCACGCGTCAGTTCACGCACCAGGCGCACCCGCTCATTGCTGCCCGGACGCATCACCCATGTCCAGTTCTGATCCTGCTTATCATCAATCGTCAATTCAAACACACCCTGCGCCCGTGCAAATCGCAAGCAACATCCCATTGCTTCGGCTCTCTCCTGTAACTGTTCTGAGTTGTAAAACCGGCATTCGCTACGGGATCTGTCTTTTGACATATGCGCTCCTTATCTGGACAGTTTGTATTTTTCGATGGACTCATCGTAGCTGACATAGTGGTAAGGCTCGGTGTCATCAGCCGACGGCATGACACTGAGTAAATGATCAGCACTGTAAATATTACCAGACTCTACAATTTCGTCAGCATATAGGTGCGCTGCCACCAGCGTAAGCGCTGGACGGCTCATGCTGTAGATCGCCGCCACATCACCATCAACGATTTGCCCAAAGTCCATTTGTTCGGCTTCCAGTAACATCACTTTCAGCGAAGGCCACCACGGACCAAATGACCTGTAAGCGCGAGCGTCGGCCTCCAGCCGTTCTGCCAGCCCCTTCAGGTATGTTGCGATAAATTCTTCCTCACTGCGCCCAGCCAGCGCGTGCTCTTGTAATACTGACTCTACATACTCTTCAGTAGGCTTAATGGTGTCGATTAGTGTCGTCATTTCCTTTTGGCCCGGTTGCCCAGGCCACTCCGTTAAAATTACATGATGGCCTGAATGCTGGCCTGAATATCAGCCCTGTCGAACCGGCTGGAGACAATCCAGGCTGGCTGGGTAAACTCATTACCTTCAACCGGATCGTCTTCAAAGTTCCAGAACGTCGCGCCGTACTTCTCTTTAAGCAGCTCCCGCACGGCCTTCTTCTTCAGGGTGGCTCTGCCTGACGTATCAATCAGTACATGAGCGCCACCAGCCGGGTAACTGAGTTTGAAGGTGCGACGGCGCCAGACTCGTTTGCCCTCCAGATCCTGCGTATTCTGCTGGATGCTGTAGCCATAGTCCTGTTCATCCGTCTGTTCCTGCGTGAAATCAGTCGCTTCTACCTGTTTAGCGGCTTGCTCCTGTTTTCCAGCCTCAATTTCCTCAGCCGTTTTCTCTCCCGCCATCAGGGATAGATAATCCTCCCATGATGCCGCAAATTGTTTATACCCCCCGTGCTTAATCTCCTGTAATTTATATTTAATTCCGTCAATGTGACGCCGAACCAGTTCAGCACTACGGAAATCTTCTGCAGAAATGCGACTTTCCAGATAGGAACCCACCAGCACACCAGCCATCAGGTAATCAGCAAGCGGTGACGTTAGCAGGGAGTCATGGCTGTTTACCCGGTTCATCAATTCAGATGAGGATGTTTCTTCCATATCGCGGATCACTTCCAGCGACCGCACACCACTAAGGCGAGTGAATTGCGAGTACAGTTTTTGTGACAGCTTTTCGTTACCGTCCTTCATGGACTGAAGCTTTGCCACCAGCCTTTCGTCACGTAGTTGAATAAAAATGTTCGCCAACTGACTTTTGTTAGAGAAACGCTCGTTTAGCGGTGCCAGGGATGACGTTGGAATGCGGCGCTTCCAGGTAGCCCTGATCGCCTCATAGTTGCCGTTAAACTGAGCGCGAATGTCGCTATCCGATGCCCCGGTCAGGGATTCGTTAAATTCGGCCTCTGCCTTAGCAACCGACTCATTGAGCACCGGCAACACATCTTCAACGGTCCCTTGTTCGCCATAGGCTTCCAGCTCGGCGTCATAGTTCTCGCCAAACACAGCACTCATGAACATTCGCGCAGAGTACATACTTCCCCCGCTACGGCTATACGCAAACAGATCACGTTTCAGGCCTTCGTCGCTACTGTCCGGATACACCAGAGAGGTTGGCGGGATATCATCTGGTATCGCACCACGCACGGGATAAACCAGCTCAAGCTTCCCGTCTATGTTTGCCATCCAGTAATCACCGCTCACGCGGAAAACCTTCTCAGTCACGGCGTCGTAGAACTGGGCGCGGGTCAGGATGCTGGCAACCCGGAGAGGGGTTAGCCCTTCTGCAGCTCGGCGACGGGCTTCTGCCGTATCCGGCGTAACGTCAAGCTGGGTGTCGAGATCAGCCACTGTCAGCTCTTTTTTCGCCCCCATGCGGTAGTCGGAATACAGGTACACGGAGGTATAAGTGATCTCCGCTTCAACCGCTTGTTTTTCCGGTAACAGGCGAGTGATACACACAACGACCTGCTGCGGGGTGTCCGTTTTGATGGTGTAGTAACCGCCGCTTTTAATTACCCGACCGTCATGCGTTTTCATATAGCTCGACGGATTCAGCAGCACATCCGGGTCAATGTCGATCACACCGGCGGCGATGCCACGCTCCAGATCACCTTTAGAACGTTTTAACATCGTGGAGGCGTTTTTATTGCGCGTCAGCGTGTTACGGGCTGTTTTAGCCTGGCCTTTCAGCTCACTCAGTTTCTCAATCTGGTATTTCAACATGGTACGGGCGTTACGACGCGATGAGCCGTGATAGACATCAGCGCTTCTCTTGCCGTGCTTCTCTGCCCACTCGTTATAGTCAGATTCTTCCTGCGTAACGCTGGTGCGCGCGTCTTCTACGGTTGCCTCCTGGACTTTGACCTGCTCAGTCAGGGCGTTGAGGTTGCGCTCCAGGTCTGCCGGATCTTCGTTTGCTGCAATGGATGACCGCAGATAAACGTCGAGTGCCACTTCCGCATCTTTTTCGGCTTTACGGCGTTCGGCCTCGCGGCGCGCGGATAGTTGCGCCTCAAGACGGGCTTTGCGTTCGTCCTGGTTTGCCGCCAGCAATAGCTGAATGTCTTCGTTTTCATCCATGTCACCGTTTTTCAGTGTGGATGCGTCTGACGTCATGATTTCGCTGATCCAGTCGCCCTTACGCTTCAGCGTACTCAAACGGAACTCATCGAATGAGCCTTTGCCGCAGTAGTAATGGACGTTCACGCTATCCTGTGACGAACCGACACGGGCGCCGCGTCCATTTCGCTGGTTAATGCTGGCAGGGGTCCACGGTAACGTCAGGTGATGAATATCCGTGGTGCCTTTGTGAAGGTTAATCCCCACTTCGGCTTTCTTGTTACAGATGACGATCGGGGTACGGCCTTCGTTGTAGTCAGCGGCGATCCCTTCCATGCCGGAGAGGGACATATCATTCAGCGCGGAAACATAGTCCTCGTATTTCGCCAGCTCGCTGTAATACTTCTCCCATGCCCCATCTTTGTAACTGCCGTCGGCCTTTTCCGTCGGTTCTACCGGGCATTTGACCTTTTTCAGTTTTACGCCGGTGGCTTGCTGTACGCTGGTGGCGTTGATTATCCCGATCTGACTCTCATCCAGCCCCAGCGCGTTGGACAGAATGCGCCGTAGCTTACCGTGCTGGCTTTTCTCATCCATGAAGATGATTTGCTTACCGTTCACCATTCCGGCTTTCAGGTTGGCAATCAGCGCGGCATATTTTGGCGGTATCGGGTGTGTGACCGTCTTCATGTCGATACCGGCTTTCGCGATAGCATCGAGTACGGCGGCTTCCAGCTCCACGCTAACCACCAGCTCTACGGCATCCCCACGGGTATTAACTTTGGTTTCGACGACCTTACTGGCTCGCGTACTCACTAACCCGGTATCAGTCTCATCGTCATCAGACTCTACTCCACCAGCCGCAGCCGGAAGACCGGCAGCTATAGCCATCACTTTTTCACGCTGGTCTTCCGGGAAGATGAACGTCATGGACGAACGGTATAAATCCGGATCAATGACCAGCTTGTCCATGTCTCGGATCACCGAGAAAATGAAGTCATCATTCTTGTTCGACGTGACAGAGACAGTGCCGTCTCCATTAGGCTCAACGACTTCTTTTTGCCCGATTTTCGCCGCGCGCTGGCGCAATTCCTCGTAGATTTCCACCTGTTCGGTTGTCAGCGGCACGTCTACGTTGATTTCGTTCAGGTCGGGGATTTTGACGCTTTCTTTCACGTCCTTAGCGGTTTTGAGCGTCGTCCAGCGATGGAAAATACCGCGCAAGCCGTCTAGGTTCTTAAAGCCAACCAGCCCCTGCTTATCCACCACCTCGCCGGATATCTTCTGGACTACCACATTGGCGGTTTCGCCAAACACTCGCACAAAGTCATCAGGGGTCAAGATCCCCATCGCTTTCCACTCTTCAACCGGCACAACGTGGGAAAGCATGTTGAAGGCATCGAGAGGACTGTTTACCAGTGGGGTAGCCGTTAGCAGGGTGACGCCGCGACCATTGAATTTCTTCATCAGGTAGGCGCTTTTTACAGCCATATCACGGGCAATTTGTGAGACAGACGGGTTCGGCAAATAAGCCAGTTGAGCGGTTTCGCGACCTGCAGCCAGTGAGTTGCGGTAGTTGTGGCCCTCATCCGCGATCACGTTGTCAAAGTTCATGTCCTCAAAATACGGAACCTGTTGCTTCTTGGCGGTGCCGGTGTCAGCGGCCTTGTCTTTGATTTTGTTTTTCGCCAGCTCCGCGCGGTGACTACCTTTCAGAAGGTCGGTTCGCCCCATGTCGATAGCGTTATAAAGCGCCTGTGCCGAGTTCTCATCTATGGTTTCTTCGCGTAACGGGATCATGCCATACTGCTCTTTGGTCATAATCACACTGCGGAAGTTTGACGCCGGAATGCGGTTCATGCGTTCCAGAATCGTGGTGCTGTCAGCGTCCTTGATGACGTTACGCATAACCGGACTGCCGGAGGCATCCATCATCGGCTCGTTGTTCTCGTTACGAACCTGTGATTTCTGGACCGTCCCGTCTTCACCCATGACCTCATCAATGCCGACAAACAGCATTTGCGCAAAGACCTCATCACTGTAGAAGTCCCGCGCTTCGTGATACCAGTTGTGGTAAACCGCTTTGGGTACGACGATGGCAGTACGTTTTGAGCGTCCGTGTTGGTAGTTGAAGGCTTCCAGCGCCAGCGCGGTTGTGGTTTTACCCAGGCCAGTACCAAAACCCATGATCCCGCGTCCGTCTTCGGAAAGGCGGCGAACCTCTGAGTTTTGATAGCTTAACGGGATGCGCTTACCGGATAGCCCTTCCAGGCTTAACGATTCGCTGGAGTGTTCAAACGGGATGTAGTTGTTGAACGCGTCGTTGTAATCATTCACAACCCCGTCAACATCAGGGTGCGATTTCAGCCAGTCATTGAAACTGCCTTCCAGACTGGCGATGCGCGCCAGGTAGTCACTTGCTTTGGGCCCACGCGGTTTAACGCCGTTAAGGTAGTTCTCCAACTGGTTCAGGAAGCCATCGCTGTTATTGGCCTTCTTAAATTCAGCAACACCACCTTTGCCGTTGACCGTTCGTAGCTGATACCCGGTAAAAACACCGTCCTTGCCGTCGTAATCATCCTCAGAGATCAGATAGCCGTCCTCGACTTCCAGATCCTTCGTGTACCGGAACGCGTCATAACCCTGTTCGGCGAGAAACTCCTTAATCAGACGGCGGTCAAGCCAACGGGCGTTAAGGTTCACCTTGATTTTGTCAATCGGGGCGGCAACACGACGGGTATTAATAAGCTCCATCTGACGGACAAAGTTTTGCTTTTCTGGCCCGTCCGGGTACTCATTCACCAGCCCAGCCAGATGGTTTATTTTGCCGCGCACGTTCCCGCTGGTGGCGCGGGACATTGGCAGCATATTTCCGTAGCCGTCGAGCGCAATTTCGGGGAACCCGGCAAGGTAGGCCAGTAACGCATCATCACTTTCTGGCAGTTTGGCGGTGCATACTTCCCTGAATTGCTCCAGGGTGACGGGGATCAGGTCAATCTGGCTGAACAAATGGCTAACGACCTGCTCCGGATTGGCGGTATCCAGTGTTTTCAGTTCGCTATCATTCATATTTCCGGTCAGCAAATCCGATAGCTGGCCTTCCCGGGTAACGTTCGCCTGAAAGGTGAGCCAGGCCTTCGCTTTGCTGTCAGACAACCCCGTTAACCGCAGACCGTTAGGCGAACCACTTCGGGCGACCTCTTCGGCGGTGAGGCGCGCCGCGTCCACCAGCACGGAACCGGCGTCATACCCCTGGGCGATCATGTCCTGCGCATCGTTAATCGTCAGGCCGATCAGACCACCACGCATAACACGTTCACGCTGGCTGGCCTTCTGCTTCAGCGCAAAGGAAACGACACCCTTTTGCCGGTCGGTAAGCAGTGACGGGTAAACATCGAGGACGGCTTTAATTTCGCTGGCAGTCAGTGACAGCAGCCCCTGCAGTGAGCGGCATTTCGTCTGCAGATCACCAAACGTTGCAGCACCGAATCTGGCGGGATCAATTGCCGTGTGGTTAGTGGTTGTGTCGCGTATCCATTTTTCGCCGTCGAATACATGCCAGATATCCCCCACCAGCCGCTTGTCGCCTTCGACCGCGCCCTGATAAGCATCCTGTTCAATGGTGAGCATGGACCAGTCAATTCGACTGTCAAAACGACGGGACAGCGCCTGTTTCATTGCGGCGTTGGTGAGTTGGCCATCCTTCTTGACCGTGAGTATGTTGTTGAAAGATGAGCGCTCAGTTTCGCCGTGAACAAACCGCTTTCCTTCCGGAGTGAGGAACCACTTGCCCTTGATGAAAACAGGCCACAGCACATTCGCGCCGGTGAGCGTCTTGTCGGTGGCATCGTTGACGATCGTCGCCAGTGCTTTCGTGTGTTTGCGTAATACCCAAACATCGACCACCGTTGATGTACCACTCTCGGCAAAGGTGCCGGACGGCATACGATGGGCGCCCAAAAACTCCGCCTTGCGGGATACGCGGTCACGCAGCTTCTTATTCGTTCCGCCGCCGTCTGTCATGCCGTTCGGGACCACCAGCACAATCAGGCCTCCCGGCTTAACCTTGTCGATGGTTCGCAGGATGAAGTAATGCCCGACGTTCGTTTCGTTTTTGTAGGCCGGATCGAGTTCAGCGTACCCGGTGCGGCTTTCGCCAAACGGGACGTTCCCGACCGCGTGGTCGTAGGTATCATCAGGCACGTTAACTGCCAGGCTTTCGAACGCGCCAATATTCACACTGTCTTCGGGGTGAAGTAGCTGGTTAATACGACCGGACACCAGGGAGATTTCTGCAGCCGTCATGATCGCACCGGCGGGTTTCGTCTCCTGAAAAATCCCGGTCCCCGCCGACGGCTCCAGCACGTGACCGGACGTAACGCCATAGTCGGCAAGAAGATCCCACACACCTTCTGCCATAAATGGCGGGGTGTAATATTCGTACTGGCTTCCGCCATCAGAAAGGCCACCCTCCCCCGTATAGCCAGCCAGAATCGCGCGCTGTTCGTCGCTCAGGTTGTTGCCGTTGAAGTTTTGCGGGAGTTCGTTCAACAGGCGCATAGCGTCATTGTTCGCTTGTCGCCGTGCTCGCTGAATACTGACGCCGCTTTCCTTCTCAATACCGAATCGCGCCACGCTTCGAACTTTACGCGCCCGGAGTATGACGGCTATCAACTCACTTAACGTTGATGCCCCATTTATTGCTTCTGAAAGCTGATTTGCCATTTTTTAACCTTATGCCCGTAAAACATAGACCCAATAAAATCCCAGCAAATCTAAGCGGTCTGTATTTAATAAGGGTACTGGTCAAAACATGGCTAACAGAAAATCGACGAACTCCGGGCCACTCGCTGCCCTGAAAAAACTGTTCTCCAGTGCGCCGAGTACGCCACTGGCACAACTCCCCATCAGTAGTGGTCACAACGTTGTTTCGCGATCTGGACTGTCATTTATGACGGGCAACCGGCAGGACGCCCCCGGAGAACTGACCACACAAGCGGATCACATAGGCATTAATCTTGAGCTGCCGCTGGACAGACTGTCCCGGTATACCGTGCTGGAAGAAATGTCGAAAAGCGCAACCGTCTCACAGGCGCTGAATATCCATATCGCGCAAGCGCTATCCCCCAGCAAACGTACCGGGCTGGCCTTTACCATTGCGGCAAAAGATCCCGGCGACAAAGAAACCGTAGCGCGCTGCAACGAGCTAATGGACGACCTGGGGGAAATGATTAACACCGGTTTGCCGTCATGGGGATTGCTCATGGCAATTTTTGGCGTGGGTTATATGCGTCCCTACGGTGAGCCAGGGCGCGGCATCATCAATATTGAGTCATCCTATTACACCCTCCCGTACTTCATTCAGGAGTTCAACAAAGGCGGCACACTGGCGGGGTTCGCCGGTGATTACCTTCTAGCCCCGGACACGATGCAACGAATGCTGGCTAATCCGTGGGAAATCGTGGCGATGAAAAACCCTTTCTGGACACCATCGGGGAATATCATTCCGGTCACAACGGGTACGCGCGGCTATTCGCTATTAACCGAACAAGCCCAGCACACCCTCGCCGAAACGCAGAATTACGGCACCAGCTTTCTGGAGAACTCATATGAACCGTTTATGAACCTTTGCGGCGCCCTGAATGCCCTGAAAGCCACCCGCTATAACGCCGCCAAAATTGACCGCCTGATCGCCCTGACGACCGGCACCCTCGATCCGGTAAACGCCGCCAACTACACGCGCACGGTAAGCCAGTCACTGAAGCGCAACAGCGATGCTATGTCACGGCGTTCGCTGCAAGCCAACACAATGCCAACGGTGCTAAACCACCTGATCCCGGTAATGGGTGACGGGAAGAACAACGTCACGATTGATACCCAGTACATTCCGGCGGATATCAACGGAATTGAAGACGTGATGTTTCACCTGCGCCAGTTGTGTTCAAGCCTGGGCATTGATTCGACGATGCTCGGATGGGCAGACCAAATGTCCGGAGGACTGGGGGAAGGAGGCTGGGCGCAAACTGCTATACAGGCGGCGATCCGCGCGCAATGGTTGCGACAGGCCGGTAGTGATGCGATTTACCGAATCGCAGATATTCACCTGGCGTACAAACACGGCAAAGCCTACCTGCCGAACCAGCGACCGTACACCGTACAGTTTAATTCCATCAATACCGCGCTGATGCAGGAAGAAGCCCGCGATCAGGATTCCCGCGCCAACTTCATCGCCGTCATCACGCAAATTCTCGACCAGATCCAGCAAAGCCCGAAACTGGCGGGTAGCGAGACGTTTATGCGTTACCTGTTCTGCGACCAACTCAAGATGGATGACCAAACACTGCAGTCCATGATCAAGGAGTTTAGCGCCACTCAAGACCCCTCTGAACACGACGACATGATGTACGAATCCACTCCAGGAAAAGGCGACGACAGCAACCCGGAGACATGGAGCCGGGAGCAACTGCTTAATTTCGCCAAATTCGTTATGACCCAACAGTAATACACGGAGCACATTTTGAAATCACTTAAAACAGTTACTGATCGCTTTTCTCTGGTGGACACTATTCGCCGCCACACGCCACAGAATGAGCGCAATTACATTCTCAAGTCCGTTCGCGCCACCTTCAGCAACCCATCGGTGCAGGAATGTATCGCGCTCGGTGAAATGTACGGCTATTACGGTCACGGGCGCCGCGCTATGCACTACGCCAAAACGGGCAAACTTACTCTGCCTGAAGTATCCGTAGCCGTCGTGGAAGGCAAGCCCGTAACCCTGACGAATGTCCCCTCAAACCGTACCCTTTCGGTATCCGTAGACGATGATGGGGTAGTCACGCACACCCAGGAAATTCTGGACACTGAGCCAGGCCAGATCGTCAGCGGTATGGAGGCATCAAAGGCTGGCGGCTGGAGCTGGGCCACCAGCGGCGACGACAGTTCCGTTCGTTCGATTGTCACCGGGTTCTATGGCTTCGACTACGTGACCACACCTAACTTTATCAGTCTGGACAAAAAGTCATTGATGCTGGAATCCGCCGATACGCGCACGGATATCATGATTGCATCCCTGATTGAGTCAGGCTTCAGCCCAAATGCCGCTATCGACATTTGTCATCACTTTGAAACCCTGCAGAAAGACCAGGCGATGTTTGAGGCCGTGGATCATACCAGCCATCTTGAAAGCCAGGTGTGGGCATTACGGGGCCGGTTAGAAGAGGCGCAATCGCGGGTTAATGAGCAAAACGCCATGCTGGAAAGCAATGGTGAACTGGCGAAAGCCCGTCGTCGCATTATGCGGGATACGCTGAACAACCTGCCGGTGTTTATCAGCAAGGAGCAACGTCAGGCACTGATCCGAATGGAAACGGAGGAAGACATTCAGGTACTGTCTGCGATGCTGGAGTCGGCTGCAGGGCATGTATCATCCGGTCTGCCTTTAGGCGATACCCCGCCACGCCAACGCGATCCGGGGAAACAAGTCACGACCGCCAGTGATGAGGACGTTTTCTGGTTGCGCCCTAAACGATAAACACCTGCCGTCTCAACCCAACCGCCTTAACTGGCGGTTTTTTATACCCTTTTTCCACCAAAAGATAACATAAATACTAAGGTGTAAATAAATACAGCATTGTCAAAAACAGGAGATCAGAATAGTATCCATTTCCAGACGATCCGGATCTTCATGGTTAAAAAGATCGTGCTTTTTGTAAATGCGTGGGGGATATTACCCGCAGAAAGCAAAAAACCACCCTGCCAGGTGGTTCTTGCCGGGGGTTAAACCCCTGAAATTCTATGTGATAAGTCAGCAACCAAGACCAACAAAAAAGGGAACAAACAAGGAGGCAATAAGGAGGTAAATATGAATTAACCCTAACCGCTTTCCCCCGCCAACAAAGATGAAACGTTCTTTACTGAGCGAAGGCCTTTTGTTGTCTGGTAACTAGACTCGCGTCCAGTTTACTAGCGCCGATCCCGGCACTCAAGTGTTTTTTTTGCTCACTCACGATCATCTTTGACCAAATGTTACTCAGTGACAGGAAGCCCCGCGTCTGAAGGGTTTCTGAATCAATATAACGATGGAAAAAGACAGAAAAATGGATAACGCAAAGGAACCACGGACTGATATGCAGGGCTATGTGATCAGCGCCGACCTACCTGATTTTGAGCACTACCGCAGCATGGACAACAACGCGCTTTGGAATGAGGTTCAGAAAAGCTATCCCACCGGGTACAAACTCAGCCACGCCTTTTTATGCCTCCCTGCCACGCTTATCAGCCGCACCGGAAAACTGATTGCCGCCAGCATTGCCAACAAAGTGAACCCATCACACACAGGGGTTTGCTATGCCAGCCGTAAAACGCTCGCCCTCGATGCAGAAGTCTCTGTCGCCACACTGGATCGCTTCACATCCGGCGCTGCAGGTCGTGCTATTTTCACGTCTGAAATTCCCAAAGATAAAATTGGCCTTGAAACAGCAAGGCGCACACTGACACGCGGGGCCATGTTGTTTTGTCTGGCGATCTCCCTGTTTCGGAAGACTGTCAGCAGAGTGAAACAAAAGGTAATGGCCTTCGCCTTGAAAGCCGCGTCATCCGTGCTTTTCACCAAATCAGGGGGGCGCAAAACGATACCCGGAGAGGGGGCGCAGAATGCGCTACAAAACAAGATATTACCCCCTTCTAAAAGTCAGAAAGAAAAGATAAATATTGGGACGGGTGATACTAATTCTGTGGATAACTCGGAAGTGCCGCAGGGCAAAACGTTGACGCAGTGGGATGAACAAATTAACCAGACCCGGATACAGGGCCAGCTCAACACCGCAGAACGCAACTACCAGGAACGACTGTCAGCACTCAGCGCCAACGAGAAGCGCTACAAACACATGTTCATCAAGCTGATGGATGTCTTTAAAAGCTCCACCCACCAGCGAGAAGACGTTATGTTCCGTTCAAGCTACGCAAACGTGGATTACAGCAAAAAACCAAAAGGCTTTCGGTAATTACGCTTCGCTGGTGGACGTCTGCCCATTCAGGTTAGGCAGCTTGTAGGACTCCGGTCCGGGTTCATCGGAAGGCCAGCGGTAACTTGTCACACGGCTACGCGGGAACGCCCGGATATTCACGGCATCGCCCTGGTTGCCACCCAGCACTAACAGATTACGGTTTGCGTCCTGACCAACGACAAAGCCAACATGACCGCCGCCGTCACGGGTAAACGTGACAATGCAGCCATACGCCGGATCGTGAAGGGCTACACCCCAGGATGAGTAGCTTCGGGCAGATTCGAAGCGGGTAGACTTGATGCCCACACGTTCAAGCATCGAACCAACGAACGCCGCACACCACGGGGTTTCGTCGTTTTTGATGCCGCCACGCTTGATATCTTTCCACATCTGGACGATTTCAGGGTTGTTTTCCTGGCCTTTGATTTCCCGCAGACCAATGTGTTTACGGGCTTCCGCGACCCAACGCGGATCAATAGGTTGACTCATGCTTTTTCCTCTTTTTGCTCTGAGCCAAAACAGTAACCGGTCTGTACTTTACCCCGCTGGCGAGCATCCTGACCCCGTGACAAAAAGAAGCCCACATAACGTGGGCTTTGCTCTTAGTTGACCGTGTTGTCTACATTCGGTATGCCTTCATCGTCGTCCGGATCATCGTCTCCGCCTTCAACTTCAGGCCAGTCCACCAGCCAGCCAGCGCTTTCCAGGCTGCGTAGGACCAGGTGAGCCTCAGCATCCAGCGAGTTCACTTCTCCGACCGCAGAGTTCGGACGCACACCGTGAAGGCTGGCGCGCATATCGTCCAGGGTAATACCCCCTTCGACGATCGCCAGTGCGCCAGTCTCGCTACACTCAACTACTCCGGATTTATCCCCCGGCATCGTCACTTTAATGCGCATTTTGCAGCTCCTTAAAGCATCCCAGTAAAAACTCAATAATGCCGTCACCGTTTAAATATGAGTTTGCCGTCAATTCAGGATCGGCATAACACTGTAAAGCCATTGAGAACACTTCAGTAGAAAGGCAATTGTTCAACGACGGTGCTTTCGATAATACCTTGCCACTAGCCAGACTCACCTTTCTTTCCATGTAGATTTTGGACATGTAGTAGTGACTCAGTGACGTTTTGACCTTGTACTCAGCATCGCCGTACCCACCGAAATTACTGTAGGTCAGTCGGCCTTCAGCCTTCGATTTCAGAAAACCTTTTGCACGTTCAAGCAAGTGCGGATTAGAAAATTCAACATGGTGTCCCAGCTCGTGCCACATAACAGATTCATCGTTACTGTCTGCTTCGATTGTCACAGACTTTGATGTCCTGTTAGCTGACGCCCTCACACGAGACTGATGTTCGATCGTTTCCAGTGTATTCAGCTTTCCGCCGGTTAAGGTATAGACTCGCCCCGCAATATCGCGCGCATCGTATCCAGGACGCCATTTTGCAGTAACAGCCGTTTTCTGTGTGACATCATCGCTAACGTTGAGCGCGCCAGCCCATGCGCTGGCCTCTTCTTCTGTCACCGACGAAGACTGGATCACCGCATCAAAGGCCGCTTTAACCTTACCGTGAATGTTCTCAATAATCATTGGAGGGTATTGCGTCGTTCCCTTGAATAACCGCCCTATCTCAGCCAACTGGAATGATTCATCAGATTCACGATCCACCAGCCAGCCAAGCCGTTCTATATCCATGCCTATCCCACCACGCGATGTGAAGACGTCTTTCAAGTAAGGCTTCAACCTCTCGGGCCTGTCACGGACTTTGTTGATTTCACCGACATAAAAATCGATTTGTTCCGGCAATGAAAGCTGGTCCTTTTGATCACCGACCTCTGCAATTGCTTTAACGCGCTGCAAAACATCGATATAGGCATCCGCCAGCTCGTCGCCGCTAAAAATCGGTGACAACCCAACGGCATCAAGCGCGGCTTTGCCTTCTCCCATTACGCCGTCAATATTGGTCAGCGCCTTTTTCCCGGCGGTAATGGCCTTCTGGAGAACGGAGATCACCTCCGGGATTGTGTTTGCCTCTGGCAGACGTTTATCAACCTTGTTCGTTATTTCTTCATAGATGTTTTTCGGCATTTTCATGCTGTTGTCCATCCAGGTACGGCAAGCCTTGCGCAACTCATTCCAGCTCAAGTCTGACGCCATTACCTCTTCCAGCCGGTGCATGAGCATGAAGAGACGATCGCTACTGGCGCCAGCCTCCGCAGCCTCCAAAAATATCTTCACCCGGTAATTAATATTTCGTGCATCAGCCAGCGATGGTGCTGGGGTGTTGCTATTGATGGACTCAAGCACAGCCTTACTGTAGAAGGCACTGTTTTCGACCGAATCAGCCATCGCGCCCAGCAACTTACCGCTATACCCGTTCGACTCTGCCCATGACCGAATGTTGGTAAGGGTATTAGCGCCAATAACAAACGGCATCTTTCTTCCCAGTGAGAAATTCAGGCGCGCGAGATTTTCTTCGGTATCCGGGTTAGCCGTTTCAATTTTGCCGCTCATTTTGATGGCGTTCACCAGCTCGTCTACGCTGGTTGCATTCGCGATCATTTGGGATATATACGCGCCGGTGTCACCCGGTGCGGATTCAAACATCGCAAAGTTCAGCCCTTTTCCTTCGCCGTATTCCTCTTCAATTTCGGCGGATACTGATGACAGTACATCCCCAAGAGAAAGACTACCGCCGCCGAACATATCCCCTAAAGCCTGTTGCTGGTGGATCAGCTCATCGTTAATCTTCTGCGCCATCTTCTTAAACGCTGCGCCAATACGCTTTGCGCTACGGTTGTTAGCGACGATAAACAATGCCAGGGCTTCCGCCTCTTTGCTGGTATCTTCAAACAGGCCTTGTTGGGCGATCACCTCTTCCAGCGCTTGCCCGGAGTCTTTCGCTCGTCGGACAAGGTTGATTGCTTCCTGTAGCGCGGCAATGGCCTGTTTATCCAGACCATCAACTTCATCAAGTCCCCCCACCAGCCCGTTGACGGCCTCCTTGTGAACATCACCGGATAGCATCTGCATCTGTGCAAAATCACTGGCTGCAGTGTTGAGTGCCGTCAGAATATTGCGCATATCAGGATCGGGTTCTTCTGCGACCATTTTGACCAGGCGCTCATCCTTGTACGCTTTGGCGAAAATAGCGTTCTGAATGCGGTCAATTAACTGCTTCGTCGGTCTGCCGTCCGTTGTCACCAGACCTGCAGTAGCCGTGTCCCCAATTTCGCGCATAAACGCCTGAATAAAGCTGTCGTTTGACCGGGCAAGGAGATTGCCTTCCTCGGACGGCGAAAACATTGCCATAAGGCGCTCATCCAGCATTTCAGCGTCTACGAATGCCTTCTCGCTTGCCGCCATTTCCTGAAGGTCGGAAAGGTTGGAGTCTCTGGCGAACTGCGCGCGATCGACGTCGGTAATTCGTTCCCTGACCAGCACCGGCCTGTCCATCCGGGCAATATCTTCAGCTTTAAGCCCATAGTCGGCGGCATGGTCGATAAGATACTCGCGGTAGCTGTCAGCTTGCCCCTGCTCGTAAGCCCTCAGTATCCCCATTGATCGCCCATTACCCGACTCAACCACATTGTCGGGGCCAACAATTGGCGCGCCGTGGCTACTTAGCCCCGAATCGGTTAGCTGTGCTGGCCTCAAGTTACCGGCGATCTTGCTCACCTGAATTTTGCTCGACATACGGGTTCGATCCCGCGGCTGCAGCTCTGTCGGGAATGCCGGGTTTATCGTCCCGTCCAGGTTGTTTGAGATGATCAGGTTTCCGGCGTTAACAACTTTAAAGCCCGTTTTGACTTCATCGCCCTTGCTCGTCACTACAAACGACGTTCGCCCCAGCGGGGACTCAGTGAATTGCAGCGATGCCACCAGCGCAATAAGGCCATCCAGACCTGATGTGCCGTTAATGGCCTGTTGTGTTGCGTCCAACGGTCATACCTCCACGTTTTGGGTTTCGTGAAGGATAAGGAGTGTGTGTTTTATTCAGGGGGAGGAAGAAAAAGCCCCGATGAACGGGGCCGGTAATCAGTATTCAGAGTGCATACTCGTTTTGAGTCGCCCACGCGTTAGCCTGGCCTTTCATATCATCCAGGGTCAGGAACTCGTTAAGGTACTCACCAACCTGGCGTAGCGTGTCCACAAAGTCCATCTGCGCCTGTGTTACAAACTTCCCGGAGAGAAAGTCTTTAACGATTGACGGCGCATTTTCTTTGGCGTCGTCTTTGGCCTCGTCTGGACTTGCTTCAGCGCCATAGCCCAGCTTAACTAAAATGGCGTCGATTTCGTCATTCAGGTCCAGCAAATCCAGCCCTTTAGCCGTCGTTGCTTGTACCATCAGCTCATCAAGACGGTCATTTAGGTCAAGACGTTCCAGCGCGCTTAAATTCATGCCCCTGCCCCTTCTCGTTGAATAGCCACCAGCAGATCAGACAGGTGTTGCGCGGCGGCATTCACTTTGTCTTCATTTTCGTCAAAACGACCGGCGTCCTGCAGTGTTGCAATGGCACCGCGAACCTTGCTGCGCGCATCACGGATCTCCGCGATATCTTTGGACTGCAATTTGGTCACGGCATCCAGATAATCTAACGCGTCATTTGCGGCTTTATCAGCTTCAGATACCACAGGCTGGTCCTCGTTGTTTTGTTCCGGTGCTGGTGGCGTTTGGTTCGCTAACTCGGCTTTAACTTGCCCTAAAAAGTAAGCGAGATCGTCCCCTTCCGGGTACGCCATATTCGGTGCGATTTTCTTTGCGTTCAGCTTAACCTGAGAGTCAAACATCTTGGCGTCCGTCTCAGCCATTTCAACGTATTGCTCTGCATAGCGCCCCATTGAATCACTCGCGACATCCTTCGCCAGCGCATCGAGATCGGCCTGAGTCGGGATCAGCTTCAGCTCAAAGTTAGAAGCCTCCTGTTCCGTCAGTTTATGGTCGTATTCAATGAAGCCATGACGTGCTACGCGACCATATTTATCGTCCTGCGCCGGTGCTGCCAAAATAGCAGTCTGGCCTGCAGGGACGGCACCAATCCCGGCAGGACGATTTACCAGCGCATAGCGGTATTTGCCGACTTGCTCCGGTTCCGGTTGTGGCTCCGGCTGCGGTTGCTGTTCTGGTAGCGGCGGCTTTTCTTCCTGACCGGCATCCGCTGTCGTGACAACGTAACGGTCTGCTCGCCCTTCACGGTAGGCTTTAAGCAGTTTTGTTGCCGTAACCCCCATAGCTCCGCCCTGGGAGGATGGGGACGGCATTTCATACACCTTACCGGACGGATCGGCGATGATTACGCTCCCCATCAATTCGCCGTCGTTGTCATATGAGTTGTAACGGATCTCCGCGCCGTTACTCAAAGTGGCTTTACCATCAACACCCATGCGCTCTTTCACTTTGCGCGTCGTATCAGTGAAAGATGAACCTGCAGCGCTATCACTGCCTGACGGAGTGCCGTTCTGTAAAGCAACCAACTCGGCTTCCAGCTCTGCGTTAATGCGGCGCTGGCTGGCGAGTTTCTCACGTGCGCTTTGCTCGTCGCTCTGGTGAGTGAGTAATTTGCTCTGCATGGATTCAACCTGAGTGAGCAATGAGGATTGTTGCTCACTTAACTGGTCGTTTTCGGCGTTCATTGCGTCAATATCGCCACGCAATTTAACCTGCGCCGATTGCTGTTTGGTGAACTTTGCGCTGTTGCGCTCGACTAGGTTCGCCAGCGCCTGAGTAACCTGTTGTAACGACACGTCGCGACCACCAATCGGGGCCACAATATGCGTTACATCGCGCTTGTTCAGCAGGAAACGGAAAGCCACCAGCAAATCATCGTTTTTGATGCGCCCGTTATCTGCGGTCGGGGAGTGGAAGACCAGAGAAATAGACTGACCATCTGATAACGGTATCAGCGCAGTCATGATCGGAATGCCGTTAACACGGCGAACCTTCCCGATAATGGCGCCACCAATCGTTTTTTCTCCGCTATCGTCCAGGCCAGCATCATCGGTCCCGGCTTTAATGCCCGTCCCGTTCAGGCCACGATTGAGCGATCGGACAAAGGCGCGCATGGTCTGAGACAGGCGCATACGTTCCGTAGTAATCGCTTCAAACATCGCGGAGTGCGTGGTGTAGATCAGCTCGTCACCGAGATAAGAGTGATCCACTTCATCAATCGTGACGCTTTCCAGCATCAGATCTGCACCTTGCCCTTTCATCAGGTCATCGTAGATAGCGTCAGTGATTGCAGGTGCGATGTAGCCAGGCACATCCTTTAGAGTGATTGTATCAATCAGTTTAACGGTCATTTTGTACCTTCTTTCAGTTGCGCGATCTCTTTCTCTAACTGGCTGGTCTTTGCCATTTCGAGATTCAGTGCCGCCTGAATGTTCTCTTGCGATTTTTTCGCTTCGTCGGAATCCGAAGAGAGGGACTCAATTTTCTTTTGAGTCGTGGCGATCGTCCCCTTCAGTTCGTCGCGGCGCGCCCGTGCGTCACTGAGCATTTGCACCCCAGACTTAACACCCTTGCTGGGTTGTGGCTTGTTGCCGTCGGTGTCTTTCTTAGCGGCACGGGCCAGCTTTCTGGATAGTGACTTCTGAAAAGCGGTTGAGCCTTTACGGAATAAATCAGCCAGTGATTTACCCAGTTCAGCCATTGTTTTTACGGGGGTGTATGGTGCGTTTTTGCCATTCAGCTTAATGCCGGAGATATCGCCGGTGTTGTTCACCTGAATTGACATGACCTGCTCATCAATTCCTTTCAGCTCAAACGTTTTTACGGGAATGCCGTCTTTTCGTCTGGCTGGCCCTGCCGGGGTGATTTTGACGACCTCATAACCGGCTTTAGAAATCGCTTTTTTCAGCTTATCCAGGCCTTTCTCGTTTAACTCATCAAAGTTAAGCGTGACGTAGCCCTTATCTTTAGTTGATGACACTGTATCCCCCCTTACCTTTCGCAATCTCATAGCTGCGAACGGTTGACTCCTGAAGTGGGAAGATGCGGTACAACGGGTTCATACGGCTGTTACCGTGGGTAATACGGATCGTTAGTTCCCATGTACCATTGTCCAGATAACGCGTATCTATCAGCAGGTACTCATGGTTTAAGCCTTTCGGCGTTAAATCCAGCGTCCTGGTTTTGCCCGTGATAACTGCCGTGGGGTTACTGGAGTCACGAAGCCAGTATTCGATATGCGCCCCAGTGAGTTTCTCGCAGTTGACCTGAAACTTGACCGGAAACGCTATCGCATTGTCCCTTTCGACTGCTTCCCCCGCGCCCAGTAACACGACCTGTTTTCTTTTAAAAATGAAGCGATCAATTGCCGCCACCGCCGCCATTCCCAGCAGGAAATAGTTTTGAATGTCATTCATTAGCCCCGGCCTCCTTTTGGCCCAAATAAGAATTGGATAGCTTCGATAAGACGGTTTTTAAGTGCTGTTGACACCTCGCGACCGTTGTTGCTGACAACCAACACGGCGAGATAAAGCAAGCTGTCGTCCCACGCCTTATGTCTGGCGATGTAATACGCGGTCAGTCCTGCGAGTACCGCTAACACCCATTCGGTGAGCAAGTTAAGGGATGACGCCTTTATCCTTTCCTCGCGCACCCCATGCAGGAAAACGCCTGTGCCGCTGAGTAGCGACAGGAAAAGCGCCTGTATGAGATTCGCTTCTACTTCTGTCACAAACCCTCCGTAAAACTCCTGATTGAGAGGGTGCAGAATAGTGAGTCTGTGATTTGCAAATGAAGGAGTTAGCCGGGGAAGTGGTTATTGGGGGAGGATGAGATAAAGAAATCAGAACGTCTTGCTGAAGCAGAGTCAATCATTTCCCCACTTGAACGAACGGTAAGGCTGAACATAGCAACTGATGAAGAGGTCAAACAACTTGAGGCGTGGGAACGATACAGCGTGATGGTTAACCGGGTAGATACATCAAACCCCGAGTGGCCCCCGGTCCCATCATGATAATTGAGTAAAGCCCGAGCTAATCGGGCTTTGCTTTTTCATATGGTCGGAGATTCGGGCCATTCAATATCTGGCGCATCAGTTGGTTTTACACGACTCAGTAATACCCGGTATTTTTTCCATGCAACAAGCGACTCTTTTTCATCATCGGTTGCCATATCGAAATCAACGGCATCCTGTAATGTTTCAATAGCTTCATTCGCTAGTTTGAGTTGCGTAATTTTCTTGTTTTGTGCTTCCTCAATGAACGTACTTCTCTCTGCATCAGTATCATCGACCCAAGATATGCCATCCCATTTTTGCCAAGCGTTTTCAGGCGCAATTGTCGTTGTTCCTACAGGATATCCGCCTGGTTCTGTTATCTCTATTTGATTACCGGTTTCTGTATCGAAAACAATCTCACCTCGATGATCCTCTGCCTCTTCCCACTTTTCATTTTTAGTATCAAAAATAAAAATAAAACCGTCTTTACTCTCTGGTGGTTTCATGGTTGTGCAATGGGCAGGTAGTCCAGTAAATGCTGGAATAAAAGCATCGCCTTGTCCAATAAATTCATTGGTATCTGAGCGAAGATTATAAACAGTTACAGTCCGGCATTCTCCGGTCATTTTAAAAGTCATTAGGCAAGCCTCACTAAATAATTAAATGCAGTATTTTTTACGGTATTTTCAGCATTACCAGCGGCGTTAACTGTAATGGCATGGCCATGCGGCCCAAGAGTGACGTTATGTGAGTGCGCACCTATACCCACAGTATGAGCATGGGCGCCGATGGTTACAGCATGCGCGTGGTTTCCAGCCGATGATGAGTTAGACGCCGATCCCCAGCGTGGCACCTGGTTTTGTGTGTTATTACCCGAATCTACGTAAGAACCTCCATTATTCCTGGAGTGTACGTGTGCCCCCGTTGTATTCGTTGTTTTCGTTCCATAATCAAACGAGGAAGATGTTTTAGTGCCGTAATCAAATGACGTCGTCGCCTTTGTCCCAAGATCGGTATTTGCAGCGGTGGCACTATGGTTATGCGATTTGATGCCATCCTGTTCCTGTGACAATACCGCACGCCCGGTTGCAGGTTTCCCCTTAATGGTCTGACCGCGCATATCAGGGATTACCCCCGACGGATACGCACTGCCAAGCAATGGATATGCTGATTTGTCAAAAGCCTGGCCCTGCATTAATGCGTAACCCAGAGGGGTGGTATCAGATGGCCACGGGATTGGCGCTCCCACTGGGAAGGAATTGTCGGGGGTCCACGGCGTCCAACCTCCAGTTGAATACTGGCTTCGCGTATAACTGCGAGAAGAGTTATACGTGCGATAAATCTGCGTGACTCCGGCACTTTTCAACACGACCAAAGAACCGGCGTTATTCTCTGGATAATGCAGCGCTGCACTGGTATTGGCATTTGCACTCTGAACATAGAGGCCGGGTGTTTTGTAGTTATTCAGATCCTGATTTGCGCCAATTTCGACGCACTGACCGTTGAAGATGTCCTGAGACGTGACATTGACGTCTCCGGACAGCGCGTGACCGTTGATTTTTCGGGTCGCCGGTACTGCATTTTTTGCGATCTCGATGGTTTCGCTTAAACCAAGGTATTTTATAACGTCGGCGATCGACGATTTAGCCAGGATATCACGCGCCACCTGCGTGAAATCTGTTTGTGCAACTGTGTCTGCACCGGTGAAATACGGTAGTTTATTTGCACCGGTAGCCAACGCTGCAAGTGCCGTTAGAGTGGCATCCAGTGGCTGTTTTTTCGCTAACTGATTAGTAATCGTTGTTGCGAAGTTCGGATCATTGCCCAACGCTTTCGCTAACTCACTGAGCGTATCCAGCGCTTCAGGAGACGATCCCACTAATGCAGCCACTGCAGCATTTACGAATGCCGTAGTCGCAATTTGTGAGTTATTAACTGTTAATGGTGCTGTAGGGGCCGTTGGTATCCCTGTCAGAGCGGGGCTATTGAGTGGTGCTTTCTGTGCAAGCGCAGCAGCTACTGTGGCGCTGTAATGTGGATCGTTGTTAATTGCATCCGCAATTTTTTTCAGCGTATTCAGCATGGCTGGCGCGCCGCCAACAAGTTCTTTCACCAGCAATGTAGCTATGTCATTAGCAGCTTTAACCGCCTTTTTGACTGCGTGTGACGATGCCGCAACATGGTCATCATCACTGTCAATCTCACTACTCAGCGTAATACCAAGAGCTTTATTCCGGCGATGCGATAAGTCGATCATATCCAGAGTCAACTCTGTCGCATCAGCGGGAACGGTTAAACGGCATAACTCCAGATGGTTGCCAGCTACCGGCTCACTGATGCTGGCAGTGAAAATCCGCGCAGCCGGAATATCTGAGCTACCATCAATCTGGTTGGTTTTGACACCATACTCGTAATTTGCTTCCAGCATTACCCGCGTTATGCCATTTACCGGGATAGCCAGTATCACATCTTCGATTTGCTGGACGGTTATCTGAAGATTATTCACATCTACAGAGGCTACTCCATGCCCACCGGGACCATGCAAAGATGTAATTTTAAGGTTTAACCCACCAGCAAGTTCAGGTGCAAATCCTCCGTAGATGCCAGGTGTAATGATCCCTTTCATCTTGCGGTTAAATGCAGAAGAGACATGACCATCCATGAACTGCACATCAGCCAGAAGCGCATGTTTGATCGCTGAACTCAGGATGGCGATTTTGTTAATGGCCTCGCTCATCTTGAGTTTCCTTTCTGCTCAATCGTGAGCAAAATATTGTACGTTTTGCCCTTATAAAGACTGTCTTGCTGGGCGCAGAGCACGGCAAATACAGCGCCCTGATCGTCTATTAGGGCAAGAGTATTAAAATCGAACACATCATTTTCCGGCAGTGCAGACTCCGGAAGGACAATGCTTACCGTGATGACTGCACCTTGCAACGTGCATATCAATTCACTTTCGGCAAACTTTCCGATGAGCTGTTCATTGGCGAAATCATTTGGAATTTCGGCAATATTCCAACCGCCATCAGGATTTTTCGTTACCAGGTCAGAGCGGCCCCAGTAAGCTTTCATTAGCGTAAAACGGCTACCAATGCCGATCGCGGATTCCGCGCGACGGGTATAGTAGTAATCCAGCAGTTTTGCCTTATACATACTCCCATTCGGCGAAGATAAATTGATGTTGTCTGACATATGAAAACCCCGTCACTAGAACTGTGACGGGATAATAATCAGTCTGTACTTTGTGTCGGCGGCTAACCCCCCTCCCCCCGCACGAGGATAGGTAAATCCAGAGGCCACGCGTCAACCGGTATAGTGTCAAGGGTTAGGTAGATAGGTTCCAGGGAACACGTTTGGGGTGTCACTTCGCCAGCATCATAACTAACCTGTGTTTGTTGCAGGTTCGCTAACTCCTGGACAGGCTGAAACAGAAAAGCACGGCTACAACCTACCGAGGAATGGGCAAGCTTTATGGTTTCTTCTGCTTCCTCAAGCCAGAAATCCAGACGGAGAGAAATGCCATCAAATACTGTTTCGAGAGGCAGTAACGGGGCAATAATTCGGTCTACGTCTTTTATCAGCCGTTTAATTAACTTGTCCTGTTCCTCATAGCCGTAAATTTCATACAGCTTGTTCAGGTCAACATTAATGGTGCCGCGCGAGGTGAGAAAGAAATCCCCATAACTCCCCTGCGCGATCTTAACGCCGCTTTCTGTAGTAAAAAACGTGCCATACGGGAAACGCTCCTGGTCTACCGGTGCGTATAACGGCTCCCAGTTGACCGGCAGGTTGCCAAACTCACGCCAGAACGTAGAGACAATAGGCCGGTCGGTTCCCTTAAAATGGACTTCATCAAGACGCTGGGCCAGCAGTATTGGCCTACTCGCTTTGTCTGTTTCTCCAATAACGAAAAATCGCCCGTACTCACTGATACGGGTATCCATGTCCTCCGGGTGCATGGAAAAAAACGACTTACGATCGCTGAGTCGGGAAAGCAGAGGGGCTACCTGTTCCTCATAGACCGCCTGTGTCACATCAGCGAAGTCAGGCCATAAGCCCTGGCGCTGTTTTTCGGGAATTAACTGTTTTTTTAACCAGTCTTTAATCACCGGATCACCTCCCCTGACTGGCGGATATCAAACGTAGAGTTTTTGGTATCGAGATAGATAAAATCGTTGAGATTTTCTGACTCCTGCATACCCTCAACCGTTATGTCATAGGTACTTAGCAACCCCATTTCATCAACGCACGTCCACATATCCTTCACTTTCACCTGAACAAACTGCACGTCGCCGTTTTCCAGCTCGTCACCAAAGCTTTTGGAGTCGTAGCCGAAACGAGACTCCAGTTCATCGGTGATGGCTTTTTTGGCGTCGTTAATGACCACGTTTTTATTGGCGCGACCGGTCAAAGTAATGGTGAACGGTTTCTGATTTACCTCCATCCAGCGGAAGTTTTTATTCAGGGCATTGGGTACGCTTTTCAGTGCCATATGAATGGAATCGGCTAACTGCTCCTGAGAAACACCCGGCTTATGTCCACTGAAGAAAATGGTATTGATATTGCGAAGGTCTTTGACGCCGGTTGCGGCTTCTTGTTGCTGTTCTCCCCATACAGCAAGCCAGCTCATGCCCGGAACATGGCGATGAATGAAATAGCGATAATCACCACCCCATACAACCTGCTCATCAAACGGTACGTAATACTGAGCGCGATAGCGCGTATCTTCGGTCGATTCAAACCCACTACCGCCGGTAATGGGGGTCGTCGTGACCACTTCCAGCATTTCTGCCATTGACGAAATATTACCTGCGGGGGTGAGTTTTTGCCCCTGCGCCAACGTTGTTTCGCCCTGGCTACACCATGCTTCAATTTCAACACGGCTTCCCGCCGGTGGCATTGCGCCGGTAGAACCATTACCAAAACGGACGCCTAATTGTTCAGATGGTCGGTACACCAGAACGTAATGCTCGCTGGTCGCACGTGACAGCCTGAACATAGGGTTATATTTCCACTTCCGGCGCAACCCACCAGCAAGCACAAACACGTTGATAGAGGCCGTTTCTGCGGTGATATCTTTAGGTAAAAGTAAGGTGAAAAAGGCGCTTTCTTTTTCAATGTCAGCACTGATGCTGACCATTTCCATCTGCAGGACGTTTTTGACTTCAACGGTTCCCCCGGCAGGGATCGTCACGGCATCCGAAAGAACATAGGGCAACTCCAGCGAAGACAACAATTCGGCATAGATGGGTAACTGAATTTCTTTTTTCGTCTTGTTCCTGATGCTGATAGCACCTGACGACGGGGTGATTAGCGGCCCGACGTATCCACGGTCTTCGGCTGCAGCCAGAATACTTGAACGTTTCGTTGCCGTAGAGATAAAGCCCTCCCCCAGCGCTCGCCTGGCGTGGGATTGAGCGATATAGATAACCTGAGCGCCAAACACGCTCATCATTTGGATAAACTGACTGTTCGCGAAGCGCGCCCACCACGGCTTGTCCTGAAGTAAGCCGTTAAACTTTTCAAGTAATTCCTGAATGCTCAAGATGTTCTCCCGTTTGATTCTTTTTGCATAGGCATAGGGGTAGTAAATTCACCGTCTGGCGTCACAAAGGTAATTGCCAACGTATCTTCAGATACCGACTCACACCGCACCTGCAGGAGACGGACGGAAGGCAAATCCATGCGGAGTTTTTTAATCAGCTCGTTTTCAATAGCGACCTCCACCAGATAGCTTTTCTCCGATCCAATGGGTTCATGTTTGAATTTCGCTAATGGATTACCCCATGATGGCAAGCCGTAAACGCTGCCTATTGGTGTTCTCAGCCATTCCTCCAGCCGGATTTGGCTTACCTTGCCAGTCCCCTCAACAACGATGACGCCACCAGCATCAACCCTGAGTAATCCGTCAATCTCGTATATCACGTGCTTATTCCCTCAATAGGTCATCGAGCGTCGCATCTTTAATGGAAAAAGACGCCGCCTTGCGCGGTGCTGGTTGTGCGGTATGAACAACTTTTTCCGGTGCATCCCCTTTCTGTTTTGATACACTCAAAAGCTGTTCTAACGTGGCCCCCATGCCTCTTAACTCTTTCAGGATATCCACATCATGATTTGCAGTGTCAGTGCTTAACGATGGTCGGATACCACTTCCCGCCAGATCCTGAACGGTAGGCATAGACTTCGGAATGGACAGGCCAGACGACTGTGACGTAATGGATGTCGGTAATGCGGTCTGATCCTTAGTTAACAGCGACGTCGAGGCCTCTTTAAACGAATCAACCCCGCCATCAAGCCAGGTTCCAACCTTATCGGTAATGGGCGCGATAGCGCGCTGAATGGTAGGGTCCGACATTCCTGCTGCGTTCAACGCGTCCCCTACCACCTGGCTACCACTGAAACCACTGATTGTCTGGTTTAGCGTGTCGCTGACTGCCGGGAGGATGGACGCGCCGACCGTTTTCAGTCCGTCAACGGCCCCGCCCATTGCTTTTTCAAACATGCTTTCTTCGGGGACGGCTGCATCGATGGCGCTGACTTTCGTAACGCCTGACGCATTGGCTGGCGAACGCCCGGATACTGTTGTCGTAGTGCTTGCTGTTTGCGTAGTTGCCCTGGCGCTGGCCTCACGGCTGCGACGGGCGATTTCTGAGGCGGGTAATGCTGCCATTTCAAGTGACGATGGCAACGCAGCTCCGTTAGGCAGAGTTAACCCGGCAGACGGGCGATTTTTTTTCATGCCTCGGACGCTGAACTCTGTCATTTTCTCCTGCAGCGCATCATCTAACTTGCCAGGTACCGCCATTACCGCGCTGGCGCCCGTAGCCATAGCTGATTTCGTTTTATCCCATACGCCATCTTTACTGGATGCCGCTTTTTCCCGTTCTTCACTGGCTTTAATGGCAGATTGAGTGGCTGCTTTTGGTTGAGTGATCCCTGCATCCGGACGATTTTTTGTCAGGCCGCTAACATTGTGTTCGTTTAACTGCTCCTGAACGGCCTTATCCACCTTCGCCGGTACACTGGCAATAGCTGCTGCTGCGCTGGCGCCAGTTGCCGGTGATGGGGTAATCGCATTCGGTGACGCTGTGGTGATCGCCTTACTGCCGGTGCTGTAGAGGGAATTACCTGCAATTGGTGCCAGGCCTTTGCTGGCCCGTTGTTCATTGACGACTTTCAGGGATTCGTTGCTAAATTTCCCGCCAACCCATTTTCCGTCCTGGTGTGTACCGATAGAGTCCTTAATGAACTGATCCGTAACCTGTGGGTTCCCGCCTTCAATGGTGGCGATGCCGCGCATTAACTGGGTCATAACCTCGGGATTGGTCATATCCAGTTGCTGCCCGGACTCCACGCCCATTTTTTTGGAAAGCGAACTGATATAGTTCTTCGTGTTGTTTTCGCTCTCTGGTGCGTAGATCTTGATAATGTCCTCAACGGTATTGAGTTTCTTACCACCAGTAGCTTTTGACTTCCCGTTTGAATACAGCGTGAGTTGGTTCGCCAGCGCCCTAAAGCCCTCTTCTGGCGTATTAAACTTCGCGAACCTTGCCAGGCCTTTCCCGTTCGGATCTTCGAGTCTCGCGCCTTCCTGCCCGACGTAATTCAGGTTCCCAAAGTTGTTGTTACGGAATGAGCGTACTTTTGCATTTTTCCCGCCAATGTTCAGATCCGCCGAAATGTCATTGGCCTGAACGGACGCGTAATCCGATACAGATTGACCGGCGGCACCAACGTTATCTTGCCCCCATTCACCGCCCTGCATTTGTGAGCCAAGCTTATTGATGGCGGTAACGGTTTTATCTGTACCATCAGATACGGCTTTGGTTATCTCATTGCCTTTATCTTCATAGGATGACGTAACCTTTGATATGGCATCACCAACAGTCGCCATGCCTGAATCCAGGCCTTTAGCAATCGTCTCGGTGTCAAAGGTCAACGAATCAGCAACCTTATCCATACCAATCATTCGCGCGCCGGAAGCCAGTAATCCGGCTCCACCAGATACCAGCCCTCCCATATTGAGCACATTCGCAGCGGTGAAGGCTGTTTTTTGTCGGGCGTTGACTTCTTTGCCTTCGGCAACGTTAAACGCGGCTCTCTGGCCTTCTTCGTCATTTACACCGTCATACGCATCCCAGCCAATACCAAGCGCAGTACCGAGAATGGGGATCGTCTTCAATGCGGCTTTTGCCCCAAGTTTGCCACCCGCTTTTAGCGCGCCTTTCTTCGCTATGGCCTCCCCTGCTTCCTCCGCTATTGGTGTTGCAGTCTTGACCGCTGCAGGTTTGGCGGCAGCTTCAACGGCTTTATTTGCAATTTTTTCGGCAGCGGGTTTAGCAACCGCGTCGGATGCCACTTTCGCGCCGGTGGCAGCAAGCGCACCACTGGCAACAACTCCACCAGCGCCTTTAAGCACGTTAGCGGAGGACATAACCGCCTTGAGTTTGCCCAGCTTGCCCGCCTTCCCGGTCGGCTTGCGCACCCTCTTCCCCGCTTTATCAGGCAGTGATATGTCTCCACGCCCAATATGGCCAGCTCGCCCTCGCCTTCCCTTTCGACCAAAGCGATCGCCGAACCAGCCCCCTAAACCGCCACCGTTCGCCCCCTTGCCACTCCGTTTAATTTCTTCCCGGATCTCGTCCAGCCCTTCAATGATTCGCTCATCATTGGCGGCGATGGTTTGGGTTTGTTCTTTGGTGGCCTGGATGCCCTTTTCCACGTTTCCACGCGTGAAGGTTTCAGCCGATGACTTCTTGCCCATCACCGGCGGAGGAAGTGGCTGTGTTACTACATCAGGATATTTTTTTGCTGGCGAAGGCTCGCCCAGCTCTTTGCCCTCTTTCTTGTCATTTGCCCATTTCTGCAGCGAAACAACGTTATCACTCACACTCTTGCCGAGATCGAACATTCCCCGCCCCAGCATCCACACCGGACCACCTACGGCAGCACCGCCCACCAGCTCCGCGCCGTCGGCGTTCGAATTGGCTTCTTTGTCGCTGTTACCTTTGAGCATGTTGCTCAGGCGGCTGAAAAAACCAACCTGCAGTTTCTCTTGTTCTTTTTGCCCCAGCTTTTGCTGACGAACCCGGCTTGTCTCTTCCGCTTTATCACGAGACACAAAACGCCCGGACGAATCGCGTTTTGTTGAGTTACTACTGTCATTGCTGGCTTCGGTGTCTCGAGCGTGAACTTGTCGCTGTTTCCGGGATGGCTTTGGCCCCTGCTCCCGCGTCAGCGGCAGACCATTCGCCGCCATTACATCAGCATAGGTTCTGTTACCGGAGGCCTGATATTTTCGCTTTCTCGGTTCCTTTTGTTCCTGTTTAGTCCTTTCGGTAGGTACATTTTCGGGTTTGCGCGAGTCTTTGCTTAAATTGTCCTTTCTATAAGTCCTTTTATGGTCTTTATTTTCCCCTTTTGGACTTTGTGAATTGTCGTTTTCGTCCTCATGCGACTGTTTGCGTTGGGTGCCGTGTGAATTGGTTCTCTGCTTCAACCGACGGCTGACTACCAGTGTCGGACCGCTTTGCTCAGATGAGCCTCTGTCGTTCGCTGGTACTCCGCCTGTATGCGCCGGGGCGATATTTTGTAACGCCTGGGAGATCCGCGCTAACTCGCCCAATTCCGCTTCGCTGGCTTTTTCTATGGCATCAATGATGCTCAACCGATCCTGTTTCACCATCGTCAAGAACTCTTAATTTTGTACTTATCCTGTAGCGCTTTATTCATTTCCAGCGCTCTCCACTCCGGCAACCGTTCGACGTCGCTCACTGGCTGATAGCCGTATAACGTGAGGTTGTTAATAATTGTTAGCCAGCCACTCAGATTTAAAGTTTGGAATGAATGCGCCAGGCCGAAAGGGAACGAGCAACCGTGTTGCCATACCCTCCTTACCCTCAGCTTCACAGTGGTGCGGAGGTAAAACCAGGCTGACAGCGCCGCGATCAATGCTCACTTCCAGTCCATGCCGTAAGTCGCGCTGCATTAAGTGAACATGGGCCACCAGCGGCACAAATTCCGCATCAGTGGTCATGCTTTGAATCAGGTCGAAGCGACGGTTTGCAGCGGCTTCAAAGTCTTCAGGGTCATCGTCAAGCGCCGTATGCAGGGCTATTTCAGCCAGGCGCATTCGCCGTACAGCGTTGTTGTATTCAGGGTCGGCTTCGTCAGGCAGCATGAATCGGAGTTTTTCGAGCATACAAATACCCCGACCATCCAGCGGCTTTAGCGTCCACTCTGTAGGAACGCCTTTAACCGGCACCGTGACGCGGCGAACTGGTTCTTCCGTCAGCAACTCTGCAGTTTCAGACAGCGCTCTCAGGTCGCAATCATAGAAATGAGTTTCCCCGCAGTGCTTGCACTCATAAGGGAATGTGGTCACGGTGTCCGTGCGGGAATTGATGTAAATCCACCATAACGCGGTCCGACGGTCCTGCGCCGTCCATAGGGCAGAGTCATTAACTTCGCCAGGCTGCATGGCATTCAGGTATTCAGTGGTAGTGACTTCTTCCTGCTCCTCCTGGCTGTCGCTGTATTCCATGGAATCCGCCACAGTGGGCATTCGAAAACTGATCTCTTTTTTTGGTCGGGATGGTAATGGGAAAGCGGGAATATTCATTTTAAGCCCCAGCAATTGAGTGATGCCGGGTAGGATAGTCAGTCTGTGTTTTATCTCGTGGCACCACACATTACTGATGTGACTTTCATATGATATGAATGTATGACGATGTGAAGATATTACAAAATGACAATATTACTTTAATACAATGTGGCACTGCAAAAGACCGGCATTAACGCTGAATGAGGATATGAGGATATGAGGATATGACAGAATGATGATGTGATGATGTGATGATGTGATGATGTGAAAGAATGATAGAGTGACAAACACTCCTTACGATAATACGACGGTCACTACGTCATCTTTTGTTTCAGTCATAACTTATGACAGTGTGACTATCATTCAGCATTATCAAATGACAATCACACTATATGATTGTGTGACATTTAGAATTGAATGGCGCTACTAACTTTGCCTGTCAGCCCTGAAATGGCGCTCTCTGCAAGGCCTCCCAGCCCCCGGTTAATCGACGAGTATTTAACAAACGACAAAGGGTAGGACGTGAACTCAGTTACCTGGTCACGCGAACGGGTAATCTCTCCAAGCGTCGTTGGAATCACCGAGACTTCTTCCTCTAAATTGCGCTGGCCTTCCTGCGTTACCCGGTAAATTCGAATGTTCATCAGATAGGCGTGGGGGAGGTTAATAGTCCCGTCATTATTAATAACCCTCGCTCGGCGCTGATCAAACCACCGGTACAAATCACCCCGTTCGTTATCACGCACGGTCATCGTAAGGTTTCCAGCCGTCCGGTGAGTCGGTTTATTGAACTCAATCCCTCCGATAAGTTTGGACTCCGTTTCTATGTTGCCGAACCCATAGGTAACGTCTTTAGCGTACATGTCGAGTCCGGGCATACCATCGGCCTCAATGGTCCACTGCCAGCCCTGCGCGTAACGAATACGCATTGCGGCCTGTAAAATAGACTTCGCATTCGATAACTCAGCGGGTAGGCCACCGAATGACACAGGCCTACCACTCGAAATGGATGTGGCGCGATCAAGGATGTTAGAGATTAAATTACTGCCAATGGATTTTGCGCTGGCCCCGCCGGTGATGTTACTCGCCAGCCCATCAAAGAATCCCATATTCACCTCAATATGCTGGTGGAGTGCTGCAAGCTATACAGCACTTTCCCACGCGTTACAGAACGGTCGCCCCAGGAATAATGGCCCTGTTAGCTGACATTTGCGCTTCCAGCTCTTGCTTGCGCTGCTGCAGGGTGATTTCATCCGGGTATCCGCTTGTGTCCAGCTTCCCGGCAATGGCGACAATACGAAGTCTCTCTGTGTTCTTTATTGCGATAAGCGCCTCCAGGTAGTCTTCCAGCATCCCGATAATGTCAGCCGGTATATTCCATTCTTTGTAATTGCGATCTCGCAGATTGACCAGGTAGAGCATTGTGAAGGGGTAGCGCTCATCCCCATTCAAATCAAGGTCAATGGAGTCCGGGAAGGGATCGGAATACACCAGACACCCACGACTATCTGTGACGTGGATTAACGCCAGGTAGTCTTCTGGTGGCTTCAGGCTGACACCATCCTCTTTTTTGATGCGCACAGGCTTAATCACGCCAGCCTTATCCTGGTAAGTGGTCAGCGCCTGACGTAGCAGGGTTTGAAGCAATGTTTCGTCATCCGCTAAAAGCGGCTGAAAGCGCCCCTTGACGCTTTCCAGTAGTTCGACTGGCGTCATGATTATTCAGCCCAGTTGAAAACGATACGCAGGGTAGGGCGCACGACCGTAGTCACGTCTTCCGAACCAAAATCAATAGCATCGCTGTAAACCTTACAGTGCAACAGGGTACGGGAAATGCCACCGTCAGAGCCGCTATTGGACTCAGCCGCCGCTTTCAGCTCGATGTCGACGTATTCCTTGCCGTATACCATTTGACGGACGGCTTTAAACACATCGCCTTTGATGGTTTCAGCACAAGTAACCTGCAGTTCGCCAGAGTTGCGAATAGCGCCGTGCTGGTTGAACTTCATGCCGCCAGGCGCGAAGTCTTCCACATCTTCACGGGTCATTTCGGGAAGTTGAGCGGTACGCACCAGGATCGACAAATTGTCATACCCTTTGATACGCATCCAGAACTCAGAGCCAATCAGTTTTTCACCGGCGGCAATACTCTGATTGAGACGTTTTTTAAGGAAGCCTACATCGGCTTTGGTGTTGGAAAATCCAGACATAAATACCCCTCAGTTAACACAATGGCAGTGCCAATTTGCACCGGGGGTAGAATAAGTAGTCTGTGATTTGCGAAGGGGGTCAGATAAACATGTAGGGAATATCAGACTGGTTTTGTACAGCCATTCCTGAACACTGCAGCGTTACAGTATTGTGCGTGTAGTACCCATCGCTTGTGCGCGGTACATCTAACTGAAAACTGACATTCTGGATCACGACATCCATCAGTTTGAGCCTCCGCCCAACATCCAGCACAACAGGTATTGGTCGGCGCCCAGTTGCCGCCATTGCAGCCAGCTCCGGCGATTCCATCTGCAGCAAGGTTGTGATGGCATCGTTCACTTCCACCTTTGCATTCATCGTCGCCATCAGGTCAATGACAAGGTTAAAAGTAGGTGGGGTCTGGCCTTCCCATATCAGCAAACTGTTAAACGTTGATTTGGTTGTCTGGTCAGTCATTGCCTGTCCGGTTGACGCCACTTTACCGGCTGCAGAACTCACCGCACCAGCCATTCCCCCTAAGCTATCGTTACCGAATGGAGATTCCCACATAGACTGCAGATCAGCGCTGCTACCCTGACCGATATAGCCAACAACCATATCTGTTTCAGACGTGATAAAGACTTTCAGGAAAGGGCTTACGCCGTCTGGCATTATTGCGCCACAAATCATTACGATGACTCCCTGAAAAGCCACCAGCAGGGCGCTGGTGGCTCAAGCACATTACATTCCGCGCTTCTTGCGGAGTTTCATGGATTTGCGTTGTTTGAGTTTCGCCGTAGACGTATGCGATTTACGCTGGGCTTTTTTGAGGGCTGCTTTTTGCTTTGAAGTACGGCGTTGCTTGCGGATACGCTTACGGATCAGCTTCACCTTACCATCACGGACCACTTTGATTTTCGGCGCTTCAAACATAGCGTCGTCGTCGTCACCGGCAATGGTGTATTGAGCGATAGCGTCATCGGTATCTTCAATATCATTGATCGCGTCATAGACAGCGGCAGCGGCGTCGTCGTCCTCATCGTCGATCATGCTGGTTACGTCATCCTGATCAGCGCCCAGTGCAATGGCGGCATAAGCAAGATCAGCCAGCGCTTCGTTGTAGGCGTCCACCTGTTCGTCGGTGTAGTCGTCGTCACCGTCTTCCAGATCAGGGAGGTCTGCCAGGGAAATAGCTAAGGCGCTGAAGTCCTGCCAGGTAGGTTCGCCATCGCTCGCCCATTCCACCAGCATGGACGCCGCCAAACCGCGACGGTCTTCATTAAAGCGGCGTTCGACAGCTTCCATCATCGCCATTTCTTTATCGGCGCCCTTTTTCTCCTGACCTTTCTTATCACCGTTGTTTTCCAGCATGGCATGTTCCCCGGAAGCCGGGGCTGGTGCAAAACCTGCCTGAAGAAGTAGGCTATGGTTCAAGTTTCGTTTGTTCAGCATCTCTTTTTCCTTAGCGCAAGAGCATCGGTTTACCGACAATTCGACGGGATGAACCAGTCGGGCAAACGGCCCACTCCAGCTCCCACAAATCAATATCTTTTTGAATCAGCGTCAGAGCGAACGGGGATTCACCCTGGCTTGGGTCACGCGGTTTCACGATCGCTTCAGCGGCGGCAAAGCGCTCCAGCAAATCGGTCATCCCGGACATCAACACGGTGTACGTCACACCATCGGGTTCATGTTTTGCAGCTTCAGCCACTTCATAGAAGCCACGCGCAATAGCGTTCATCAGCGAGCTAATATGCTGCAGACGCAGGTAGTTATTTTTGGTGAGAGTGGTAAGCGCGTCGTCGATATAGAGATCACCCGCACTATTCATGGCAACCGGGTTAATACGCGCCTTCACGAACTCTTCGTTATCAATCTCATCCAGGTTAGGAATAGGCTTGATATTTTGACGACTGATAATGGCGCGCGAGACGCCAGCCGGTGAGTAGTGCCATCCACCAACATCAGGGACCAGCGCAACACCTTTAGCCTTAGCCACAAACGCATCACAGGAGATCCCGAATACGACATTCGCACTGGTGAACACGTCACGGCAGGAATACGGGAAGTAGTAACGGCACGGCTGATGTGAACCACCGAGGCCGTGAGATTTGGCTTCAGTAATAGCTAATGCAGCGGTTTGAGCGCCCAGCAGGTCGTAGAACATGTCAACACGCACGTCCTGAGCAAACTTATCCAGATCCGCGATCACGGTCGGGTCATAGCAACCGAGAGACAGCACGGCGGTAAAGCTGAACATAGACTTTTTCAGTACGGTAAGGGCTTTTTGATAGTCCTTTGCGACCAGCTTAGACATGTCACCATCGCTACCACCGACAAACGGCGCAGCCTCAACCGTAATGGCTTCCCCTTTAAGCTGAGAGAGCGCTTCATGCGCGTCATCAGCCACCAGCGCACGTAACCGCGTGGAACCATTTTCCAGCGCAGTATCCATGAATGCCGGAGTCCCCATATCAGAACGCGCTTCCGGGTCAAAAGAGACCTGGTGCGATTCCAGGATGGTGACAGTCCCTGCGGAGTCGGTTTCCTGCAGCTCCAGCATGAATAACCCTTCTGAGGTTTCGTCCTCATAGAAATTAATCGCTCGGGATGCAGAAGCGTCACCGTCATCAATGTAGATAAGTGCATAAGCACCTTCCGGCAGGGCAGGTGCAGCGCCGACATTTACCGTTGAGGCTGTCACCGTAAGCTTTTTGGTTTCGGCATCCAGCATGAAGGCCAGCGTCGGGATCTTCATGTCTGACGGGCAAACACGCACGACATAGCCGTCACCGCCTTTCGTTGCACGTTCAACGTGGCGTAAAGGCTCGAAAATTGCCCCCTGGCGTGGGTGAATTGCCGCGCCAAGCACTGACTCGAAGTTATTGGCAGTGACGCGCAATACTTCGCCAGGCTTACCACGACGGGAAATAACCAATCCGGCAAAAACGGAAGCACCGCCTGACGTATTGGTGTTGGTCGCATCAGCATTGATCGGCATGACCGCAACACCAGCCGCCTGACCAACTGCATAAGGAATTTGTTTCATTCTCAGAGTCCTTTTAGCGGCGCCCGTTCAGGCGCCGCCTTGCAATTACTTGGAGGCTTTAGCCGCTTTATCTTCAGGCTCGTCAACTTCAGGTGGCTGTTCGGCTTCAATTTTCTTGCCGGTCAGCATGTTGAACGCACCGACTTTGGTGTTGGTCAGCTTCAGCTTGCAGAAGTAGTTTTCACCTTTACGCGGGTGGATCTCGTTGAGCGCAGATCCCCACATAGTGGTGCGGTTAACCAAAGCAGGGTTGGTTTCATGGATGTACGGAATGGCAGGGACGGCATCACCGGCAATCAGGCCAGCTTCGCCAATGCTGTTACCACGACCGTAGAAAATTACGTCGTTCGGATTGAAGTTATAACCATCTTCAACGAATTGCTCACAGACAGCGGTCGGGACTTCGTAGATACGGATGTAGCCAAACAGCGTACCGATATACTGGACGTGAGGACTTTCAACGTAGTTCGAGTCCTGGGCGAAATACTGCGGAGGTAGGGACTTAATGAAGTTCGCCGCTTCACCACCAGCAAAACCACCACGGATACCAGATTTGCGGGTCTTGTTGACCATCGCCGTACTCATCTCGTTCACGCGGTGACGGATCAGACCTACCCAGGACTCATACTGCTGGGCTTCCGGCATTGCCACGTCAAACTCGTAGTTGTTAACGCAGAAGAACGCCATCAGACGCAGACGCATCATGTCCTGCTCGTGGGACAGCCAGTTACGCAGCGCGGTAAACTGGACAGACTGCAGGTTGATACCAAATTCACGGCTGAGATCGGACGCCGACATTACAGTGTGTTCGGACGCTACGACGTACTGAGACGGGCTAACTTCCCACTCACGCATAGACTGGTTAATCACAGGGATAAGCTCTGGCGCTTTCTCGATGTTGATTTCCAGTTGGATAGCCAATTCAGTGTCGGCTGGTGGCACTTCAGTAAAGGTGACAGCAACGGTCCCCTTGTCATAGGCCACTTTACAGGTCGCGGAGTACGCAACGCCGTTAAAGTCTTTATCGTTGAAATACAGGTTGCCATCACCATCATCGGCTTTGGATTGACGACGGTTAATCAGCAATTTCGTGCGACCGGCACGAATCGGCATGTCTTTGCCTTCCAGATCTTTAATCGCGAAGTTAAAGACTTTTTTCGTGCCGTCTGGCTGGATGGTTTTAGGGAAGATGTAGTAACGCTTGAGTTGCGAATACATACCCGCGCGCTGCATATGCAGCTCATCGCCAGGCTTGAACGAGCCGAACTCAGTACCCGCAACGTTCAGTAATTCGAAGATGTTGGCCTTATCACGCTCGCACGGTACGAACGTACATGCGTCAGACGTCGCAGCACCCAAAGATACCGGCAGGATAAGAGCCACAAACTGCGCCAGACGTAAAACACCATCAGAGGTGCGCATATCGGCTGCGACAGATTCAAACATCGCGCGGCCTGCGCCTGTGTGCGAATCGGCTGCGGCTTCCAGCATCAGTTTTTCACAGCAATGTTGAGCGTTCGCCAGCAAATCAGCAGACGGCAGATCACCAGTGCGTTCCTGATGCTCCATAACAGCAGACGTCCACGCACTCGCTACGCGTTTTACAAAGCGTGGGTCAACATTCTCAAACATTGGATCACGTAACGCCGCATCCATTGAGGCCTGAGCCAGTTCCTTTGGATCGGTAATGGTGACGCCATTCTTTTTCTGAATGTCGACGGTAAATGCTGCGACTCGCGCGGCGCGGTGGTTGATGTCCTCCAAACGCGCGCGGGCAGGTTGAATATCTTTGCTCACAATTTAGCCCTTATCTTAGGGCGCGGATGCGAGAGTTACTTTTGACGCGTAGAAGTTATGCGGTTTGTACTTTGATTACCTTTCAAAAAATACCATCAAAAATATTTATTTTCGTTAGAATTGCATGTATCTTTACTCTGAAATTGTCCAACAGGGAATTACCGTGTCTTACGAGATTTACTTTGCATACAAGTCGGGGGCGACAAGCCACAACTTACAGACGGATTCGCGCCGGGTTATTGATGCCCGATTACGTGAATTGCTGACCAACGAAACCGAGACACGTCAGATGGCGGATCGCATCGTCATGAAACGTGCCGGGGCCATCATTCTGGATATGCCCACCAGCGCCAGTAACAAAGAGATCATTAGCTCGGTGCTTTATCCCCGCGTAGGCGCACCAAGCAAGATAGAAAACCCCGTATCACTTTCTTGTTATATCCCCGGTAAAGCCGCCGATTTTTTAAAGAAACGCGGTGACGGCTCTGCATCAAAGGGATTGCGCCTGATCCTGATTGAAGTCGGCGGTGAGGAAATGCGTCAGGCATACCAGCCAAAAAAATGAGACTGGTTAGAGCGCTGTTTGTGGGCTTGTCCTTCCTCGGTTGGGGCGTATTCATCGCTCTGGCATGGGGAGTGGAGTGGGGGACAGAAGCAGCAGGAAAAATAGCCCTGGGTTCAAGCCTTCTCGCCATTGTTTACGGCTGTGATAGCTATCGAAGGAAAGGACGAAACAGGAAAAGGGGAACAACAAATGGAACCCATTGAAGGAAGGAGAATCGCATGAGTGACCGATTTTACATGGCCTGTCTGCGCGATACCGTTGGCACCAACATGTCCTTTCATTGCGTTGATGGACATGGTTACAACACCAATATCGACTCAGCTCACGTGTACACCCAGGAAGAAGCACAGGCCAAATGGAACAAGGGCCGGGATATTGATCTCCCTGTTTCTGCTGACTGCATCGATGCGCTGGCAGTGTGGCACGTTGACTGCCAGAAAATCCCCAATACGACAACGCTGGTGGATGGCTGTAACGCCTACGTCGCATTCGTTACTGGCAAGTGGGATGGTAACGACGTTTATTGGCTGGCTGACGGCTCACTGCCAACGACCGATTTTAGCAAAGCCGCGATTTACCCGGCGGCGCGCCAAGATAGCGAGGGTCTTGTCTGGCTTCCGTTCTCCACCGTGGACGCAGTTAAGCGCCGCACGTTCAATATAAACCTGCTAAACCGCCGCAAGATGGTCCAGGGCGCTGGCTTGCGCGTACCTGCACTCCTGAAACGTCGTAAACGCAAAAACACAGGCAAAACCCGCTGGAATTGCCCTTACTGTGGGCGCATTAGCTGGCAGCTCAACCCTTATGACTTTGAGGGATGCAGAAACTACAGTTGCGAGGGCGCACGATGACCACCAGCAACCTCAGCAAAGAAACCAAAGCGCACCTTCACGCTCAGTTGGTAAAGCTGGGCGATATGATCGGCGACGGTGTTGCTAACGAGCCAGGCGGAAAATGGGTAAATAAAGAATACAACCGCATCCTTAAAGCGCTTGGCATGGCTCCACCACGCAGGAAACGCCGCACGAAGTCACCAGAAGCTATTGCCGAGATTAACCGCCTCATGACCATACGGATCACTGAAGTTCAGTGTCCTCAGTGCAAGAAATACAGCCTCAAACAGTCCCGCGCCGGTTCTATGTCTGCCAGGTGCGAGTTATGCAATTTCGGTGTGAAGTTGCTCCGAATGACTGCGAAATAAAGGATTAACAGTGAAACCGACCTATGAAGAATTAGAAGCCGAATGCGCGGCGCTTAACAAATTTAAAACCGCTGTGTACCAGCAAATGGATGTTGGCTGTGAGGCTCCAGTATTCGCCATAACAGTCGGGATCGGCAACCTGCGGCGCTTCGCTGACACGCTACATGCCGTTGAACGCGAGTTCTTTACTCGCGAAGTGCCGGATGAAGAGAACGAAGACGAAACCGTAGAGCAATGCCCGATGCACTGGGGAATGTCAGTTGAAGAATACGTTCACGCGTTCGGTAAGAGCCTGTCTGAAGTACGGGCGCAGGGTGCGGAGGGATTTATAGCGTTCTGTGGTGAAGAAAACTCCGTATTTGTTGAATCTAAGGCTTATTACCGTTCACTACCGGATGCCGTTGCAGAGTTCGCTGCACAGCTTCGCCAGGAGGCCCAATGAGCATCAACACCAAAGCGCTGAATTACGACCCTGCCGATCCTGACAAGATGCGTTTACCGACTGGTGTGACATGTGGTAATTGCCATCACATTCGCCGCTGCAAAGCTATGTTTGGTCACACTGAGACAGACACCTATTGCGACTGGTCACCATCCCGCTTTATCGCTAAAAAATCCGAAGGGGAGGCAGCCCAATGAGCAAGTCTATCGCTGACGGGGCAAAGCTGACGCCGGAAACCTTCGCTGATTTTATTGAGCGCCTGAAGTATCACCATCAAGGCGAAGGAGTGAGCCGCCACCACACCGCCGATCCAATTTTCATGGTGCAGAAGCAATCGACAATTTACGGCCTGGCTGACGAATACTGCGAAGGCAAGGTACTTCATTACGAGGAATACGACTGGCATTCACCGCAGGAGTATTGGGATGACGCCGATGAGGAAGACCGGGAAAAGCTGAACAGCATGGCCCAGGGAGCATGGGAATGCGATTTCCTTGAGTGCGAAGAGGATGAGCAGTGGCTGGTTCTTGCTGACCTGGACGACCATACCGTTTGTGGGTATCGCAAAGAATGGCAGCACGTAAATGCGCACCTGACCAGAGAAGCGGCAGACGCATTCATTCGTCGCAAGCAACACGACTACCCACCATTGCGCGTGTACGTCGAAAGCATGTGTTACGGCTGGGAATATCAGGAAGTTATTGCGGCGCTGTGCGATGGGCGTCTGGTATTGGCAGATAATTCAATTCGTAAGGAAGCAGCACTATGAGCACACCAAAAACGCATACGGGAACCATCATCACCAAAGATGGCGAAAAGACCGTTAAGTTGCATGGAACAGCGACAACCTGGTGTGTCGGCCCCAAAGAGACATACGACAAATTCACCGGTCGTCGCGTAGGCGCACCACTCACAAAACGCCGCCTTGTGCTGACAAGCATTAAGCCAATTATCGAAGCAGGGGTTGCGTGATGAAGCAGTCTGACTTACCCCGCTGCCCGACCTGCGGAAACATGCCGGAATACGCGCTGAAGCCAAATTATATGGGCTGGGTGTGGGGTGGATTGAAATGTCCATACAACCATTACAGTGTGCTATTGGGAGGTCCGGCTGGTAGTCGCGCAAAAGCGATAGAAACGCTGGAGCCGCAGTGGATTGAGCTGGTGGAAAAAATTAACAAGGAGTTGCCGGAGGATCACCGTGGCTAAAATCGCCGAACAACTAATTGCCGACATTAACGGGGCAGGGAGCATGGACGAACTTCTTTCCATGCTAGCCCCCGCAAACCCTCTTAAAAACCCACATCGCGAGTGTGTAAAACGTATTTCAGCCATTCAGGAAGAGTATGGCCCGGACACCGACAAGTGGCCTTCAGAAATACTGACGGAATACGAATTTTTCTGTAGCGAACGCGACCGCCACGACGCGGAAGAGGCCGAACAATTTCAATTCGAGGCAAAGAGGGGCTTATGAACCAGAAGCGTGACTTAACCCCGCCAGGCATCACTGAACTCAACGGGGTGGCACTCACCGCCGCCGCAACTGATGTCCTAGCAGAGCGCCAGCGCCAGATAAACGCAGAGGGCTGGACTCCAGAACACGATGATGAACATGTTGAAGGTCAAATGGCTGACGCTGCAGCATGTTATGCACTTCTGGCAAGTGAACAGGGTTTCTCCATTCCGGTCCACTGGCCCTGGTCTGATAACTGGTGGAAACAATCAGGGCAGCGAAAGGATTTAGTCAAAGCGGGTGCTCTTATTTTGGCTGAAATTGAGCGAATTGACCGAGCCGCTAACATCAGCAAAGGAGAATGAGATGGCTACCAACAAAACCCTTGAAGCGGCAAACTTCTGGCAGATTGAGCGCGCAAAATTCGAAGAAAAACACCCTGACCAGCGCGTCATGCTTAATCGCATCGAGGAGCAACTTCATAACAATATTATGGCTGCAGTCATCATATTGAATGATTTCTCATATGCCATCCGTGAAGTCGAGCGCAAAGCTAAGACAGATAAAGAATGACCTATAACCACACTAGCGGAGATGCCCCGCAAGGGGCAAAACAGGATGATCAATAACAAAAAAACAGACGAACGCCTTGATAACGAATCACTGGAAATGTTGATAACTATTGGGCGGAAAATGGTAGATCGTCACGCCAGAGAGGGTGATGCAGCGCAACAAGCTGTACACACCGTGCTACTTAAAGCACTGCTTGAGCTGCAGGAACGCCGCAAGACTGATAGCGCTTATCCTGTAGCCTGGACTGCGAAAGATGTACGTAACAGTCAGTTGGCAACTAGAGTTGGGATTTATGAGCGAATCTATGGCTCGCTGCGTGAATGTCCGGGGCCGAACTCGATATATTCCGTAGCCCCTTCAGGCAATGAGCATGTTCCGCATGGAATCTGCGCGCATGTTGGCTGTATTAGTTTTTATTGCAATTTCGGTCATCTCCATCTTGGAGAGCCTGATGCAAGTCAGGGACGCCATACACATAGCCTGAGTGGTGGGAAAAATGACGCCTGATGCTAAAAAAAAACTCATTAAGTTAACTTTCGTCATTGAGTTTGAAGATGGCAAAGAGCCTCCTGTACACGCTCACATGGAAGCGTTCGGCGGCAAGGTTGTCGCCGTAGAGTTTCGTGATGCGCTGGAAGATCGTGAGAGGGTGGTCAGCACTTATAAGCCACTCAACTCTATCCGCTGTTTTATCTGTAATGGTTTTCACCCATTCGGTGTTGCATGTCCATTAAATACGATTACATCGGCGGCGAACCGTGGCTAACCTGCAGATCGCTGTAAACGGTGAATACTTCGATCAGATGAAGTCAGGTGAGAAGGAATTCGAATACCGGCTGCAGAGCGACTATTGGCGAAAGCGCTTGGTTAATCGTGAATATGACCGCCTGATAATCACGAGAGGGTATCCAAAGCGTGATGACCTGAGCAAGCGCATAAACATTCCGTATTGTGGCTACGAGTTGCAATCAATAACTCACAAGCACTTTGGACCAGATCCGGTAAACGTGTTTGCTATTAAAATACGAATTGAGAACTGAGTATGAAAGATTGGATTACCAAGAGAAACCAGAAGGTTAAACTAAAAGCATTTATCAGGTTCAACTATAATAAATCAGGGGCTGAATGCTATACAAGTAGTAAAATGAACCTACAGGGTCAGACTGTCGACTTAAAATTTAGTGATAACAAAATTAAATTGATACCGAAAGGTACGGAGTTCAATTTAGCAAAAAGATATAGGTCGACGTTTTCATGTCCTCGGAAATTTGTGGATATTTGCGGGGAACAGCGAATTTTTTTAACAAAGAATGATGATGGCTCATGGCAAGGAGAAATCCCATCAAAAGACACCCCTTCTCCAGATCCGATAGATATAAGACCATGCCCATCTTTTCCGGGTTATTCAGCAACAGATACAGGGCTGATTATCTCACAAAAAAGAAAGCTACATCGCGTTCTGACTTTATCTCATGGTTCGACAGGCTATTTAACAGTAAACATCGTTTCGGAAACTGGTGTGAATCAAACAAAATTAGCTCATTACCTTGTTGCTGATGCTTTTCACGGACCGCATCCAGAAGGACAAATTATCGGTTTTAAAAATTTGATTAAGAATGATATATCACCAAAAAATTTGTTTTATACAACACGGGCCGAGAGAGGATTAACTCTGAAACCAAGAGGTGAAAAACACTATCGTGCAAAATTAACCAGTGAAGATGTCATAACGATTCGAACGCTCTACAAAAAAGGTAATCGCATTTGTGAAATATCTAAACTTTATGACACTCACGTAGCATCAATTTCAAACATAGTTCACAACCGGTCATGGAAACACTTACTCGACTAAAAATGGAGGGGATAAATAAGATGGTGACTCTTTTCTGCTCGGATATGGAAGTGACAGAACTTAATGGAGTGACGTATAAGCAAACCCTGCTGAAAGGCGTGAAGTTCAAAACACCCCCGCGTAAATCTGAGGAACTGGGCCGGTTCTATGATCTGGTTTTCTCGCCAGAAACATTCTTTGCGAGCTGGGCTGGTCGTGTTGATCACTATGCCTACGGCGAGCATCCTCACCAGGTGGCACAAAATCAGGACGGTTACGTTTATCTATGGCCTGAAACCACTATCTCTGGATGGACTCGATGGAAGATGTCTGCCAACGCTGATTGGGCGCGGGATTGTTGCTGTGTATACGTGGAGATCATTCTGTGAGTAAACGTAGCGAACTGCTGGCCCGTCATGGGCAGCAACTTAACCGGCTGTTAATTTGCCACCAGCAAGAGGTACTGGACCTGGTGAAGCAACAGCGCCTGGAATTAGCAGAATTGATGATAGTAGAGGACAGTGCAGACCGGGCGCTGGACATGCTGGCCATAGTGAAAGAACCGCTAGAATGGACGGCGAAACACCAAGCCCAATCGGTTGATGGTATCGATGCCGAAGCCCTGATCCGCATAGTTGACCGAACAGTCACGCACATCAAAGAGAAGTACAGCAAGTAACCAGGATTGACACCATGACCAAGAATAATAATACTGTTTACATATACAGTATTATTATGAAGGGCGATTTATATGGGCTTCCCATCACCAGCAAATGACTATGTAGAACATACACTTACTGTTAACGATCTCTGCCAAGTTGACGCTAACTGTTTGACAATACAAACATCAACCGGCTACGCCGTTGTAAACCACTCAATCAAACCAAAACAGCAGGATTTGGTACTTATCTCATTCTGCGGTCGCAGCCAGTTTGCGCGCGTAATGGGGAGGGCGTTGATAACAGACGACGGCGAGGCTTTGGAAGGGGATGCACTTGATGATGTAACGGTCGCAGGAGTCGTTACCTTCCTCATTAACAGAGCATCGAGGGCGGCGGTCGATGAGCTGCCCGTCATATAGGATGAATAATGCCAACGAAAATGGAACTCCAGGCCAGATGCGAGCAACTGGAAAAGGACATTGCCGCGCTGCAGCGCCAGCTACTCTGTATGGAACGACAACTAACCGGGAAACTACTTCCGGAAGAACGCCAGCCAGCCGACATGCCAACGAACCTTATGGCGTTGATGAAAAAGCATAGGGTTCCGTGGGAAGTGTTCTGGTGTTACGAGCACGAACGCTGGCTGGATGAGGTGTGCAGTAGCTTCCCACACGATATGTATGGCAGTAGTTGCCCGGAGTGCAGGGGGGAAGATGGCAGTAACTGACGAAAGCATTTACTTCAAAATGCTGAGAGAGCGTAGACTGATGCGCCAGCAGATAGCGAGCCTTGAGCGCCAGCTACGAGAGGCGGAAAGTCGGTTAGAGTGCTACCACACCAACCAGAGCACGATCCCGCCAATTCAGATCAGCGCGCCGGTGCGTGAATGGATGTTTGAGTATGGTCTGCCCTGGGAGGTCTTTTACTGCTACGAACATAAACAGTGGGTGGACGAGCTGGACAACAGCCTCCCGTACTTTTGTGATAACCGATGCCCTGAGTGTCGCCAGGGGAGGGGGCGGTAGCCCCCGTATAGCACTCTTTAATCATCAAGGTATCGCTTGTCACCGTCACAGAACTCACATCCTCTGATATGGCTGAATTCCGGGACTGCATCACTCATATGATCACAGAAGTTACAAATAACCATTTGATTATAAAAGTTCAGACATCGTGTACACAGATAGCCATTACCAAACTTAGCCACCGATTCAGGACTCATACAATTAGTACAACCAGCCGGTAAATATTCATCCTCATCAGTATTTTGAAGTAAATAATCACCGAGCAGTTCGTATCGTTCAAATCTGTCATGGCACGAATCACACTCTACACTCAATTCACCTTCGTCACATGACATGATCTCTCCGCAACTTGGGCAGTGCAGACGAACTTGGCGGTTGATGCTCTCACACACGAGACATCGACCAACTATAAGTTCAGGCATTGACTGATTGCCTGTGTGGATAGGTTCGTTAACAACCGCATTCTGTCCACAATCAGGGCAACACTGAATGTCAGCACCTCCCTTTTCCCGCTTTCTCAGTTCAGGTTCAACCTGTTTTAGCCGTGCTGTGGAGTAAAACTTGCTTCCCTGAAGAAGACGAGTCTCACCGGAAGCGAGAATGTGTTTGTGATTATCACCGAATATATTTTGCCATTCGTCCCGCATCAGACGGTTTAACGCAAACCATGCATCCGCCTGTTCTTTCAAGATTGTATCCAAATCTGCAGAGGAGAATGATGAATGGTAAAAGTGCACGACGCGATTCCGATGTTTTCGGACTTTATTAAAGGCCTCATGTGTCTCTTTACTGATAGGTTTTTCTAACACGTCACGAAACAGATCCCGTGTTTCATCGTAAGTGACAGACTGAAAATCGCCATCAAGATAGTCCTGCTTTTTAGGTTTGTTTTTTTTGCTGCAGACCAGAGTCCAATGCTCGTAAACCAATGGGACTTTCAGCATGATCTCAACCGCTGTCCAGAAATTTACGATTGAGTGTTTATACTGTTTAGCTTCCAGCTCTTTTCGCGCCTTATTGAGGAAATCGAGACCGTTTTCTATCAGTGCCTGGATTTCTCCTTGCAGCGGCGTTCCTTGATCCTTTGTCATTCTTATTACTCACTCGATACGGTTTTGAGAGCACTTCCCTATGCATGCTGGGTTATTTGATGATAGCGGTCAACTTGCATAGTGCTGTCTTTCCAGGCTTTCGAATGATTCCTCAATCTCCCACGGAATGGACTTGAACTGCTCAATCGCCTTAAACACATCATCTACGCTGGCTGTCGGCTCAACCGCACCCTGTAACCACGGCAGCAGGGCATCAATAACACGGTTTTTCATGTGCTCACCGGACGCAAGCAACCGAGTCTGGTACGCGTCGATATCCGCCACCAGCGCCGATTCTGCCATACGCTGGAACGGCTCGCCTTCGCCTGGTTCGTCCAGTTGTTCCAGACGTTCTTTAATGCGCTGCGTATCGCGCTTTACCGCATCAGAAGGGGTGGCGGCTAACCAAAGCTGGCATAGATGATCGGGTATAACGATCGTCGTGCGTGTGCCGGTGCCTTTCCTCACGTAGTTCACTTTCATACTCTCTTCCTGGTTACTTTGGGTAAGGGCATCATATCGTCTTAATGTTCATGAGTAAATATTTACTCTTTTCATTGACTCCCTGCTTCAAATGAGTAAATATTTACTCATTAGGGCGGCAGCATGACGCAGCCGACGATGAAAATTCAGGAAAACATTATGAAACTGACTCGCAACGCCATCACTGAAGCAAACCCTGCTCTGCGTGGTCGTAAACAGCACTTCACCATTGATAACGCACCGGCTGCGACTCTGGAAGCAATGGATGACATGCTAACGGCTGCGGGTTGGGAGAACGACACCTGTCCAATTTATGATGAAGGCGTCAGTTGTGGCTGGTGGATCGACCTGAGCGAAGTTGACGAGTTCAAGGCCGACTACAAACGCCTGAAAGGTGAAGTAGAAAACCACATTCGCAACACAGAGCAATACCGTAAACAATTCGTGGTGAATCTGGTGGAAGCCACTGGCTGTAGCGCAGAAACAGCACTACTGGCTATCCGCAAGGCTGATAACTATTACAACCGAGCTTTGGAGGCCATTCAGACAGAAATGGCGCTTAATGAAGCGGGGAATCAGGAGCGGTTACGCAGTATTGCTCTACCTGGCGGCGCTATTGAGAACCTGCCGGATGGTTTGCTGAAAACTGCAGCACTTAACGCCGCTCACAGCGAAGCGCTGGAAATAAACGAGCTGGTTTCTATTGGGGTCGATGTCCCGCGCTTTATGCTTCACCTGATCATCAAGCGCCGTGATGGTGGATATGCTGTCAGGGTATCTGACATGACCCCGCAAGTGACATATAACCCTTTAGCTGCTTCATTTTGGGAGGTAATGCCAGGTTTTTCAGGTGAACCCACTCACGAGAGGGAGACACAGAGCAAAATGCGTCAATTCATGCGCGAGGGCGACACGATAATCAGCATTGGCAATGCTATTGCAGAAACGATGGTGTTCGCGTTAGGCGCTAACTGGATCGAAATTGTTCGCCGCTGGGAGCTGGAAAAATGAGTAATTCCGCCATCCAGACTGAGCGTAATGTCACTAAACCGGTTCGTATTATTGCTGACTACATCTTACGGTTTTTACGTAATAACAAAGATGTAAAGCTATCTGAAGCCAAAGAACGTATTGAAAAGAAAATATCTTTGTTTGCTGCAGATGGGTTTGATAGACAGGAACTGGAAAAGGCATTTGCACCAGCGTTACGCAGCCGTTCTTGTCTGACCTTCAAAGCGGCATGTAAAGCACAACTCTTTGATGAAGATAAGACCGCAAAGGTATGACAGGCAACAAAGGCCCACATCCGTGGGCCTTGTCTTACGGCTATTGGTTTAGGTAATCAATAATCGCGATAGCAATCTCGACTATTGAAGGTACGATCTTCAACAACAAATTCACCATTTTGAGCCTCCATAGGCTTCAGTGTTAACGGCCTTTAAAAAATCCCAACAAGGTCAAAACAATGACCGTCACTGGGTGCGCGAGCTTCAAAAACAACAGCAGCATCTGCATGTTGGTTCCTTACTTTCTTCGCGCCTGGCTGCAAACACTCTTGGGTTTTCCTTTGCAGTTGTCGTACCTGAGCTGCCAGATACATTCGGCTCGAATTTTGGTTTGAGCAAGGTTCAAGCATCACAAAGAACCCGGAACTAAATTTACTTCTTAATCAGTGGTGAACCCGTCTATCAAACAAAAAAGTTTGAAGGACGTCATTCATGCCGTTAAGATTAACGGAGCTGCCAGATACATTCGGCACGGTTAAAGAGGTGCGAACTCTTAATACCGATTGAAAGGCCCAGTCTCATCAACTGGGCCTTTTCATTTCTGACCCTTCGATGGACTTAACACTATATCTTGCGCCTACCACTGCTATAACTTCCTGTATATGGGGATATTCTAGTAAGGATTCTTTTCAGTACAAGAGTTGATTTTGAGGTTAAATTGAGGTTGCAAAAGGGAAAGAAACGCTAAGTGCGCGTCTTATAAGGCCTGGAGGCTATGTCAATTATTCGCAAAAAAAAATGAAAATTTGATCGAGTGATGATTTCATTGGCGAATGTAGACATTGCGCCGTATGCTGCAGCGCTATTTTTGCAAAAACTCAAAGGTTTCTCGTAGTTTTCTGCAATGCCCACCAGCCTGAGGGACTATCTATGTCCTGGTTCAGAGTTACCTGACTTACCCACTTACCCACTTATCCACCTGATAGATCAATTCTTTTAGTCCAATAGAGATCATTAAAAGATCAATAAAGATCACCGATGCCGTATCCATTTGATATAACTACCGAAAAAGGCAGATCATACGGTCACTTTCATAATGAATACGGTCACTATCATAATAAATACGTTTACTTTCATAATAAATACGGCTACTTTCATAATCCGATTACGGTCACTTTCATAATTTGCTTGTTTTTTAAGCGCCCTATGTGGATAAATAGGAATGTCTTTGAATAACAAAGAGATCGTCAGCCCTTTTGCTGTCACTAAAAAAGATTCAGACACAGTTTATGAACTGACACCTAACAGCAATAAGACGGTTCAGCCGGTCGCTTTGCTGCGTCTTAGCGTATTCACGCCTGTATCGCCACGTGAGCGCGGCAAGCGTGATTTTCTCATAGATGCCTCAGAAGAACTTTCCAGCCTTGAGGTGGCCCGTAGAGAAGGCTATACGGACATTAAAATTCAGGGCGCTAAACTCAACATGTCCACGGATTTTAAAACGTGGGTTGGGATCATCAGCGCGTTCTCCGTTTATGGCTTCACGTCTGAGAAGATAACTCTACCGTTTACCGAGTTTGCGCGGATGTGCGGATTGCGTCCAACGGATATTAATCAGCGAGCACGTAAGCGCTTGTTTGACTCCATGTTTAACCTGTCCAGCGTCACGCTGTCCTTCCGGTCTAAAGACGGTAAGAAGGCAATGGTTACGCACCTTGTGCAAAAGGCCAAGCTCGATACAGAAACTGACCTGGTAGAGATTGTTGGCGATCCTAACCTGTGGGAATTGTACCGCTACGACCATAAGGTGTTGCTGGGCTTGAAGGCGTTGAGTGAATTGTCTCGTAAGGAGGCCGCTCAGTCGCTGTATATCTATTTTGAGTCAATGCCTTCTGGCACGTTGTTTGTGTCGCTGAAGCGCTTACGCGAGCGCCTGGCGATGCAATCCCGCGTGTGTGACCAGAACGTTGTCGTAAGGCGCGCTATGGCTGACCTGGTGTCGATAGGCTATTTGGATTTCTCCGAGGTCAAGAAGGGAAGGGAAGTGCAGTTTATTATTCACTCCCGTTCACCAAAGCTGACGGCTACGGGCTGAGTCAATTACGGTTAGTTTCATAATACGGTTAGTTGCATGTTGGCTCCTGCGAATACGGTTAGTTTACTGGTACGGTTAGTTGCATGTTTTAGCCGGATGCTGGTGGTTGTAAGGCAGGATGACGGGCCGTTATGCCCCGTATTTTATGAAACTAACCGTATTTATTCCCTCCGTTATGAAAGTAACCGTATTTGAATAGCAGATAGAAAAAAAGGCCGCATTCGCAGCCTTTGTCACTCATTGTCATACAGTCACACTGTCATAACTTCATATTGTAATCAGACCGGATAGCATTTCGGGCGTTACATTCTTCAAACACGTCAAACAGTCTCGCTGTATAGGCCGGGTATAGCTCCAGATATTCCGGCGGGGCTTCATCTATTTGGCACGGCAGGTACGCTTTTGCTTCCTGCTTTGGACGCTCCACTGTCTTTGTCACTACCACTGGCTCTGCGGTTGACTTCTTCGGCTCGTTCGCGCTGCATCCGGATAACATCATCAGGGAGACGCAAATCGCGAAAGCCAGACTGCTGAAGTTGCTTAGTGAGGTTCCTAATTGCATCTGATGTTTCCTTCTTATGCTTTTTGAGTTGTTCTTCCAGTTCACGTTCTTTTTGCTCATTGTCGACCTGCTGTAACCTTCGCCTTTCCAGCTCCGCCACCAGCTCGTCGTTTTCCTGCTGTTGCTGATGGATGGCAACGGTCATGCTGCTCACCTGCTCATTCAGATCGTTTTTGTCTTCAGTCAGCGTTTGGTTGTCATTTTCCAGGGTGCTCACATATTCCCAGTGGTCGGAATAGGCGTTATATCCCTTTATCAGTACATAACTGACCAGGGCTAATACGATGGCTATGACCGGCGTTCGCCAGGTGCTTAACATTTTGAATCCTCTTTCAGCGCGCTAATCACGTCTGGTGGCATGATTGCGGCGATGGCTTGTGACATAACCGGATCGGTTGTCAGTCCGACGGTTAGCGTGATGGCGACGGCATCGTTCAGAGACTTTGCTGCTAACGCCGTGGAGGTTTGTACTCGGTCTGTGTAATCGCTGGTTACTTTGCTGGTGGCATCAATCGTCGAAAAATGCGGGGATAGCGTTTCTGTCGCGACTTTCAGTGCCTCAATTTCTTCCGGCGTAAAGCTGGGCGGCGGTGGGGGCGGTGTTGTCGTTCCTTCGTCTCCGGGCGGGACGGCAGCGGCAAGCATAAGCTCGTTAATGGTGGTCATCGCGCCAGCCAGCCCGGTTAAGGTGATCTGCTTCAGCACGTCGGTCAGGCCTTCGCAAACAGCGGTGTCACATAACCCTTCCACCAGCGCAAAAGGCGGTGCCGGATTCAGGCGGTTGCCTTTGGCGTAGCACTCCCAGCCAATTTTCATCTGCATGAGATCAGACGGAGTGGTGTAACCCTGAATGGCTGCGATAAACCTGCTGGCCTCCGCGCTGGATTTTGTCAGGGTGTCGATGTATCCGGGCAGCTTGCCGGTGAACTCTGATATGGAAGGGGGATAGGTGACGTCATCCAGGTAAAGCGCGGTTATATCCCGCTTTAAGCCGTCAGCGAGACTGATAGCCTCGCGGTAACGAATGATGGGCGCCGGTGTTGCAGCTCCCTGAGCGGTGAGTATGCCGAAAGCATCAATTTGTTTGTCGTTATCTAACATCATGCCACCTGAAAAAAATCGTCGCCGGTGGCAACCACTGAACCGCACGACACGGGATCGGATACACACGCGATAGGCTTGCCGTTAATGGTGAACCACGGGCGCGTAGATACCGCTACGCCGCTGTGGGTGGAGTTGCCGTCTGTGTGGTCAGGGAAGAGGTTTCCATCCACCAGCACGGGCTTGCCGTTGATAGTTAAAAATGGCTCTGCTTCTGCTGTTTTCCTTGATGGGAAGCCACCGTGTCCCGAACAAACGGAATCTATCGTTCCTGCTGCGCTCATAGCGCCTCCTGTGTTGGTTACGCAGGGGCAGGATAGGGGGTCTGTGATTTATGCCGTGAAATACGCATGTAGAGGGCAGGTGATGTTTGTTTTTTTTGTTATCGTCACATTATAATAGTGTCATTCAATATGACAGTATGACACGGAGTTACACGATGATTGTATTGCTGGGATCTCAAAAGGGCGGCGTGGGTAAATCTACGCTCGCCGTCTCTATTGCGGCGTACCTGCTGGAGTTGGGGAAAACCGTAATGATTGTCGATGCTGATGATCAGAAGTCTGTCCTTACCTGGTACAACAACCGGGATGAAAACTTGCCGCGCGTACCTGTTGTCTCTGCGACCGGCAACATCAAAAATACCCTGTTGGAAATGGCACAGCATTACGACTATGTGATCGCGGATAGTGCAGGACGAGACAGTAGCGAACTGCGCTCCGGGCTTATGGCTGCAGATGTGTTTATTTCCCCGCTGCGTCCGTCACAGATGGATCTGGATGTTGTTCCTCATACCTGTGACGTGTTTACTAACGCGCAAATTTTTAACGAAAAGGTTCGTGGCTACCTTGTCCTGAACATGACGCCGACAAACCTGTTTGTGAATGAAGGCAATCTGGCGGCGGAAGTGCTGAGGGACTTCCCGGCAATGTCTCAGGCTTCAAACCGAATCTGTGACCGTAAGGTGTTCCGTGATACATGGGCCACCAGCACAACCGTTTTTGAAGCGGATAACGAGAAAGCGAAAGAAGAAATCCGTAAGTTAGTTGATGAGGTGATTTTGTGAGAAACCGCGCTGCAAGCAAACCCGGTGAAGAGGCGTTTATCAGTGGTGGCACTGCTAATGTTGCCACTACTGCTGCAATTGTTGCACCAAAAGGCCGCGCTAAAAGCCGCCCTGTTACGGTGTCACTGACCGACAACTACCTGAACCAGATAACTACTCATTTGCAGCAAGCGGCGGCGGAGGGCGAAGTAAGCCTGACGCGTACCGATGTTGTCAAAGCGGGGCTGCTGGCGCTGGCAGAGTTGCCGCCGGAAAAGGTCATGAAGTTACTGAGACAGACGAAAAAAGACTAAAAATAAAGCCCACTCCGGTGGGCTTTTTGCTATCACAGCAAAGGGTCTAACTGTCGAGTGGACTCATGCCACCCCCAGCGTTGCCACGATATCAATAGCGACTTCTCGCGTATCTCCTTTGCAGGACATAGAGCGGCGCGCAAACAGGTCATTCACCTTGAAACCAGCTTTAGTATAGGCCTCAATCAGTTGTTCGTTGCCTGAGTTCGTGGCGACCACGCGCGCGCCTCGCTGGTGGGCTGCAACCATTTCATTGAGCAATTGCCACTGGTGCTCGTCTTTAAACGGCGTGTCTGTGTACTGCGTGAAACCGTCTTTACCGGGTAATGGCATGTACGGGGGATCGCAAAATACCACATCGTCTTTTCCAGCCAGCCGGATCGTGTCTACGAACGACTGACAATGGAACTCACAAGATGCAGCCATATTCGAGAAGGACTCTATCTCACTCGTTGGGAAGTAAGGGGCTTTGTAGTGACCGTAAGACGTGTTGAACCCTCCCTGCTGGTTGTAGCGCATCAGGCCGTTAAACGCGTGACGATTGAGATACAGAAACGCTGCAGCGCGTTCCAGCGGTGTGTAGTGGAGGCGATTAAACTTCTCTCGCACGTCCTTGTAGCCATCGCTGGTGTTAAGCGTTTCAAACATCGCTTTGGCCTTGTCCACCAGCGCGGTGGGGTTTTGCTGTAGCCCGTGATAAAGGCCAATCAGATCGGCGCTGGTATCCCCTCCGATGTACTGGTCGAAGCCTTGTGCATTGATGAAGATAGAACCGGCACCGACGAACGGCTCAATGAGGCGCTTACCCGTGCCAATCAGCGGCAGAATTTGATTAAGCTGAGTGTATTTCCCTCCGGGCCATTTGAGGAACGGGCGCACAAAAGAGGACGTTTCCACTTTCGCTTTTTTAGTGGATTTGCGTTTTTTCGGTGTCATTGTTTTTCCGGTATCAGGAACAGGGGAAGGGGTGACAGGTGCGGTAGTAACGGGTAATTCCCCAAGAATGCGGGTCATCAGCCAGCGCATGACGGGAACGGCCATAGAGTTACCAATCGCTTTATAACGCGGGCCGTCGGCGGCAAGCCGGTACGCTTGTTCTGCTGTCAGTGCTGGGAAGTGAGAGCGAAGATACGCGTACTCTTCTGTCGTTAACTTCTTAACTTTTTCGGAGGGGATCAGAGTATGTCCATCCGGCATTCCCTGGAGACGTTCACACTCAAGTGGGGTGAGGCGGCGAATTGACTTTTGGGGATCACGATTCGAATAACCTGTTACTGCGACACACGGCGCAGCATCACCTTTCCCCGTCTCACCTGACTGAGCATTCAACGTGTGACAGATATCCCCCATATCACCGCGCCCGTTGCGCGCTATACGCGGCTGGAATCCATAGGCGACGCCATGCCGGTCTGAAACAGTCAGGCATGGAGAAATGTCATTCATTGGTTCGACGGCGTTACCGCCATTTTCCGGGGCCCTGCCAATCCAGTTACCTGGGATTCCGTAAGCAACTGCTGGTGGTGCTCCTGCATTCTGGTTGCTGTTTACGCTTCCACTTGCTCGTAAAGTTGGTGCTATTTCTTCGGCGGCATCCTGCCCATAATCTTTGCTATTGAAAGCAATGGCTGTTGGGTTTCGTGACATAAGTGAAGGCGAAATACCTTCCATAGTTGCGCACTGTGTGCCGCTCATGTACTCAGGGAATGCTAATACAGCTATAGGTGCTTCGTGGTTGCATGTGAGGGTCGGTGCAGAATCGTCGGTTTTTATCTCTGCCCCTCCCTGACCATGCGCCATTAAAATGATACCGCTGCCGCGCTGGGCGAATAATTCTTGGTTGCTCGCACCAATTCCCCCGGTGTTATGGGACTGGTTTAAGGTTGGGTGTGGGTTTGATGGGTTGTCCCAGTGGCTACCGACTTTAGTGCATCCTCCAGTAGCGCTGGCAATTTCCGTCCACGCGCTTCTGCTCGGCGCAATATTCCGGCGCAAGCCGTCGGACTCAAGAAGTATTTTGGAGGGATCAACATCCTTTCGAGCACTTGCGATAACAAACACACGGCGGCGTCGTTGGGCCACTCCGAAGTATTGGGCATCAAGGACTCTCCAGGCCAGTCGGCGCTGTCGTCCAACAACACAACCTGACTTTGACCATTTTGGAATATGCTGACGGGTTGTTTTGCTCCAGCGCCAGAATTTGCTGTTTTTCTTTGGTTCTGGCTTTTCGCCTGGCTCGAATGGCACATTTTCGCCACCCAATCCGGCAAGGTAACAGCCGAATGCGTTGTCGGCGCTACTGAAAATGCCTGGGACGTTTTCCCAGACAATAATGCACGGGTTTTTCCCATGCCGGGTTCTAACATCATCAATGGCATTTGCCAGCTCCACAAAAGCAAGAGTAAGTTGACCGCGCTCATCGTCCATCCCCTGACGCAAGCCAGCGAGACTGAACGCCTGGCATGGCGTACCTCCTACCAGCACATCAGGCGCTTCAATTTCACCGGCGCGGATCTTGTCGGCAATCAGCGTCATGTCGCCCAGGTTAGGGACGTTGGGCCAGTGGTGCGCCAGCACTGCAGACGGGAATTTTTCTATCTCAGCAAACCATACCGGCTTTAGCCCTAATCCTTCCCAGGCAAGGCTAGCGGCTTCCACGCCGCTACAGACTGAGCCATAGGTAAGCTGGTGGTTTGCCGTGAAATTAGCGTTCACACTCACCGCCCAGCGCGGTAGTGAGCGCGCGCAGCATGTCAGTGAACTCAGCTTTAAAGAGAATGAAGTCAGCCACCAGCCGGGAGTGAATGTCTTCGCGCTCGATGTCGTCGTTCTGGTCGCGCAGCTCGTCGGCGAAATGGATCGCTTTAATGGTCATATCGTCATTCAGACGAAACGAAATGCGATCCTGCCAGCGTAATCCGGCGGTTGTTACCAGCTTTCCGGCGTCCAGGTGCGTGGAGATTTCTTCACTCACCAGCTCCTGCTTACTGACGCGTAGCGCGCCACCATCTTCCAGAATGGCTTTGAGCACGGCATCAGTGCCGAAAGTGAACCCCGTCGGTGTCTGGTTCGTTTTGAGCCAGTCGGTCAACGTCAGTTCAATGGGATTTTCCATCATCAAAGGCACGACAGGCAGTGAGCCAAGTGTTTTACGCAGCAGCGCAAGGATGTTTTCGGCGGCTCTGGCGCTCCCGGCTTCAACAATGACGCGCTGGTGGTTAAGGTCAATCCAGACGTAGTTATGCGTGAACTTAGTGAATGCGCGGGGGACAAGTGCTTGCAGCGCCTCATCTTTGAGGCTCAGACGCTCGGCACGGCGTACTTTTCTGCCTTGTGTGGCTTCGACCTTACTCACGCGGTTTGCGACTTCCTCGTTAACCACATGCGCGGGGAGAATCTTGCTTTCGTTGCAGTAGCAAATCAGGAATGAGCCTTCATGCTCGGCAACCATTGTCTCCGGGGTGACGTTCGTCCAGCCCGACGTCGCCATGTCGTGTGCGCCGCAAGCGCTGAAAGCGAAATGAGACAGTTGCTCGTGAAATGCTTCGCGTGACAGTGAGAACTCACGCGAAAGCGTATAGATACAGACGTTTTTTAAAAACGGAGATTTCATCCTGTGATTACCTACCCAAAAAAGACAAGGTATTAAATCACATCACGCCTTAGAATTGATGTTATTTATTTTGAGAAGTCCACCGATGCAGCCTTGCCACTCAGTTTCCCGGTTGCCGTCAGTCCTAAATCCGCCCCGGCTTGCAGCAAAATCTTGCCACCGGCTTTAGCGATGAAGTCTCCACCAGCATCAAAGACCATGTTGCCAGGGCCCAAAATATAGATGTCCCCCGCCTCATTCATTCCCACGCGTGAACCGGAGGCCGTATTTGCTATCTCATACCCGCCACCAGCAGTACGCACTTCAAGAATGTTATTGCGATGTACTACAAAGTCTTCACTCGACGTAAGCTGTGGGCGCGCCGGTGCGCCGTCAACCGCTGGTGGTTCCCATGCTGAGCCTTGCCCGGACGCTTCAGGGGCGACGTTCGGCACACCGCCAGGGGAATCGGAGGCCGCGCCTACTATCAACGGTCGCCGGGTGTCAGGACGTCCTCGCACATCAAGGTACGGAAATTCAACCCATACCAGATCGCCGGTAATGGTTGGTGTAAAGGCGTTGCCAATGGGCATCATGTATTCCGCCCACGGTAGCGCGTCATCTGGTACGCCGTTCCAGTCCGGTAGCACCCTGACTTGTGCGCGCATTAACCCGGCAGGGTGCTTTGTCCCTACAATGACGGCTCTCTTCTTACTCAATGTATGGCACTCCTAACACCATGCGCGTGATATACGACACGCGGTCTTCGTAATGCGCTACGCGCCCGACAATGAAGTTTTTCGGAAGGGACTCATCCACCTGGTTTTGCTGGTCATAGCGATGGATTTGGATACCGATCACCATTCCGGCGGAGATATCGGAGTTACCCGACACTTCCAGATCCAGTTTTGGCACCAGCACCTGTTGCATGTTCTTCAGGGTCGCCATATCAGCATCAGAAACGTAGCGAACGGGCAGGGATTTGTCCCCGGACTCAATATACCCGTCCGTTTCGGAGTACCCGACAAACCGGTACTGGCTCCCCTGTGTGGCGGCAAAGTCCTGATTGATGTTTTCTAAGCGGCTGATCGTGTACTGCGCCGATGGGTTATTGGCCTCATAGACCATTGCGGCTTTTGTCTTAATCAAACGCGCCATTTCTTTGACGCAGAATTTACCGCGCGCCATCCACACCAGCGCGCCGTTATCGGCGGCTATCTGGCTGAGTACCAGCGACGGCTTTTCCCCCATATTCAGATGATAAGTCCCGGCCTTTTTGAACTTGTCAGCCTCGACCGTGAGTTTACCGGCGAAGTCTTTGAGGATGTCCCCTGGTTGCCTGTTTGAGTACAGCCTTGCGCCGCTGGAGGGGGTTTTTATCTGCTTCAATGTGTCATGAACGGCGGTTATCTGGATCACGTCGCCCTGTGCCGGTGCTGATGTGACAAAGAAGGTTTCTTTGATGGTTTTCCGGTCGCCGGTCGGGTCGCCAGTCTCGACCACCAGCGTAGCGCCATATGCCGCTTTATAGTCGTCAACGACAGAACCGGTCGCGTCCCTGACTTCAAGACGCAGTATCGGGCCAGACAGTTCCGTTTTCTCGATGTAGAGAACGGTGTTTATCCATTCCCTGGGGATAACCTCTCCGTTTAGCGTTGCCGACTGCAAAAAGTATTGCTGTAACTGTGCCATCGTTAGCCCTCCACGCCACTGTAGGTGTTAACGCGCATCTGTTTTGCATCAACCTCGAAGGCGGTCATCATGTCAGCCATGACGGTAAGCGTTGCCTGTGCTGCAAAGATACGGTTTTCCATGATAGGTGTTGATAAATCGCTGTACCCGATCCCCTTTGCGTCCTGGAATGAGCAATCAATTTCGACGGGCAGGTGTACCAGCCGGTCAATTGCCGTAAAGCTGGTGGACTCGCGCCAGCGCATTGATGATGCCAGGGTATTGCACATCAGGCTGAGTGTGGATTTCTCGGCGGCGATCAGGGTGACGTTGTAGGTGAGCACTACCTGAGTCGCAGACACCTCTGCGACTGGCGTTATGCCGTCCGACCCATACAGATCAGCCAGGTCGTCACGGTCACGCTGGTTGTCGTTGCTGTCATAGTCAGCATCAAAGGATCGGGAAATGTTGATAAACGGCATAGCATCGCGGTTAATGGATTCACTGGATGGAATACTGCGTCGTCCAGCAGCCGCTCGGCGAACGGCCCCCAAAAACTCAACCACGTTGTCAAAATTGCCCACAAATACGCGGTCCTGCGGTGCGCGCGCCAGGAACGCCGCAAAGCGCTCGCGATCACGGGTAACGTGAGTCACAACGACATTGCTGAAAATGCTGTTAATTTCCCGCGCAACGGCGTCATCAGTGGCGGCAAAACCGGTTATCTCAAATTTCCCGGTACGCGTTTTTTCCCACTGACGGGTTTTAGCCAGTAGCTCCCTGGTCATTTCGCGATCCCTCCTTCTGTTGAATCAATATTTCGCGCCGGAATGCAGTAATACAGTGAGCCGACGTGCTGAGTCCCTAAGCTGAAAATACGGTGTACATACCACCAGCGCTGCGCCAGCTTCCCGGACGCCATTTCTTCATTCCAGGTGAGGATAGAGCCGATAGATACATTCTCTGCGGCGATACGCAGTAGCTGGAGTTCGTCGCCTAACCCGTCCTGCTCGTTGTCCGAATCCACGGCCTGAAATGCGTCCCGTTCATCAGGACAGTCCAGCACTTTGACCAGCACCGGATCGAGATAGCGCAAATCGCGCTGGTTGTTGTTCAGTTCGGTGTAGGAGGGGCTTTCAATCCCGCTTTCCTCATCCACTTCGCCCACGTCCTCGGGATCAGGACGAAACAGCAGGGCGTCAAAGTTGTCCGGGTGCCGGTCAATCAACTTCATCCAGTCTTTGCGCACCATCGTGTTAAGCGGCGAGTGGCCTTTAAAGCGCGGCTTCAGCGACGTGTCCTGATCCCGTGCCGCTAATGCGCCAGGCAGCGCGGCGACAGCCTCAGTTTCCGGCGCGTCAGGTTCATCAAAATAGACTTCCTCCGGCGGGTACGGGGCTGCGGTGTCGCCCTCCACCAGCTGATCCATATCGGTAGCGGCTGGTGGCGTGATTTCGTCATTGTCCTCTGGCTGGACAACCTGATAGTCAACTGGTGCGGCTGGTTCCGGTTGTTCGTCGTCTAACCATTCATCAAAACGGCCCATTCAATGCCTCGCTGATGGGGGTATTCAGTCAGGAGGGCAGTTTAGTCAGATTGTGTTTTGTGGATGGGGACAGAAAAAGCACCGTTCACATATTGTAAACGGTCTGTGGGCTTGCTATAGTGTTCACATAATGTAAACGGATGAACGGAAACGCACGATGCACGTCATATCAAAGGAACCTTTTGAGGTAGCGGCAAGGCGAAATCCCAACGACTCGTTAGCCATATTCGCCCTGTATCGCCTGGTACGTGAAAATGACTTCACATCACCGGCAGAGTTAAGAGCAGCAGTACCAAGCCTTGATAACTTTAAGTACAGAAACAAGTGGTGGGTGTTGGACGTAGGAGGAAATAATTTAAGAGTGATCGCCTACATCAACTTCGTGAATAAGCGCTTTTATGTAAAGCATATCGTCACCCACGCTGAATACGACAAATTGAACCGCTATTACAGGGAGAACAAAGAATGATTGCCGACACTACAAAGGCCATCGAAGCAACAAAACAACTGGTAGCCGCTGTCCCCTTCCTGGGGGGCAGTGCCTCAGAGAAAGATTACCGTGACGCGCTGGCGCTGGTGGATTACCTCATCGAGAACGATGATGAAAACCCGTTGATTGACTTCCTGGCGGCGAAAATTGCCGACTTTGAAGATAGCAGCGAGCAGTTTGCGGAGTTCAATAAAGCGATTGCTGAAATGCCGGTGGGCGTTGCCCTGTTGCGTACTCTGATTGACCAGTACAAGCTGTCATACTCTGACCTGAAGAACGAGATCGGCTCTAAATCACTGGTAAGCCAGATCCTGTCCGGGCAGCGCTCATTAACCATTACCCACATTAAGGCGCTTTCCGCGCGCTTTGGTGTGAAACCCGAGTGGTTTCTCTAAGAACATCCCATGACGGCTACCGTTTTCACCGGTCGCCGTCATTCCCCCCGCTGTAGACCTCAACCGCCGCCTTTCTTCACGTAGTCCAAAAACATTTGTTCTGCTTTCGCTGGTGGCGTACCCGTCATCACCAGCGCATCAATAAACGCCTGTCGTTTGATTTTAAAACTGTCGGTCAGTTGCTGTTGCAGTAGCTTGTTTTTGTCCTGTTCGAGTTTTAGCTTTTTCTGGTTTTCTTCGGCTCTGGCGCGTTGCGCTTTCGACATCTTTCTGGCTTTAAGTAGCTTATCGCTCAGTGAGCGTAACTTCGTGTCGTCCCGCGCGATCTGTTTACCCAGGGCTTTCTGTCGGCGCTGGTATTTATCCCACTCCTGACGCAATGCCGCCTGGTTGGTCTGAGAGCTACGGTTTTTGTTAAACGCCTTTTTATCTTCATCGGTGAAGTGCTTCGTGGTTCGCCGCTTGTCGTCACCGAACCCGACACGTTTTGCGGCCTGAAGCATGGCCTGGCCTATGCGTAGTTGCCAGCTCGCCGACTGGAGACGCGTCATTGAGTGGATCACGTGCTTACAGGCGATCCCTTTGAGATTCGGGTTACGGATTTTGGGATAGGCGTATTCTTTCGGTGGAGCCAGTGCAAAGTTACCGGCGGTCGCGATGTAGCGATACCAGTATTGGTGACGACCACAATCACAGTCGAAGGACACGCGACCGGCGCATAGCTTTTTCGCCACCTTAACGGCGCTTTTCTCGTCCCCCAGCTCGTCAATCAGCGTATCCCATTCCTCAAAGCGCACTTTGACGCGGTGATGCTGGTCTTCGGAACGGTCAGACGCCTCCACGCTGACGGTAACGACGTTATGTTTTATAGATGATGGAACGGCGCGTTTAATCCCTGAACCGTCGTCCACGGCGTTGTTTGCGCGCTTAACGTCGATTGCTTCACTGCCAGCAATAAGCTGGGCGTAGGTTATCCCGGCAACACCCGCATTGAGCGTGGTACGAATATCCTTGCGGCGCCCTTCGAACTCCTTCAGATCGTCAACCGTGAAGAACGTACCGGCCTGTTTCTTTTTCCCCAGGGAGAGAATGTCTTCGACCGTTTTATTCTTCAGTGATGCAGGGGTGAGGGTACGGCGCGCGCCACGGCGTTTACTCCGCTTGTCCTTCTCAATCTGGTTGAAGAGGCGCTCAAACTCCTTCGCACTCAGTCCCTCAGTCTGATAGCGCCCGTTGCTGGCGCGTGGGAAATCAGCCACTGGTTAACTCCACCGATCCCGACGCGTAATCACGCATACGGTCACGTATCCAGGCCACCGGCGGCACGGTGAACGTCGTGCCAACGGACATTGCCTCAGTTTCTGCTTCATGCCCCGCCAGCAGACGGAACACCCAGCGTAGTTCCATATTGCCGTAACAGCGAAACGCCGCCAGATCGGAACGGTAAACCTCATCAACTTTGATGGTGTACGGGATGTTATCGGCGCTGTAGCTGGTGGCCCGAGCAATGACCTCCTGATGGAACAATGCCAGCAAGACAGGATCGTCAATGGTGCGATCATCCAGGCGGTTATAACTCACAGGATGACCTCATTTTCACTGACGCGGTTGCCGGAAAGGGATGCAGGGACGGCGTTTGCACTGGTGACGTCCTGATGCCGGATGAGATTGGCAAAGGTACGAAAAAACGGGTTTGCCTCGCGTTCTTCGCCCCCGCCGGTCATGGCGTTGATGTAATCAGCAGACGTGACCGGATGGTACACCGTGGAGAAACAGCAAAGGATCGTGAGTCGGTGCTCTGGCCTGATATCCTGCCAGTTGATGTGATACACCACGTCACCGGCAGCGTTGTAATCGACATCCACGATGGAAGAGGGGATCTCATACGCGCCGGGGTTTTTCTCAGGGAGCAAAATGGCTTTTTGTAGCCGTAATTCGTTGTAGCGCTCGATACCGACGAGAACGGCAGCACGTCCGTCCGTATGCCGCGTATTGAGGGATACGTGGTGAGCACCACACTCGCTGGCGATTGTCCCGCTGGTTTCCTCCACCAGCACCTTAAAGCCGGAATTTCGCAGCTTTTGAACGGCAGGGATCACCTTTTCGCGCTGTTTTTTTAATGAGTTGGGGAGGGACTTCGGGACGCTCATTATCAGGGTGTTATCGTTATAGATACCGGTGATAAAGAACGGGGTTGTTGTTGAGAGACTAAAGACAGCAATTTTCTGACTCAATTTTCTATCCTCCAGAAAGCAAAAAGGCCGCTATTGCGGCCCCTTACTGGCTATTGATGTTCCCAACCGCGCTAAAGCAGGAAGTTAAATTGTCAAAAGTACCCTCAAGGGAACACAACGGCTGCGAGGATTTTATGCGGTTTGTACTTTGTCATTTCCCGCGTCAATAAATTATTTATCTCTCTCATTATCGGGGTTGGCGGCGGTATGCCAGTCCCGCTGTTTATCAGTATTGAGGCCGCACGGCGGCTCTGTCTTACTCCACTTTCCCGCCCACCAGTATTGCCCGTTCCGGCGTTCACAAGTACCGCAAATCTTGCAGATGTGGTGTCCGGTCAGGCCATCAAGCACATAAACATGCCCGTGTGGGTTTAACATCCGGTCTGTCGCTGTACGGGCCACTAGCGCGCCTCCCTGACAATTCCGGCTTGTTCATAGGCCATGAGTAGCAAATCCTCTTCTGATGCGTTCAGGTGCGCAAATTCAGCCTTGCCGCCGACAATGCCGCTGGCGTGAACTGGCACCAGCCACGGATATTGTTCACGGACGTCTTTTGGTGCCGCGTCCTGGTGATGCCACCGGCACAACGGGATCACGTCCATATGCGCGCCGTCGGCAGTACGCCCATTAACGTGATGCAGACTGATAAGCGGCTGGTGGTGTTTGTGCAGCCAGCAAGCAGTGCAGGGGAGTTTAGCGAGAGCATCCATTACGCGGCGTTCGGCTGCGGTCGGGGTTCGCCCTTTGAGTCCCCGCGTTGATGTTTTGCGGGGTTTAGGTGCTGCGGGTAGTTTGCGTGGTGTCTGCGCCGCCTCCTGGCGCTTAACCCGCTGTTTCTCGCGTTGTTCTGCCTGATACTCCGGCGACCGGATACGGGCTAACCGTTTCTCAGCTGATCGTTGCGCTGCTGCCTGGCGTTTTTCCTGTTGATGTTGCCGATAAGCTGGATCAGCCAGTTTGGTTTTCTGGCGTTCGCGCTGGCGTTGCGCGGCGATGCGCTGTTTTTCGTAGAGTGCATTACGTTCCTCTGTACTGTGCATGATAAGCCTTTAAAAATACCTTAGAATTGATGGTATTTTCTTAGTATAAGTCCTACAGCTATCATTTTTCTATTCGATAAATACAAATTTATTATTTTCTTAGAATTAATGTGATTTATGCTGCGCGCACACGAATGACAGGAGCTTTTTTTGTGACCACTGCGGATATCGTTGTCTTTGACCTGGATGACACGCTGGCTGACTCCAGCCACCGGGGGCATCTCATCCCACACCCCGACCTGATGGGCTACGCGCCGAACTGGGATCGGTTTAGCCTGGCGTGTGACAAAGACACACCCATCACTACGAATATCGCGTTGCTGGTGGCATTGAGCCGTCACTATCGGATTTTTATTCTGACCAGTCGGGGAGACGTGGCCTATGCAGAGACAGCGGCCTGGTTGTCACGATTCCAGATCCCTTATGACCGTCTGATAATGCGTGGAGAGAAGGAGCACCGCCCACCAGCAGACATCAAGCGGGAGTGGATCAGAAACATCGGCCCCGAAAACGTCCTGTGCGCGTTCGACGATAACCCGGAAGTGTGTACTGCCATTCGTTCTATGGGCATCACCTGTCACCAGGTTGCCTGACCTTACAGATGGGGCGCTACACAATTTTCAGACAGGAATAGCTCAATTAATAATCCAGCTTGACGATTTACGCTTAGATATCTATTATAAGTGTAAAGAGAGGGGCTGAATTATGAATACTTTAGATAGAAGCACTCCACACAAAGAGATTCCTAAAGAGCAAAAACTGTTGCTTGAGCGAACTGTTAGCATCGCAAGTACAGCAATTATGCAAATGGCTAAAGACCGAGTGTTATCTCGTGCAAGTAGCATGAACGATACCGAGTTGATGCAGTTTATCTTTGAAAAGATATTGGAGAACAACACGCTGTTGTCTGAGCGTGAACTGCGCCGTATCCACAGATTAAATGAAGGTACCCGAGCATTCACCGAGCAACTTAAAGAGCATGGTGGCACGATTAAGGCTGGGGATGTAGCAAAGCGTCTGAAGACTAGCAGACAGACTGTTAATAATAAGCTGAAGGCGAACAAGCTGCTTGCCGTTCGTCCTGGAAATGATTATTTATTTCCTGACTTTCAGTTTTCTGAATCAAAGGTAGTTGACGGGTTTGAGGAAATTCTTTCCTGTCTTGGTGATGACTTGGGTTCAGTATCAAAAGTCTCGTTCTTTACGAACATGTACTTCTTTGGCGAGGACGGTCCCAACGTCATCACTGCGATGAAGTCAGATAACGTAAAGGATTATTGGGAAGAGATTAAACATCAGGCTTCGATTTTCGGTAGGCACATTTCTTAATATACCCGGCTTAACAGGCCGGGCATTAGATTTACACGTCTTCTTCGTTGTTATTTACTACTGTGAAATCTAACGTTTCTGTCAGAATTTCAAACCCGTCTATATCCGACTCGGGCCAACCTTGCGGGAAGTTTTCCTTGTCGGTATCAACGTATTCGTCCAGTTGTGTCATATCAACATCTTTGAGGGGTAAATCCATCCCCTCGCGCTGCCAGAACGCGGTGCATGTCCCAACCCCAAGTAAATGACGGGACATATAGGTAATGCCGTCATAATGGAGTCCTGGCGTATTAGCCGCCCAGTCCGTCACAGTCCGTGTGATGTCCTGACCATCGCCCATTACTTCGTCTGCTGTGATATGAAGCAAGCCCAGCAGCCTTCCCATGTCGATAGTTGTTGTTTCACGGGTTGTTTCCAACGTACACATTTGAGCCTTCGAAACCTCATCGAAGCCGATACTGAACTTACAGTTTGGTTTTTTGTGATACTCGCGTCCGTACGATTCCGCAATTGCCGTGACAGCGTAGTCTGCGACGTAACAGATTCCAGTTTTCGCTGTTGGGTCATTGTAGCGGCCCATCTGGAGCTTTTCTTGAGGGCATCCGAAATACACACCGGATTCCTGCTTGCTACGTTGCCAGCGTTTGAACTGGATAATGCCGTTAACCTTCACAGGCATACGGCCCGAATTATGAATAGCTGTTAGCTGTTCATATAGTGAAACTCCTGTTTTCTTAGTTTGGTTTGCCATTTGATACCTCTGAGTCGTTTGAACATAGTTCTAACCATAAAGTCACCATTACTGGGTTATGGATGAGTTGAGTGGTCAAAGGGAGTCAGTAAGATTGTGACAGCAGCCGACATGCTTGCCTGTTGGCTCACAGCCCACCTGACTGTATGACCGTGTTTTGCCTGATAATCCAGGCCGGAGCATCATAAAGGGGGGCGCGTCAGGCATCAAGCCACCTAAAATGGAGTCGGCTTGATCTTGCACTTCGGGGGAAGGTGTTTGTTAAGGTTAAATAGGGCTATCACAGCAATGGATGACAGCCAGTCCGGGACCGCCATAACTGGCGGCATTTAATTTATTGCTTCTGTTGCTGTTGTTGCGCTGCTGGTTTGGACCATGAGTCGGCATATTTAATCATGCCCTTAAGAAGTATCCGCCTGGCTGTTAATCGTAAAGGTATTAACGGCATTCGCGCTTAATCAAGATTATTCTCACATTAAGTTCAATAATATATATTATTAGTTTTGTTTGGATATTAATTTAAATTAAATCCTTAGATATTATTGGTTATTTTGGTAATCATGCTACCCCAACCACCTGAGACCCCCCTCAATCCCGCGCCACGGCTGGCGTGGCAGTTGCCGATGGGACAGGGAAGGGGGCAAGAAACATATTAATATGGTGAAAAGTTCGTTACCCTTATATGCCTGATATATCAAAAAGATAAATTCAATACACATTTTGTATGGTAGGGACGCATGAACACTATAAAAGGGCTTTTACTTTCGACGCTGCTAATTTCCGGGGCAGTCGCAGCACAATCCACCAGCCAACGGGCGCTTTATTTTGATTGTGGCGACCGTAAAGTCACTGTTTATCAGGACTCCGGTGTCGTGGCATTAAATGGTAACAAGATGGATGACACGGAATTTAAACGCGGCGTGGATGGCTATGTTATCAATTTTGCAGAGTACGCGGCGGCTGGTGGCTCAAGAACCGCATACAGTCTCTGGTTCAAGACGGATATGAACAAAAAGCAAATGCCCGGATTAATTCATCAGTGGCTGGACGCCGACAGTAACCCTCGCCATAAAGCTGAAATAGACGCCTGTGACACTCCCACTCAGATCGCTGCCGGTGCGCCAAAACCGTCAATGCTAGAACTCTTGGCAGAGGATGCAGAAGGGTAAAAAAATGCCCCTTTCGGGGCTGTTTATGCTGGTGTACGTGCGGCCTTCGTTAGCAGGGCCGTTGTGAGTGCATCTTCCCAAGCGTGAAGAGGCACCCCGACAGCAGCGAACTGGTCTAAGTCAGGCGCACGGATGAAAGTAGGGGTGTTTTCCAGCACTTTCAGATTGCTATCAAGCGGGACCACGTAATGTAACTCTGGTGTTGCCGTGTCATGTTCGCCGGTATAAATCCAGGCTTGTTGGCCTATCCCCTGCGCCTGTAGGAACACCATAGCAATAGCCATTGGTAATACGGTGTGCTGGTAGGAATGGGACTGATGACCGTTTGTCATAATGTCGCCATCACTGGGTGTTGGGTTGCTCTCTACCTGCCAGCCACCGATCAGGCGACCATTCACCTGCACAATTGGATTGATCGCCATTGGCACCAGACGTAACAACCGCTGCGCAAAATCAGCATCGAGGGACGGCACGATCGCTTGTGCGTTCAGTTCCTCAGTGATAGCTGCAATGTCCTCGTCTGGTGCGTCGGACGGCACCCAATAGCGCTCGCGCCCGTTCTCCCAAACAGTGAAGCCTCCCGTGTTAATGGGGGTGAAGCCGGTCAGAATGAACAAGGCCTGATTAATGGAGTTTTGGTCAATCACGCTGCTGTCATCAACGAAAATGCTCATTCCCTTGCCAATGAGATATTGCATATTACTTCTCTGCCTGAGCGGTCACGGTTTTCTTCGCCTTTTCGGTTTTGGCTACCGGCTTTGGAAAGTCAAACTCTTCGACTTCCACCAGCTCCGGAGACACGATTTTCTCCAGCATGGCCCGTGCCACAACCATTCCCGCTCGTGGTTCAAAGGATTTACCGCCATCGTCGATCACCATCCGGAGGATTAGCTCGTTATGGTCGCCAGGTTCCACCAGCGCCACACAATCAGCGAGTCTCGCAAGGTTTTTGTGCGCCAGCTCTTGCACGGGGAATACCTTCAGAACATGGCCTTCTGGTACGTCGAACTGCAAGCCTGTTTTAAGCCAGTACGCTTTTGCTTGCTCGCGTCCGGTGCGGATCGTCGCCTCGTAGCGAATATCAGTCGCCTTGATGGGGAACGTCGCCGCGCCAGCCAGTACCGGGATAACGGCGTTATCATCAATCTTGCGAACCTGTAATTTACTCATGGGAAATCTCCTGTGTTTTAAATCTGTAGAACCGACACGCCGCCGGGAATGGTTTTTCCTGGTAGGACTCAATCAGTCCCTGTTGCTTCAGTCGTGCTGCAGCGCGAAGGAATATCGTGCGTGACACCCCGTTAACCCGCAGCATGTCATTTGCCGTAATGACCCCCTTTGACTGGATGAGCCGCAGGATCTGCAAGTCCACGCGGTACAGCCGGTGGGGTTTCATGTTGATGATTCGGGCGGGAGTAACAGCAAGCCGGTAACGGCATCCACTGCGCGCCAGCACCTTGTTTTCCAGCAAATCACGTACTGTTTTGCGGATGTGGTCGGTACAGACGCCAGGGAGAAGGGCGGTAAAGTCACGGCGCGAGAGCGTCAGGCCGCGCTTTTCCTCGCAGTACAGCGCAATAATGCGGTTAGCGACGTCCGGGTACGGAGAAGAAAAAATCTGTAATTGTGGGAAGGCGTTGTTCAATTTGCTATCCTGTCAGTGGCTTTTTCAAAGGCTAAATCGCAATGAAGAAGGGGGGCTGTCATGGCCCCCTTTTTTCTGTCTACCCTTGCGCCCATCGTTCCCCTGTATCGGCACATACCATGCCGTGACACACTCGCCCCTGGTCCTCCCGATATGCCATACCTCCGTAGCGCTGGCGCTGGTGGAAGAACTTTCTCCCGGCAAGGTAGGCGTAAGGGCTGGTAGAGTCTTCTGCGTCGTCAGGATTGCCTGACTCAGCATCGACAATCCCGCGCTGGAACTCGTCAAGAACGTCACGACGATCGTCAAACCGGATAACCTCGCCGTGCTCCTGGTCGCGACAGA